>JBNPEA010000117.1:0-24097 GCA_051117315.1 Salinarimonas sp. | reverse complement strand
GGCGGCGAGGCGGTGTCGCGCGAGATCGGGGGGCCGCTGGGGGTCACCGCGGGGGCGGGGATGGAGCGGGGGCTGGCCGAACGCCTCGGCCGGCGGGCCGAGCCGCAGAAGACGGCGCTGATCGCGACCACCGAGCCGATCGCCGAGGCCCTGCGTCAGCGGCTGCCCGGGAGCTTCCTGGTGGAGCTGATCCCCCCGGGGGTGCACAAGGTCAGCGACCCGGGGCCGGCGGTGGACCCGGGGTCGACGGTGTGCTTCGTGGTCAGCGGCAATGGCAAGATGGACGCCCGGTACCAGGCGGTGCTCGAGGGCATCGCCCAGACCGTGCGGGCCCACCGCCAGACGCAGTGCTTCCTCGACGGGCAGGGCGCGGACCAGCACGAGGTGTGGCAGGAGGCCAAGCGGCTGAACCTTCTGGCGCACGTGTCGCTGGTGCCGCGGCGGCTGGGGCACCGGGAGCTGCTGCTGCGGACCGACGTGCTGGTGCTGCCACAGCCGCTGGGCAAGTCGCGGAGCCTGACGCTGCAGTCGATGGCCCACGGCATCCCGATCCTGGCGCACGACGACCCGTGGGTGGACTCGTACCACCAGGACGAGACGGCGTGGGTGGTGGGGACGCCTTCGGGGGCGGACTGGGCGGGGCTGATGAAACGGGTGATCGAGGAGCCCGAGTCGGCGCGGGCGCTGGGTGAGCGGGCGCGGCAGTGGGTGCGGGAGCACCGGGCGCCCTCGGCGTACATCGGGCGGGTGCTGGAGCTCTACCGCCGGCTGACGGGCGCGACGCTGGCGTTCCCCGAGGGGGGCGCAGCGGCCGGGGCGGGGGGCGGGGCGGGAGGGGGCGCGGGCGGTGGCTGACGTGATCACAACCGCGAGCGGGGCGCGAAGCAGGCGGGCGGCGGAGCCCGGCTCGGTCGCGCTGGTCCCGACGATGGGTGCGCTGCACGCGGGGCACCTGGCGCATTGCTCCGGCCCCTTCCCGCCGAGCCCGGAGCGCCTCGCCGCGTGGATGCGCGGGGCGCCGCTGGCGCTCGCGGCCGGCGGGCTCGCCGCCATGGCGGCCGCCGCGGCGCTGGTCGTCGCCCTGGTCGCCCCGGGCACGCTCGGCATGCCGGCCGTCGTCGCGGCCGCCGCAGGGCTGGGGCTCTCGGCGCCCGTCCTGTCCGTCGGCCTCGCCGTGAGCGTGCTCGCCGCCGCGCGCCGGCATCCGGACCACGTCCTGGTGCGCGCGCTTGCGGTCGTGGGGGAGAGCTCGTTGTCGGGCTACCTCCTCCACTCGCTCCTGCTCGGCGCGGTGTTCCTGGGCTGGGGGCTGGGCCTGTGGGGCGGGCTCGACTCGGCGGCGATCCTCACGATCGCGCTCGCCACCTACGCGGCCATCGTCGGGATCCTCGCCCTGTGGCGGCGTGCCTTCGCGCACGGGCCGATGGAGATCGTCATGCGTGGCATCGTGCGCGGCGCCGGCGCCCCGCGCTCCGCCCGACCGTGAGCCCGCCTTCAGCGGGCTCGCGTGCGCATGGTGACGAGCTCCTCCGCCGCCGTCGGGTGCACGGCGACGGTGCGGTCGAAATCGGCCTTGGTCGCGCCCATGGTCACGGCGACGCCGGCGAGCTGGATCATCTCCGCGGCATCCCGCCCGAAGACGTGCAGGCCCATCACCACGTCGCTCTTCGCGTCGACGACGAGCTTCATGTAGACCGGGTCGTCACGCCCCGACAGCGTCGCGCGCATGGAGCGGAAGGCGGTCTCGTAGATGGCGACCTCGCCCGTGCGCTGGCGCGCCAGCGTCTCGGAGCAGCCCACCGTGCCGATCTCGGGCGTCGAGAACACGGCGGTGGGGATGATGTCGTGATCGACCATCCAGGGCTTGCCGCCGAACGTCGTGTCGGCGAAGGCGTGCCCCTCACGGATGGCGATGGGGGTGAGGGCGGCGCGGTTGGTGACGTCGCCCACTGCGGAGATCGAGGGAACGAGGGTGCGCGAGTAGCCGTCGACGATGATCTCGCCGCCCGTGCCGAGCGCGACGCCAGCGGTCTCGAGCCCGAGCTTCGCGGTGTTCGGCTTGCGGCCGGTGGCGACGAGAACCCGGTCGAACGTGCCGCTCGACCCGTCGGCGAAGCGCGCGGCGATGGCGCCGTCCGCGTCGCGGCCGAGCCGCTCGAGCGTGGTGCCGAACTTGAGCGCGACACCCTTGCGCTCGTAGGCCGCGCCGAGCCGGTCGCGCAGGTCCTCGTCGAAGCCGCGCAGGAGCTTGTCGCCGCGCAGCGACATCGTCACCTGCGAGCCGAGCCCGGCGAAGATGCCGGCGAACTCGACGCCGATGTAGCCGCCGCCGACGATGAGGATGCGCCCGGGCTGCTCCGGCAGGTCGAAGATCTCGTTCGAGGTGATGCCCAGCTCGCCGCCGGGGATCTCCGGCTCGAGCGAGGGCCGCGCGCCGACGGCGACGAGGATGTGGCGCGCGCGGAAGAGCTCGCCGGTGGAGAGCAGACGCACGGCGTGCGGCCCCTCGACCACCGCGCGGCCGTCGAGCACCCGCACGCCCGCCTTCTCGAGGTTCGCGCGATAGATGCCCTCGAGCCGGGTGATCTCGCGCTCCTTGGCGGCGACGAGCGTCGGCCAGTCGAAGCGCGGCTCGCCCACGTCCCAGCCGTAGCCGGCGGCGTCGGCGAAGTCGTCGGCGAAGCGGGAGGCCAGCACCATCAGCTTCTTGGGCACGCAGCCGCGGATGACGCAGGTGCCGCCGTAGCGGGATTCCTCGGCGATCGCGACCCGGGCGCCGTGGCCCGCGGCGATGCGCGCCGCGCGCACGCCGCCGGAGCCGCCGCCGATGACGAACAGGTCGAGATCGTAGTCGCCGCTCATGGTGCGTGCCTCCTCGCGTGGGGCGGGGCTTGGGGCGGGGCTTGGGGACGGGTCGTCGGACGTCGCGCGCGACGGCGCCGGGCGACGCTCACTGCGCCGGCGCCTCGCCGCCCCCCGCCGCCTGCGCCTCGCGGCGCTCCAGCATCTCCGCCTGGACGCGGATCTGCAGGTACTCGTTCAGCTCGCGCGACCAGACCTGCATCTCCGAGATCAGCCCGTCGAGAACCGCCGGCTGGACCTCGACATAGCGCTGCCCGGCCTCGCTGTCGAAGAAGGCGGCGATGTCGGCGAGCGCCTCCTCGGAGAGCCGCGCCGCGATGACGCGAGCCGCCCGGTTGAGCATCGCACGACGCTGCAGCTCCATCTCGGGCTCGAGCGCCTGGATCACAGCGGCCGCGTCGTCGATCAGCACGGGGTTGCGGCCGTACTGGCGCAGCAGCGCCTCCTGCATCTGCGGGATCACCGCCTCGAACGAGCGCGCCATGCCCGAGGAGGCGACGACCTCGCGGGCGAGCGCCAGATGGCTCTCGGAGAGCTGCGCCTGGGCGGCGGGGGTCGCCTCCGTCTGCGCGCGGGCGCCGGACGTCGCGGCGCCGGCCAGCGCGAGGGCGACGGCGAGCGTGGAAGCGGCGAGAAGGGGTCTCAGCATGGTGCGGAAGGCTCCGGATTGTCGGTAGGTGATCGGTATCAGACGTCGCCCAGGGTGACGAGGCCGTCCTCGGTCGCGATCACGGCTCCGGTGGCGAGGCCGAGGAAGAGCCCGTGCTCGACGACGCCGGGGACGGTGGCGAGCGCCGCCGCCAGCGCGTCCGGCGCGTCGATCCGGCCTAGTCGGGCGTCGAGAATGAAGTGGCCACCGTCGGTGACGTAGGGCGCGTTGTCCGTGGCGTTTCTGAGGCCGAGCGTGCCGGACGCGCCCGCCGCCGCGATCGCCCGCTCCACCGCGCGCCGCGTCGCCTCGAGCCCGAAGGGCACGACCTCGATGGGCAGCGGAAAGGCGCCGAGCCGGGCCACGCGCTTGGTCGAATCGGCGATCACCACCATGCGGCGCGAGGCCGCGGCGACGATCTTCTCGCGCAGCAGCGCCCCGCCGCCGCCCTTGATCAGGTTGAGCGCGTCGTCGAGCTCGTCCGCCCCGTCGACCGTGAGATCGAGCTCGGGATGCTCGTCGAGGGTCGCGAGGCGGATGCCCTCGGCCTCCGCCTGCGCCCGCGTCGCCTCGGACGTGGGCACGCCGACGACGTCGAGCCCGTCGCGCACGCGCTCGCCGAGGAGCGCGACGAAGTGCTTGGCGGTGGAGCCGGTGCCGAGCCCCAGGCGCATGCCGGGCTCGACGAGGGCGAGCGCGCGGGCGGCCGCTGCGCGCTTGAGGGCGTCGGCGCTCATGCGGGCGCTCCGGTGGTCGGGCGAAGGCGATGGCGGATGACCATGGTGATCGCATCCCGGTCTGGTCGGATGCGGGTCCTTAACATGCGCCGGGGAGCCGGGGAAAGCGCTCGCTGCCGCCGCCCCCTTCCGCGGCGGCGCCGCGCCGGCTAAACGAAGCGCTTCACGGGAGGATTTCCATGCAGCTCTCAGACGTTTCCGCCGCCATCGTCACCGGCGGCGCCTCGGGTCTCGGCGAGGCCACCGCCCGGCGGCTCGCCGAAGCCGGCGTCAAGGTCGCGCTGTTCGACCGCGACGCCACCCGCGGCGAGGCTGTCGCCGCCGAGCTCGGCGGCCTGTTCTGCGCCGTCGACGTCACCGACGAGGCCACGATCGACGCAGGGCTCGAGAAGGCGCGCGCGGCGCACGGCGTCGAGCGCCTGCTCGTCAATTGTGCCGGGGTGGCGCCGGGCCGACGCACCGTCTCGAAGAAGCGCGACACCGGCGCGCTGGTGCCGCACGACATCGAGACCTTCGCGCGCACCGTCCAGATCAACCTGATCGGCACCTTCGCGATGATCGCCAAGTGTGCGGCGGGCATGGCCGGGCTCGACCCCGTCACCGCCGACGGCGGGCGCGGCGTCGTCGTCTCGACCGCATCCGTCGCGGCGCAGGACGGGCAGATCGGCCAGGCCGCCTACGGCGCCTCGAAGGCCGGCGTGGTGGGCCTGACGCTGCCGGTGGCGCGCGACCTCTCCGGCTTCGGCATCCGGGTCGTGACGATCCTGCCCGGCCTGTTCGAGACGCCGATGTTCGCCTCCCTGTCGGACGAGGTGCGCGGCTCGCTCGCCGCCGACGTCCCCTTCCCGAAGCGGCTCGGCAAGCCGGAGGAGTACGCCGCGCTCGTCCAGGCGATCGTCGAGAACGACATGCTGAACGGCGAGACGATCCGCCTCGACGGCGCGCTGCGCATGGCGCCGAAGTGAGGCGGCCCGCGACGTGAGCCGCGCCCGAGACGCGAAACCGCCCGGTTGCCGCGGCGACGCTTGATCTCGCTCAACGCGCACGGCGGCCGGCCTCGCCATGATCGCGCCATCGACCGCCGCGGGCCGTGCCCGCGGCGAGACGCCATCCTTGCGTGAGGCTCCCATGCTCAAGCTCGCCGTCCTGATCTTCATCCTGTGCGCACCGACCTTCGCGGGCACGCTCGTCATCGGCGTGCTGACGGTGGACATGGGGCTCGACAGCGCGACGCCGATCGTCGTCGCTGCGGCGCTGGGCGTCCTCGCCTCCGTGCCGGCGAGCTGGTGGATCGCCCGCGCCATCCTGCGCAACCAGAAGCCCGGCCACGGCCACGCCTGAGGGCGGGCCGAGCCTCGCGTCGACTTGCGGCGCGCGGCTCAGATGACGTTGCGCTCGCGGTCGCCGCGCCCGTCGGCGACGCGCCCGAAGGCGAGATCGGAGAGGTCGAGGGCGGCGAAGCGGCCCTCGACGATCCACTCCGCCAGCCCGCGCCCCACGGCCGGCGCCTGCTGCAGGCCGTGGCCGGAGAAGCCGTTGCAGACGAGGAAGTTGTCCGGCCCCCACGGCGCCGTGGGGCCGATCAGCGCGTTGCAGTCGAGCGCACACATGTCGTAGGGCCCGGCCCAGGCCGCGCCGGGGCGGATCGCCTCGAAGGCGGGCACCCGCGCCGCCAGCGCCGGCCAGATCCGCTCCTCGAAATACGACCAGTCGACCTCCTGCGTCGCCGGGTCCTCGTCGCGCCAGGCGAGCCGCTCGTCCTCCTCGGGCCTCGGCGAGACGCCGCAGATGAAGTGCCGGCCCGCGGCGCTCTCGCCCTCGGGCCGCACGTAGACGCCCGACGTGTCGATGATCAGCGGGCAATTCGGCACGTCGCCCTTGCAGGTGAAGCCGAAGACGTAGCGCGGACGCGCGAAGACCGGCAGGTCGACCCCGGCCATCGCCGCGACGGCGCGCCCGCCGGCCCCGGCGCAGTCGACGAGGGTGCCGCAGGCGATCCGGCTGCCGTCGGCGAGGACCGCGTGGGTGATGCGCGAGCCCTCGCGCACGAGGTCCGTCACCTCTCCCGCGACGTAGTGCGCGCCGAGCGCCTTCGCCTTGCGGCGGAACGCCTGGAGCAGGCCCCAGCCGTCGAACCAGCCCTCGCCCGAGAGCCCGAGCGAGCCGAGAACCACGTCCTCCCCCGGGTTCAGCCAGGGGAAGCGGGCGACGAGGGCGTCGGGCGCGAGCAGCGCCACGTCCGCGCCCTCCGCGCGCTGGAGCGCGTGCGCCGCGCGCAGGCCCGCCTCCTGGGCGGCGTTGACGAGATAGAGGTAGCCGCCCTCCTTCAGCCCGATCTCGGGCGCCTCGCCGTCCACCGCCAGGTGCTCGCCGAGGGCGCGCAGGAAGCGGATGCCGTGGAGCGAGATGCGCACGTTCACCGCGCTCGTGAACTGGCTGCGGATCGAGGCGGCCGACAGCGCCGAGGCCGAGCGCGCGTAGGTGGGGTCCTTCTCCACCACCACGACCCGGCCGGCGAAGCCGGGATGGGCGAGGAGATGATAGGCGAGGGAGGAGCCCATGGCGGCTCCGCCGACGATGACGACGTCGGCACTCTCCGGGTTCGGCACGGCGGGGCTCTTCGTCCTGTCCTGCGGTCGGGGCCGGAGACGAGCACGGAACGCCCGGCGCGCCAAGGCGCGTTTTCCGCACACCCGGTTCCGCCGCGCGCGAGTGCTCGGAGTGGGCGCGTCCCGCGAGCCCTTTGCGCGGGGCGCGCGGGCGCGCTAGGGTCGCGGCGCGCGAGGCGGGACGGAGCGACCATGGCCGAGGACAGGGGAAAGGGGCTCGTGCGCGTCGTGCTCGACGAGGCCTCGATCGGCCGCGGCAGTCCCGACCAGGAGCACGAGCGCGCCGTGGCGATCTGGGACATCGTCGAGGCGAACCACTTCGCGGTGCCCGGGCGCGAGGGCGGCCCCTACGCGCTCAAGCTCGGCCTCGTCGACAAGAAGCTCGCCTTCGAGATCCAGACGGAGGACGGCGAGCCGGTGATGACGCACCTGCTCTCGCTCACCCCGTTCCGGCGCGTCATCCGCGACTATCGCACCGTGTGCGAGAGCTACTACGCCGCCATCCGCACCGCCTCGCCGCAGAAGATCGAGGCGATCGACATGGGCCGGCGCGGCCTGCACAACGAGGCGGCCGAGCTCCTGGTGGAGCGGCTCTCCGGCAAGGTCGACATCGATTTCGACACGGCGCGGCGCATCTTCACGCTGATCTTCGCGCTGCACTGGAAGGGCTGAGCCCGTGGCGACGGCGGGCGAGCGCATCCATTCCGTTCTGTTCGTGTGCAACTTCAACGCCGTGCGCTCGCCGATGGCGGAGGGGCTGGCGCGGCACTTCTTCGGCCGCTCGACCTATGTCCAGTCCGCCGGCGTGCGCAAGGAGGAGGAGGCCGACCCGTTCATGATCGCCGCCATGGACGAGCTCGGCATCGACGCCACCCGCCACCGCTGCCGGACGCTCGACGAGCTGGAGGAATACGAGGGCCTGAACTTCGACCTGATCGTGAGCCTCACCCCCGAGGCCCACCACGCCGCCCTGGAGCTGACCCGCACCCTCGCCGCCGACGTCGAGTACTGGCCGACCCCCGACCCGACGCTGGAGACCGGCACCCGCGAGCAGCGCATGGACGCCTACCGCGCGACGCGCGACCGGCTGATGGAGCGGGTGAAGGCGCGGCTGCGGTGAGGGAGCGTTGCTAGTCGCCCTCACCCTCGATCTTGCGACGGATGCCTCGACGTGACCCGGCCTGATGCCCAAGGACGCGCCCGCAGGGAGGCGGCTCGCCCCGTCACAACCCCGCCAGCCGCGCCACCGATACCGCCGCGAGCCCCGCCGCCACCCCCGCCAGCTCGATGCGCGTGAGCGCCATCACCGCGATCGCCGCGGCGAGGCCGAGGATCGCCGGGGGGCCGGACTGGGCGGCCACCGGCAGGATCGTCGAGATCACGATCGAGCCCGGCAGGGCCCGCAGCGCCCGGTCGATGCGCGGCGTGATCCGCATCCGGCTCATGAACAGGATGCCCGACGCCCGGCACAGGTAGGTCGCCGCGGCCATCAGGGCGACGGCGAGGTAGTCCGCCGCCGGGTGGGCGAGGAGGCCGGAAGCGAAGCCGAGAAGCGCGTCCTCAACCATCGCGCAGCGCTCCCGCCGCTGCGCCGGCGAGCGCGCCGACGATGATGAAGGCGTAGCCGTCGACGACGAAGCTGGTCGCGAGCGCCACCGCGCCCGCCACCATCCAGGGGATCGCCGCGGAGAGGCCCTTCCACATCGGCACCAGCATCACCGCGAAGAACACCGGCATGACGAGGTCGAGCCCGAAGGCCTGCGGGCTCGTCACCAGCGCGCCGGCGAGGAAGCCGGGTATGGTGGCGAGCACCCACAGCACCCACAGCATCGCGCCGGCGCCGAGGATCACCCCGAGATCGCGCCCGCCCTCGCCGTGGTAGCGCGTCGCCACGAGCCAGTTGGCGTCGACGAGGACGAAGAAGTTGAGGAGCCTGATGCCCCGCGGCATCGCCTTGACGTGCGGGGCGATGGCGGCGCCCATCAGCACCATGCGCCCGTTGATGGTGGCGGTGACCGCCACGAGATAGGCGAGCGTCGGCCAGGTCCAGACCTCCCGCCACAATTCCAGTGCCACCATCTGCGAGGCGCCGGCGAAGACGAAGGCCGAGAGCGACAGCGTCAGCCAGAGATCGAGCCCCTTCTGCGCCGCCGCAGCGCCGAAGGCGGTGCCGAACACGATCACGCCGGGCACCAGCGGCAGGGTGAGCCGCATGCCCATGAGGGCGCCGGCGCGGGTGAGGGGTGGCGGGCCGGACGGCGCGTCGTCCTGCTTCATCGATCTGCTCCGGCCGATCCCGTTAGAGGGACACCCGACGGTGTCGGCGGTGACGGTCGCGCGCGCAACCCCTCGCGCGTGCACGGAACGCGGGGCTCGCCTGCCGCTTTGGACACGCTTGACATCTTGACAACGCGTGCCACCTTTGTTCTCGACACAAGTGGGAACGCGATTCGGTACGGAGAGGCAGCATGGACGCCGAACACGACGCCGTCGTCGCACGGACCGCGTCCATCGCACATTACGTCATCGCGCGCGCAGAGCCCTCACGGCTCGGCGCGGTGAAGCTCAACAAGGTTCTCTGGTACGCCGATCTAGAGCATCACCGTCGGCACGGCCGCTCATTGACGGGGCTTCGCGACTATGTCCGGCTGCCGATGGGGCCCGTGCCGCCCACCATCAAGGCCGCCCTGGCGCGGCTCGTCGCGGATGGCGCCATCGCCGAGCGGCGCACGCCCGTGTTCGACTTCGAGCACCGCGAGTTCGTCTGGCTCCGGGAACCGGAGATTGAGAGCTTCTCGGCAGACGAGATCGACATCCTCAACCGCGTTATCGAGGCCGTGTGCGGGCACACCGCCGCGGCCGTGAGCGATGCGACGCACGACGCCCTCTGGCAGGAGCTCGCGAACGGCGCGCCCATGCCCATCGGAGCGGCGGCGGTCCGTGCGCGGGCGCCCGGCCCGGACGATCTCGACTGGGCGCGCCGGGTCGCCTGACCGATGCAGGTGGGGCGCCCGCCGGAGGGGTTTCGCGTCGTCGTAACGCCGACGGTGAAAGCCTACATCGCAGCGGAAGCCGCGGAGAACTTCCGCATCACCCAGTTCTGGAAAGACATCCTCGATCGCCTGAAGATTACCGGCCTGCGGGAGGGCGTGCGCCTGGAGCCGGGCCGTGCGCGCTTCCTGTTCGTGGCGGATGGTTCGCCGCGGTTCGGCATCCCGACGATCAAGCTCGCCTACGAGTGCATCGGAGACCGGCTCACGGTCTACGCGGCCCAGGTCGTGCAGCCAGGTGAAGACGAGGACGGCTGAGCCGTCCTCATCCGACCGTCGATGACGCGCCTCTCGCCCCCACCCGGCGGCCTGCGGCCGCCAACCGCCCCGAGGGGCGATGCCCTCCTCACCCCATCAGGCGCTTGATCTCCTCGCGCAGCGCCGGCCCCAGCTCCGGATCCTCGAGCCCGTAGGCGAGGTTCGCCACCAGGAAGCCGATCTTGGAGCCGGTGTCGTGGGTGGTGCCGTCGTAGCGCATGCCGTGGAAGTCCTGGGTGCCCATCAGCGTCTTCATCGCGTCGGTGAGCTGGATCTCGCCGCCCGCGCCGGGCTCCTGGCGCTCGAGCACGTCGAAGATCTCCGGCTGGAGGATGTAGCGGCCCGAGATCATCAGGTTGGAGGGCGCCTCCTCCACCTTGGGCTTCTCGACCATGCCGGAGATGCGGAAGCTGCGGCCGTGGTCCTCCGCCACCGACAGGATGCCGTATTTCGAGGTCTCCTCCATCGGCACCTCCTCGGCGGCGATGATGTTGCCGCCATGGCGCTCGTAGGCCTCGAGCATCTGCGTCATGCAGCCCTTCGACAGCATGTCGGGCAGGATCACTGCGAACGGCTCGTCGCCGACGATCTCGCGGGCGCACCAGACGGCGTGGCCGAGCCCGAGCGGCGCCTGCTGGCGGGTGAAGCTCGTGGCGCCCGCCTTCGGCAGGTCCGCCTTCAACCCCTCCAGCGCCGGCTTCTTGCCCCGCGCCTCCAGCGTCGCCTCGAGCTCGTAGGCGATGTCGAAATGGTCCTCGATCGCCGCCTTGTTGCGCCCCGTGACGAAGATGAAGTGCTCGATCCCCGCCGCCTTCGCCTCGTCCACCACGTGCTGGACCACGGGCCGGTCCACCACCGTCAGCATCTCCTTGGGCACCGCCTTGGTGGCGGGCAGGAAACGGGTACCGAGCCCGGCGACGGGAAGAACGGCCTTACGGATGCGCTTCATGGCGTGAGGACCCTCGCAATTCTCTTCCGCGGCGCGCAGCCGCGCGGATAGTGCACAAGCGTAACGACGACGACGCGGCGAGAGTTGCGCCCCGCCCGTATCCTCGTCGGTGCGGCCACCATGCCTCAGCCCGGATGACGACGCAAAGGTGCAGGCGCATCCTTCGCCGCACTTAACCGCTCCTTGAGCCCTCGCGCCGCATGATGCGCCGATCCGGGCCCGCGGGCACGACGCCCCGGGGCACGGCGTGGCGTAGCGGCAGGAGCGGATCATGACGGTGCTGGTGACGGGCGGCGCGGGCTATATCGGGGCGCATGCGGTCCTCGCGCTCGCGGACGCGGGCGAGGACGTCGTCGTCCTCGACGATCTCTCCACCGGCGTGCGCGACGCGGTCCCCGACGGCGTGCGCCTCGTCGTCGGCGACGTCGCCAACGCGGCGCTGGTGACGCGGATCCTGGCCGAGTACGGCATCCGCGAGATCCTGCATTTCGCGGCCAAGATCGTCGTGCCGGACTCGGTCGCCGATCCGCTCGGCTACTACGACGCCAACACGATGAAGACCCGCGCACTGCTCGCGGTGGCGGTGGCGGCGCGCGTCGAGCGGCTGGTGTTCTCCTCCACCGCGGCCGTCTACGGCGAGCCGGACCTGCCCGTCATCGGCGAGGATCTCGCGCCCGCGCCGATCAATCCCTACGGCCGATCCAAGCTGATGAGCGAGTGGATGATCGCCGACGCGGCCGCCGCCCACGGCCTCGACTACGCCGTGCTGCGCTACTTCAACGTGGCGGGCGCCGACCCGCGCGGCCGGGCCGGCCAGTCGACACCCAACGCCACGCACCTGATCAAGGTGGCCGCCCAGGTGGCGCTCGGCCTGCGGCCGGCGCTGTCGATCTTCGGCACCGACTACCCGACCCCCGACGGCACCTGCCTGCGCGACTACATCCAGGTGAGCGACCTCGCCGACGCGCACGTTGCGGCACTGCGGCATTTGCGCGAGCGGGGCGGGCGGCACACGCTCAATTGCGGCTACGGCACCGGCGCCTCGGTGCGCGAGGTGGTCGAGACGATCAAGCGGGTGGCCGGCATCGACTTTCCCGTGGCCGAGGCCCCCCGCCGCGCCGGCGACCCCGCCGCCCTCGTCGCCGACGCGACGCGCATCCGCGAGACGCTCGCCTGGGAGCCGCGCTTCTCCGATCTCGACGCGATCGTCGCCCAGGCGCTCTCCTGGGAGCGGCGGCTCGGGAACGGTGCGGAGCGGCCGCGCGCCGCGGGGTGAGCCACCGGCGATGCCTGCGGCACGGCACGGACATCACGCGGAGTTAATCGCATCTTCACCACGATCTGGTGGCATCGGCGAGACCGCGTTAACGTCTCCGCCCGAAAGCGATCCGCCATGCCGCACGCCGCCCGCGCCCGCCGCTTCTCCCGTCGACGCCTCGCCGGCGTCGTCGCCGCGCTGTCGGCGCTGCTGCCGCTCGGCGCCTGCGCCGGGGTCGGCGCGGGGACCGGCATCGGCGAGACGCTGGGGGTCACCACGGCGAGCCTCGACGCCTCGGCGCCGCGGGAGGGCGTGCCGCAGGGCGATTTCGGCGGCTTCGTCGCGAGCCTGTGGCCCGAGGCGCAGGCGCGCGGCGTCTCGCGCGCCACGTTCGACGGCGCCTTCGCCGGCGTGACGCCGAACCCGCGCATCGTCGAGCTCACCCGCCGCCAGTCCGAGTTCACCCGCCCGATCTGGGAATACCTCGACAACGCCGTCTCGGCGGAGCGCGTGCGCCTGGGCGAGGCGGCGCGCACGCGCTACGCCTCCATCCTCTCGACGGTTGAGCGCGCCTACGGCGTTCCGCAGGCGATCGTGCTCGGCGTCTGGGGCATGGAGACGAACTTCGGCGGATTCACCGGCGACATGGACGTCATCCGCTCGCTGGCGACGCTGGCGCACATTCGCCATCGGGGCGACTTCTTCCGCGGCGAGCTGCTCGCCGCGCTCGAGATCCTCGAGCTGGGCAAGATCTCCCGCGGCGAGCTCGACGGGTCCTGGGCCGGCGCCATGGGCCACACCCAGTTCATGCCCACGAGCTACCTGCGCTATGCGGTGGACGGCGACGGGGACGGCAAGCGCGACATCTGGCGCTCGATCCCCGACGCGCTCGCCTCCACCGCCAATTATCTCAAGGAGCACGGCTGGCGGACGGGCCTGCCCTGGGGCGTCGAGGTGCGGCTGCCCGCCGGCTTCGACTTCGCCCAGCGGCAGATGCCCTTCGCGAGCTGGGCCGCGCTCGGCCTTGTCCCCGCCGCCGGCGGTACGCTGCCCGCGGGCGGCGCGGAGGCGACGCTGTTCCTGCCCGCCGGCGCACGCGGCCCGGCCTTCCTCGTCACCGCCAACTACGACGTGATCAAGCGCTACAATTCCTCCGACAGCTACGCCATGGGGGTGGCGCTGCTCGGCCAGCGCCTGACCGGCGGCGGCGGCGTGCGCGGCGGCTGGCCGCGGGGCGAGCGCATGCTCGACGCCGGCGAGCGGCTCGAGCTGCAGGACCGCCTCGCGGGCCTGGGCCTCTACGACGGCACGATCGACGGCAAGATCGGCTCGATGACCCGCGCGGCGGTGCGCCGCTTCCAGCTCTCGCGCGGGCTGACCCCGGACGGATTCGCCGACGTCGCCGTGCTCGAGGCGCTGCGCGGGCGCTGACGGCGCGGGCCGGATGCGCTATGATGCGCGCATGCCGATGCGCGCGCCCCGCCCGCTCGTCCGTCTCGCCCTCGCCTGCGCCGCGCTCGTCCTCGCGATCGCTGCGGGGACAGGGCCGTCGCGCGCCAACGACGACGAGCGCCGGATCTGGCTCGAGGTCCTGCGCGCACAGCCGTCGACCGCCGAGCCGGCGCCGGCGCCCGCACCACGCCAGCGGCCCCGTCGCGCGATCCGCCCGGCGGCTTCGGCGCCCGCCGCCGCGCCGGACGAGGAGGCGTCGGCCGCCTCGGCCATCGCCGGCGACGTGCCCGTCACCCACCGCGTGGTCGTCTTCGGCGATTCGCTCGCGACGAACCTCGGCGACGGCCTCGCCGACGTGCTGGCCGACAAGCCGCAGGTCCTGGTCGAGACCCGCGCCCAGGGTTCCTCCGGACTCGTGCGCGACGACTTCTACGACTGGCGCGCGGAGATCGTGCCCTTCCTGTCGGGTGAGGACGCCTTCGACATCGGCGTCGTGATGGTGGGCCTCAACGATCGCCAGGACATCGCGGCGGCGGACGGGCGGCTCGAGCGGCTCGGCCCGGACTGGAAGGAGGCCTACGCCCGCCGCGTCGACGCCATCCTGGCGCGCTTCCGGGAGGCGAGCGTCACGCTGATCTGGGTGGGGCTGCCGCCGATGCGCTCCTCGCGGCTCTCGACGGACCTGCAGGCGATCAACGAGATCGTACGCGGACGCGTGACCCGGTCCGGCGGCATCTACGTCGACGTCTGGCAGGGCTTCGTCGACGACGACAACCGTTATTCCGACAACGGCCCGACCCTCGAGGGCCGGATCGCGCGCCTGCGTGCGGGGGACGGCATCCACTTCACGCCCGCGGGCGGGCGCAAGGCCGCGCATTTCGCCGACGTCGAGATCCGCAGGCTCCTCGCCCGCGACGTCCCGCAGCCGCGAATGACGCCCCGTCCCGGCAGCGTCACGGCGAGCGGGGGCCTGGCGGCGCTGGGCGATCTCGAGACGCTCACCGTCGACGAGATCGTCGCGCGCCTCTCCGCGCTCGCGCCCGCCGAGGCGGACGACGCGGCCGAGGCGGCGGCCCCGGCGGTGGGTCCCGTCGTGCCGCTCACCGATGCCGTCGGCGCGGGATCGGCGACCCTGGTACGCGCGCCGCCGCTCGCCGACCGGGCGACGCGGCTCCTCAACGAGCGCGTGCTCGCCGACGGCGTGGCGCCGCCCGCCGCGCCGGGCCGGGCCGACGACTTCACCTGGCCCGCGGCGGCGTCGGCGCGTTAACCGGATCTCAGGACGGGCGCCCTATCCTGCCGTCTCGGAAGGATGGGCCATGAGCATCACGGTCGAGCACGGAGAGCAGCGAGCGTCGCCTCGGCGGCGCGCCCTCATCGCCGCCCGGATCCGCTACGGCAACGGCGCCGTGACGGTGGACTGCGTCGTGCGCAACATCTCGGAGACCGGCGCCAAGATCGACCTGTCCGAAGGCGTGGCGCTGCCCGACCATTTCGAGATCGTCATCCCTCAGCTCAATGTCGTGCATCACGCCGAGCTGCGCTGGCGCCACGCCCACGAGGCCGGCATCGCCTTCGTCGATGCGCCCGCCGACGAGGCGCCCGCGAGCCACGCGGCCGCGCCGACCGAGGCGGCCCTCAAGGCGCGCATCCGCGCCCTGGAGGCCGAGATCGTGCGGCTGCGTGAGCGCATCCTGGAGCTCGGCGGCGGCATCTGAGCAACGATTCCCGCGACTGCGCTCAGCGCACGATCATCACCTGCTTGTCCGTCACCTGCTCGCGCACGGGGCAGTTCACCACGAGCCGGATGTCGTCGTAGTCCGTGTCCGTCCAGCCGAGGTTCGGCGGGCGGTCCTCCCAGCCGAAATACATGTACATTCCCTCCTGGCACGCCTGGGTCGCCGTGCCCGGCGTGCGCCCCGTGCGCCGGTTCGGGATGATGCCGCCCTGCGCCACGGGCTTGCACTCGTCGAGCGTGGCGCAGCGGATCGTCTCCAGGATGGGGCTCGTGCGCATGTCGAGAGGCGTGCGGGTCGTGCCGCCCGTCACCCGGAAGCCGCGCACGTCGTGGATCATCACGCGGGTGTCCGGATCGAGCACGGTGTCGGCGTAGTACTCGTAGACCTCCTGCGCCGGATCGTCCCAGCGGCTCGGATGGCGCCGGGCGCTGCGCACGTTGCGCAGCATGTAGCTCACCACCTCGCCGGGGCCGCAGGTGGGCAGCGCATGGCCCTGCGCCGCGTAGTCCGTCGGCGGCGAGCCATTGTCGGCGATGGGCGTCAGCGCACGGCGCCCGCCGTCCGCCTCGTCCGCCCGCTCGGGATCGTAGCAGTACATTGTGAGGCGATTGTAGTCCGCCGCCTCGGGCTCGAGCAGCGACTGGTGCGGCGGCTCGGTCACGTAGGTCGGCGGGATGCGACGCGTCACGCTCTCGAGCACGAAGGGGATCTCGCGGGGCATGCCGGGCACGGCCGCCAGGATGCGGGTGTCGAGGGACGCCTCCACCCGGACCTCGTAATGCGCGGGGTCGAGCCAGCGTCCGCTGACGTCGAGCGCCGTCAGCTGGTCGCCGTAGCGGTCGGCGATGACCGCGCGTGCGCCGGCGAGCGCCTGCGCGGCGACGTCGGTGTCGGCGGCGGCGATACGCACGGCCGCGGCGTCGCCGACGCTGCGCGCGAACTCCCGGGCGGCGTTGACGCGGGTGTAGTCCACCGCGGCGCCGGTGAGACCCAGCGTCGGGATGAGCGTGAGCGCGAAGGCGATGGCGACGTTGCCGGCGTCGTTCTTCCCGAAATCGAACATGGTCGTTCTCCTCGCTTTCACGATCCTTTAAGCAGCAAGATCCGAAGACGAGGTGTGCGCGAACGCTCCATTTCGAGACTTTCGCGAGCCGTGCGATTCACGATAGGGAAACCATGAGGCTCGCAGGCGAGCCGGGGGACGGGGCATGCTCGACTTCACCGACAGGATCGTCCTCGTCACTGGCTGCGGCTCACGGGCCGACGGCGCGAAAGGCGAGGGCTGGGGCAACGGCCAGGCGATCGCCGTGCTGATGGCCCGCCGCGGCGCGCGGGTCGTGGGCTGCGACCGCGATCCCGAGGCCGCCGAGGTCACGCGTCGGATCGTCGCCGACGAGGGCGGCCGCTGCGAGGTGCACGCCTGCGACGTGACGGACGGCGCCGCCGTCGCGGCGCTCGTCGCCGACGTGGTCGCGCGCCACGGGCGCATCGACGTGCTCGTCAACAACGTCGGCCGCTCGGAGCCGGGCGGCCCCGTCGAGATGGACGAGGCGACCTTCGACGCCCAGATCGACGTCAACCTCAAGAGCGCCTGGCTGTGCTGCAAGGCGGTGCTGCCGGTGATGGAGCGGCAGGGGCGCGGCGCGATCGTCAGCGTCGCCTCCGTGGCGGGGCTGCGCTACATCGGCAAGCCGCAGGTCGCCTATTCGGCCGCGAAGGCCGCGCTCCTGCAGATGACGCGCGCCACCGCCGTGCTCTACGCGCCGCGGGGCGTGCGGCTCAACGCCGTCGTGCCCGGGCTGATCGGCACGCCGCTCGTGCGCCGCCTCGCCGACAAGTACGCCGGGGGCGACTACGAGGGCTTCGTCGCCACCCGCAACGCGCAGGTGCCGATGGGCTTCATGGGGGACGCCTTCGACGTGGCGCACGCCGTCGCGTACCTGGCGAGCGACGAGGCGCGCTACGTCACCGGGACGGAGATCGTGGTCGACGGCGGCTTCGTCGCGGCGACGCGATGAGGACGCGGATCACCCGGCGGCGAGCCGGTCCATCTCCTGGGCGAGCGTCACGTCGCGCTCGGTGAGGCCGCCGGCGTCGTGGGTGGAGAGCGTCACCTCCACGGTCTTGTAGACGTTGAACCATTCGGGATGATGGTCGTGCTTCTCCGCGATGAGCGCCACCTTCGCCATCCAGCCGAAGGCGGCGACGAAGTCGGCGAAGTCGTAGCGCTTGTGGAGGGCGTCGCGGCCCTCGACCAGGCTCCACCCGGTGAGACCCGGGAGCATCGCGTCCCGCTCGGCGGCGGTGAGCTTCGTGGCGGCCATCGTGCGTTCCTCCTCGTGGACTCCCTCGTTCCGACGTAGGGCGTGGCGACGGGCCGCGCCAGGGGCCGGACGCGCCGCGGCGGGGGTCGGCGCGAAATCCGCCCCGGCCTCGTTTTTCGGGGTAGGCAAGCGCACGGCGAGCGTATATAGACCGCGCCTCGACCGAAATCCCCGCCGGCGAGCCGCGGACCCGCGCGCGCGCCGGCGCATGCCGTGACCGGAGACGAACCATGGCCGTTCCGAAGAGAAAGACGTCGCCGTCCAAGCGCGGCATGCGCCGCTCGGCCGATGCCCTCAAGGCCCCGAGCTACGTCGAGGACAAGGACTCGGGCGAGCTGCGCCGCCCGCACCACATCGACCTGAAGACCGGCATGTATCGCGGTCGCCAGGTGCTGACGATGAAGTCCGAGGACTGAGCCGGGCCGCGGGCCTCCCGCGCCCGCGCCGTCGACGCCCCGATGGGCCCGCCCCCGCGCGGGCCCTTTCGCGTTGGGCCGGCCCCGCGGCACCCGGCCCGGTCACCCGCCGGCGAGATGGCGGGCGATGGCGCGGAAGGCCGGCAGCGTGATCGGATCGTTGGCGGCGTTGCCGGCGGTCGGGTGCGAGGCGAAGCGCGCGATCACCATGCGCGTCGTCGGGTCGACCCAGATCGTCTGCCCGTGCACGCCGCGCGCCAGGACGGTGCCGTTGGGGTCGTGCGACACCCACCACATGCCGCGATAGCTCCAGCCCTCCAGCAAGTCGTAGCCGGCCTTCGCGAACGCCTCCCGGTCGCCGCCGCCGAGGATGCTCGCCACGGCCGCCGCGGGGAGCACCTGGCGCCCGTCGATCCGCCCCGCGTCGAGCAGGAGCTGGCCGACCCGCGCGAGGTCGCGCAGGCCCGCGTTGAGCCCGCCGCCCGCGAAGGGCGTGCCGATCGAGTCGACCGTGAGGTAGCCGTCGAGCTCCGCGCCCATCGGCCGCCAGACGCGCTCGGACAGGAGCTCCGTCACCGGCATGCCGGCGACCCGGGCCACGATCCAGCCGAGGACGTCCGAATTGGCGGTTCGGTAGCCGAAGGCCTCGCCGTGCTCGGCGCCCGCGGTCTTCTCGACGGTGACGAGGAACTCGTAGTACGTCCGCGGCCCCTCGTAGTCCGGAGGTTTCGGCAGCGGGCTGCCGGCGGCGGCATGACGCCAGACCTCGGCGTCGGGGTCCGTGTAGTCCTCGCTGAAGTCGATGGCCGTGGTCATGTCCATCACCTGGCGGACCGTCGCGTCGCCGAAGCCGCTCGCCGCGAGCTCGGGCACGTAGGCGTCGACCCGCGCCGTCTCGTCGAGCACGCCGTCGGCGACGAGGATCTCCGCGAGCAGCCCGGTCATCGACTTCGTGACCGACATCGCCGCGTGGACGCCCTCCGGCTCCAGGCAGCCGGCATAGCGCTCGAACACGATCCGCCCCTCGTGGAGGACGACGAGCCCGTCGGTGAAGGTCGCCGGCAGCGCCTCGGCCACATTCATGGTCTCGCCGGTGCCGAGCACCTCGAAGGTGACCTCGGCGATGTCCGGGCGTTCGTCGCGGGGCAGATCCGCGACGCGGAAGGGATCGCGCGAGACGACGCGCGTGGGCATCAGCTCGCGGAAGTGGCACACGGTCCAGCGCATCGCCGGGAACTCGAAATAGCTCCCGTCGGCGAAGCGGACGATGCGCTCCTCCGGCGGCGGAAAGCCCCTCATCCAGCCGAGGGCGCCGGGATCCGACGCGTCCGCGGTCGGCGCCGCCGCAGCCCCATCCGGGCCGGCCCCGGGCGCGGCCTCCTGGGCGGCGACCGGCGCCGCGAGACAGGCGAGCAGGGACGCCGCCGCGGCGCGGGCGAGCAGACGGGCGGACGGGCGGAACAGACGACGGGTCCGGCTCGGCATGGTCACCTCCTCCTCGCGACGCCGCACCGGCCGGGGCGGCGGGATCAATACTCGATCACCAGGTTGGCGAAGCCCCCGACCCAGGCCGGCGCACGGCCGCCGGCGACCCGGTCGATGCCCTCGCCGGGAAACGAGACGCTGGCGCCGACCGTCAGGAAGGCGTTGGGCGTCACGACGCGCGTGTACTCGACGAAGAGATCGTCGGAGAGGTGCGGGTGGGTGACGCCGGCGACCAGCGCCGGAGCCCCGCCGGACGCGGCGACCCGCGTCGCCTGACCGAATTGCAGCGGGCTGCGCAGCTCGACCGCACGGATATGGGCGTAGCGGAAGGTCAGGATGTCCCGCGGGCTCGGCGCGAGCGCCAGGGTCAGGAGATGGGCCTGGACGTTGGTGTTGATGAACACCATCGACGATTTCGAGCCGGTGGCCCAGGCCCGGGGGCTGCCCTCGTAGAAGAGCGGATCGAAGCGCTCGAGCCGCGCCGTCGCCGGGTCGTCTCCCGAGAAGGCCTGGTAGGCGTAGGACAGGGTGGGCCGCCAGGGCAGCTCGGAGAGGACGCGACCGATCTCGACGCGACCGCCGACGGCGGCGAGGTCGATGCGGTCGTTCCACTGGTAGGCGCCTTCCGCCGAGATCCACAGGCCGGGCACCGCCTCCGGCAGCGGCTCGGCACGGGCGAAGGCGTTCACGAAGGTGAGCCCGTCGCGGGCACCGGGCAGGATCGTCGGCGGTCCTCCGGGCACGGCCCGCACGTAGGGCGAGCGCGAGCGCTGCACCGTGGCGAGGGTCGCGCCGAGATGGGTTCCCTCGCTCGGGTCGGAGCGCAACGTGCCGCCGACGATCCGCGTCTCGCTGTCGTTGTCGGACAATTCGTTGGCGTCGAGGTAGAACAGGTCGGCGGAGAGGATCCCGGCGCGTGCCCGGGCGATGGCCGTCATCTCCCAGGCCTTGCGCGGGCCGAGCTTGAGCGCGCCGCGCTCGAAGCCGTTCGATCCCCCGTTGGCGATCAGCATGCCGGTCCCGGCACGGTAGTCCTGGCGCCCCGCCGAGAGGTCGAGGGAGAACGGTGCACCCGGTGCACCGAACCGCAGGCCGAGGTGGCCCTGCTCCAGCGTCGCCCGGCCGGTGTCACCGATGGCGTAGGCGTCCTCGCCGACCGTGCCGGAGATCACCGTGGAGACGCGCCCGTAGGCCAGGAGGCCGTCGGCCAGCGCGGCCTCGAAGGAGAGGCCCGGCTCCACGTAGGCTTCGAGCCAGGCCTTGTCCGGCTCGTAGCGGGCCTGCGGGGAGAAGATCGCGGCGAGGTCCCAGAACAGGCCCGACTCGACGACCGCGTTCACGCCCGCGCCGAGATGGGCGCGGACCGTCAGGCCAGGACGATCGACGAGGAGCAGGGGATCGGGCGCGGCCTGCTGCGCCGCGGCCGGCGCCGCGACGAGAGCGAGGAGCACTGCCGCCAGCGGGTAGGCTCCACGGAAAGGACGCACACGGCCGCGCACGAACGTATCCTCCACGTTGAGTGATACGCCACGTCACCACGAATGCGACGGGTCGGCAAGCGGACTTCTCCCGACGACGTCGCCGACCCGCTAGAAGAGACGCGACAGGAGGGGCCGAGCGTCGCGCCCGGAGCCGGCGCCGTAGCGGGCGCTCGCGTCCGCCGGCTCGGCCCTCCGTCGCTCGCGATACGCCGGGAGCCGGCGCTCGCAGGCGATGAGCTGCGTCAGGAAGGCGGCGTCGGGCCGGCCATGACCGCGGGGCCCGAGCGCATCGGCCGGCGCGCTCGTCTCGAGCGGCACGAGCGCGCGACAGCCCGTGCTGCCGTTTCTTTGTGGCGTTAATGTCTCGTTATGCAACGCCGCGATCTCCGAGGTGGACGACGACGGCATGCTAGCAAGTCTCGCGCCGTTCTTCACCATTCGTTAACCCTCGGCGCCCATCCTGGTCTGGAAAGCCTGCGCGCGCGTGCTCGCGCGGCGTCGGGCACGAACGGGGACGTCATGGATCTCGAGGGTGCACGCCCCCACGGCCCGAAGCGCGACATCGACGGCAGCCCGCCCCCCGCCCGGCGCCAAGATCGCGCACGCGGCCCCCTCGATCCGCGATCGGTGCTGACCTCGATCGGCGAGGTCGTCTACGATTGGGACGTCGCGAGCGACGCGCTGGCGTGGAGCACCAACGCCGCCGAGGTCTTCGGCCTGCCCGACATGGCGCCCTTCGCCACCGGTGCCGCCTTCGGGCTCTCCTGCGAGGACATCGGCGGACGCACCCGCCACGACGCGGTGCTGGAAGCGGACGACGCGCACGGCCGGGTCGGTGCTGCGGCCGGCGGGGCCGGCGTCCCGTACCGCGCCACCTACCTGCTGCGCCTGCCCGCCGCTGCGCGCGGCGCCCACGGCGCGGATCGCGACGGCTGCGTCCAGGTGGAGGATACCGGGCGCTGGTACGCCGACGCGGACGGCCGCCCGGCCTTCGCCCACGGCGTGCTGCGCCTGGCACCGCCCGCACGGGACGTGCATGCCGGGCCGGGCACGCGCGCGGCCTTCCTGGCGCAGATCGGCCGCGAGGTCGCCGCCGCCGCCCGCACGGGCAAGCAGATGACGCTCCTCGTGATGTCGATCGAGGGGCTCGACCGCCTCAACGAGGAGCACGGCTTCGAGGTCGCCGACACGGCGATCGAGGAGGCCATGCGCCGCGCCGCCGTCGTGATGCGCCGGCGTGACGTGTTCGCGCGCTACGCCTCGAACAGGTTCGGTGTGGCGCTCCTCTCCTGCTCGCTGGAGCAGGCGCCCATCGCCGCCGAACGGCTGCGCGCGGGCGTCGAGGGCGCACCGCTGCAGACGCCCCGCGGCCCCATCTCGGTACGCGTCGCCATCGGTGCAGCGAGCGCGCCGGACCACGCGAGCGAGGCCCCCGGCCTGCTGCGCCGGGCCGAGGAGGCGCTCTCCGCCAGCCGGCACACCGCCGCCGGCTACCAGATCTACCGCCCGGGGACCCTGCGCGCCGGCGCGCCGGCACGGGCCGGCCGCGAGCTCGACGTCATCGCCGCGCTCAACGAGCGCCGCGTCGTCGCCGCACGCCAGCCGGTGGTCGAGGCCGGCGGGTCGCACCGCGTCGTCTTCCACGAGGCGCTCGCGCGCATTCGCGAGGACGACGGCCGCATCGTCGGCGCCGCCGATATCATCCCGCTGGTGGAGCGCGCCGGCCTGGTACCGCTCCTCGACGCGCGGGTGCTCGAGCTCGCCGCCCGCCGCCTCGCGGCGAACCCGAGCGAGCGGCTCTCCGTCAACCTCTCGCCGCTCACCCTCGAGACGCCCGACTGGCTCGGCATCCTCGCCTCGACGCTCGGCGCCCATCCGGGCATCGCAGAGCGGCTGATCATCGAGGTGACCGAGACGGTCGCCGTGCGCGACCCGGAGGCGACGCGCGGCCGGCTCGACGCGATGAAGGCGCTCGGTGTCGCCATCGCGCTCGACGATTTCGGCGCGGGCCACACCTCCTTCCGTCACCTGCGCGACTTCCCGATCGACCTCCTCAAGATCGACGGCGCCTTCGTGCAGAACCTCGCCCGCTCGCCGGACGACCGCTTCTTCGTGCGCACCCTCGTCGACCTCGCCCACCACCTCGGTATCCCCACCGTGGCGGAATGGGTCGAGACGCAGGAGGCGGCCGCGATGCTGGCGAGCTGGGGCGTGGACTATCTGCAGGGCGACCTCTTCGGTGCGGCCGCGATCGCGACGGGGGAGGCGGCCGACGCGGGCGAGGCGGTGCCGCGCGCCGCGGTGGCGTAGATCGCGGGCGGGGCCCCCGGCCCCGCCCCCCGCCCGTCCCGCGTCCTCACATCCGTCCGACCTCCTCGAGGAACGTCCGCACCGCCTCGGCGACCCGGACGGTCTCCTGCTCGACCCGGCTCGTCGCCGCGAGCGCGCCGCGTGCCGACCCGCTCGAGCTCTCCGCCGCGGCACCGACCCCGGTCATCGCCTCGCCGACCTCGGACGCCCGGGCGGCGGCGGTCGCGACCGAGCGGCTGATCTCGGCGGTCGTCGCCGCCTGTTGCTCGACAGCGGCGCTGATCGCGGTGGCGCTCTCGTCGATGCGCGCGATCACCGCCTGGATCTGGTCGATCTCGCCCACCGTCTCGGCCGTGGCGCTCTGGATGTGGGCGATCTGGCCGGAGATCTCCTCGGTGGCACGGGCGGTCTGGCTCGCCAGCGTCTTCACCTCGGCGGCCACGACCGCGAAGCCCTTGCCCGCCTGTCCGGCCCGCGCCGCCTCGATCGTGGCGTTGCGCGCCCAGAGGTTCGTCTGC
>JBNPEA010000074.1:0-24541 GCA_051117315.1 Salinarimonas sp. | reverse complement strand
AACGCATCCGGTTGAACCTCGATGCGCCAGAGGGTCGGCGCAACCATCTCCCAGCTCACCGCCAGAGCCGGAATGAGGAACGTGCCGTCGAAGGACTGGTGGACCAGCGGCTCCGCGAAACCGTTGTTGATCAAGCGCTGCGCGTCGATGTTGGTCGGGTCGAGCGAGCGCGGCATGTTGGCGGTGACGAGGCGCAGGACTTGGTGGTCTCGAGGCGCCATGTCGTCCTGGGCATGTGCGGCGCCCGACACGAACGCGAGGTTCGCAGCGGTTGCGAATATCAAAAGGTGAACGGCAAAGCGGATCACGGCATAGTCTCCGGTGCGAGGGAGGGCAAGAACGGCGCGAGGGATAGGCTCATCTATCGTCTTCTCTGTAGTGTTACGTTATAACGTAGCACTACGCTATACCCGAGGGCTGGTCAAGCGCGTGCTTGTTGCAACCCCGTCCGGTCGGGCTGAAATCGAGGAGAAGCGGCAGGTCATTCAGCGCTCGGACGGCGACACTCGGACTCGCTCTGTCCCTCGCGTGTTCAGGTCGTACTTGCGGACGAATTTCCTCAGACGGCCGACCCGGCGCTGGTGTGTCCAAGACGCGCCGGGCGGACTCTGCAAGAGGGAGTGGTGGTGGCGGCGGGGTCCGAAATCGACCACGAGCGTGTCGGGAACGTACTACACGCAATCTCGTTGAGGTCTGATGACCGACAGCGCGGACGAACACGTGCATGAAAAGCTGAGAGGGCAGCGCGAGGCGCTCGCCGATTTCGGGCTGCTCGCCTTTCGATCCGAGGACATCGACGAGTTGCTCCATCGCGCCACGGAGCTGGTCGCGGAGGCGCTCGACGTGCGCTTCGCCAAGGTTCTCGAGCACATTCCGGATCGGGGCCTCCTGCTGATCCGCAGCGGAGTGAATTGGGAGCCGGGCGTCGTCGGTCACGAAACGTTTCAGGATCACGAAATGTCGCCGGGCGGCTATGCGCTCAGAACCGACGAACCGGTGATCTCGCCGGATATCGATCTTGAGGAACGGTTCGAGACGCCCGACGTCCTGCGCCGGCACGGCGTGAGGAGCATGGTCAACGTCATCATCGCCGGGGACGGAACTCCTTTCGGCGTTCTCGAGGTCGACGCCGAGACGCCGAGGAATTTCACCGAGGACGACGTGGTATTCCTGCGGAGCTATGCCAACCTCCTGGCAGCGTCGATCGAGCGGGTCAGAACGCACGCGGATCTCCGAAGCTCGGCCCGCGAGCAGCACGTCCTCGCCAACGAGCTGGGTCACAGGGTGAGGAACCTGCTCGGTTTGGTCCGTGCGCTCGCGGCGCAGACGTCCACGGACGGTCGCACCGCGGAAGAGTTCCGGGACACGTTCTTGGACAGGCTTCAGGCGCTGTCGAAGGCCGAAGGCCTCGTGTTCGATAGCGGTAGAGAACTGGCGGACCTCTCGACGCTGGCCCAGGACGTGCTCGCGCCGCATCGCCAAGACCGTCCCGAAAGGATTTTCATCGAGGGGCAGGCGATCGGCCTCTCGCAACGGCAGGCGCGTATGTTCGGCCTCGCACTGCACGAACTGGCGACGAACGCGACGAAACACGGCGCGCTCAGCGTCGTCGACGGAACGGTCCGAATCTCCTGGAGCGTTCACCGTTTGGATGCGGACGGATCACGGCTGTCCCTGACGTGGCAGGAAGCGGACGGGCCCGACGTCACCCCGCCCCAACGGAAGGGCTTCGGTTCTCGACTGCTGGAGGACGTCGTCGCGCACGAACTCGACGGCGAGGCACAGCTCGTCTACCGGCAGAGTGGCCTCGTCTACCGGATCAGTTTCCCAGTGAGCGAAGATCGATGACGTCAAACGAACTGCACCGCGAGCTGGCGGGTCGGCGTATCCTGATCGTAGAGGACGAACGGCTGATCGCGCTCGACATGCTGGACATCCTCGAACGGTGGGGCTGCACGGTGCTCGGGCCGGTCGGAACCGCCGCGGCCGCGCTGGAGGTGGTCGAGAACGACCTGCCGGATGGCGCCATCCTGGATGTCAACCTGATCGGCGGAACCTCCGAGCCGGTCGCCGAGGCGCTCGCCGAGCGTGGACGCCCCTTCATCGTCGTCACCGCATATGAACGAGGCCAGCTTACCGGATCGCTGAGGAATGGACCCATGTTGAGGAAGCCACTCGACGAGGCGAAGCTGCAGCGCGAGCTGTCCGCGCTTTTCTCCAGCTCCGTTGGCACGATGCCCGTGCGGTGATACGAGCGCGCCCGAAGGAGACACCGGAGCCTCTCCCGTTCAACCCAACATATACACGTTCGGTCGGCCCAAAGTCCGACGGGAGAAAACGAGGAGTGGGGTACAAGCAGTCTCAGACCCCTCGCACTAGGCTCAAGAAGGGCCAAGAGAGCGACTGAACCGCGTCGTTTATTTCAGCTATATTTACCACTCTCGGCTTCTTCTTCGTACCATATCGACCGGTCATGCCCCCTTCCGTGTGGCCCATGAGCGCTTTCTTCACCTCGTCGGGCCGCCCGGCCTGTGAAAGCCTGTCCTGAAAGGCGTGCCGGAACGAGTAGAGGCTCGTCCCTTCAGCCTCTATTTCGAGCTCTTTGCGCGTGAACGATGCCCAGAACGAGGAGAAATAGCCCGATACGCGCGTGACATTCTCTCCATGCTGCGTCATCGCAGGCCAGATGAAGCGACGTTTCTCGGCGCAAGCAGCGTCGAGCAACTCCGAGAGCCCGAGGTCGAGCAGTTCACGGCGGATCGGCACCCACCGCTTACGGGCAAGCGACTTGACCCGTCGGTCACCGGCGTTCGTGACCACGAAACAGAGCAAGTCTGGCGCATCAGGATGCGGCATGACAGTGTCCGGCCCGAGTTGCAGGATCTCCGACGATATCATGCCGTGTAGGCACGCGATCAGCGGCAGCCAGAACTGTAGTTCGCCGCAGGCTTTCGCTCGCTTGAACCGGTGGCCGGCGGTGAAGATCGGGTGGGCGAAGATCGCATCGATGTGCTCCGCGCTGTAGGGCTCGCGGTGATCCTCGTCCTCCGGGACCTCGAGGAAGAGATCGCCACCTAAGCTCGTCTCGGTCCAGCCCGCGTTAAGGCCTGTGCTCATGAGGCTGGAGATGAAACCAATCTTCTTGTTGATAGTCTGAAATTTGTAGTCCGTCGCCGACCCCAGATGATCACGGTAGGCTAGAACGTGCCGACGGCGGATCTCGCCGATGTCCGTTACCCCTGCGTGGGCCTGGAACAGGGCGATGGTCTGATCCATCTCGCGGAGGTACTCCGGGCGAACCTGCTTCTTTACCTTGTCGCGGTTCTCGATCCACTTAGCCCGACAATCAGCCAGCGTCTTGCCGACGCGTGTCGACGGGCTCCCCGGCGCGGGCGCCGGCGGAGCCGACAGGGGTACGACATTGCTGCTCTCCGATGAAACGCGCCGCCACGGGCCAGTGATGGCATCCGGGTGAACTTGGCGAATGCCACCTTTGCGGCTCTCCCGCAGGCGAAATACCTCTAGGTAGGCCAACTCTGCCGTGAGGCATGCAGCCATGAACCGTTCGAAGTAATCCATCGTGCGCGAGAGCGATACGCCAAGCCCTCGGACGTGGCTCTGCACGAACGAGAAGCGATCCTCCGCATAGGTGGCCACGGCCATAGCCGAAAGGGCCCGGCCGCGATTTATGTGCTCTTTAACCACGGCATCTTCGCGCCAGGGAAGCGCACTGAGATCGGCTTCGGAGGTAAACAGGCGGCCTTGGACCAGCGACAGACGGGCGCGCCAGTCCTCCTCGATGAGCGTCGCCTCGAACCAGCGAGCGAGCGCTTCCCAATCGGGCCAAGTCCAACGGGTCGTGTCGATTGCAGCGAGGTCACCGGCAGCATCGGTGGCGAGTCCTCGACGCCGCCGGGCCTCGGCGAACCGCCGATCCCACTCCTGGTCGAGAGCAAGCGCTGCTTGGCGAGCGGCGCGCTTGTCGCGGGTGCCGAGGCTCTTCTGGACGCGGGCGAACGGGAAGGCGTCGCGCAGGTCCTCAGGGACGCGCCGGACATACTGGCATACGCCGTTGCGTAGCGTGATGTGGTTCGCGATCATGTCGTCAGCAGCCATGTTATGCATGATGTTATGCATCCGGCCGGGAAGCAACCCGGCCGACGGGCCTGCTGACATTGAAAAACAAGCGCTTTGTCCACCCGATGGGTGGGAGTGGCGCTCCCTAGGGGACTCGAACCCCTGTTTTCGCCGTGAGAGGGCGACGTCCTAGGCCACTAGACGAAGGGAGCTGGCCGGCGCGAGGCCGTTCGTATATCCAGGCCTCGCGGGCGGCACAAGCCCCCCGGTGACGATTTCGCGAAATTTCTCGGGCCGACGGCCCGCAAGGCGAGGACGATTGGTGCAGGGCAAGGAAAACGAGAGCTCCGCGTTCGAGGACGCGGGGATCGAGGCGCGGATGGTGGACCAGGACATGGTCGAAGAGATCGTCGAGGAGATCGTCGAGGAGATCGTCACGGCGGCGGAGCCGATCGGCGAGGAGCGGCGCGCGCATACGCACGAGGGGCCGGCGGAGCGGCTCGACCGCGTGCTCGCCCGCGCCTTCCCCGACCTGTCGCGGGCGCGGGTGCAGGACCTCATCCGGGAGGGCCATGCCAGCCTCGGCGGGCGCGCGGTGGCGAACCCCTCCGCCAAGGTCCCCGACGGTGCCGCGCTCGCCCTGGTCGTGCCCCCTCCCCTGCCGGCCGAGCCGGAGCCGGAGGCGATCCCGCTCGCGATCGTGCACGAGGACGACGATCTCGTCGTGATCGACAAGCCCGCCGGCCTCGTCGTGCACCCCGCCGCCGGCCACGAGACCGGCACGCTCGTCAACGCGCTCCTGGCCCATTGCGGGGACAGCCTCTCGGGCATCGGCGGCGTGCGCCGGCCGGGGATCGTGCACCGGCTCGACAAGGACACGTCCGGGCTGCTCGTCGTGGCCAAGACGGACGCCGCCCACAAGGCGCTCGCCGCGCAGTTCGCCGACCACGGCCGAACCGGGCCGCTGGAGCGCGAGTACGTCGCCCTCGTCTGGGGCACGCCGGGGCGGCCGCACGGGACGATCGACGCGCCGATCGGGCGCAGCCACGTCAATCGCGAGAAGATGGCCGTCGTGCCCGCCGCCAAGGGGCGCGAGGCGATCACCCATTGGCAGGTCGAGGAGACCTACGCCGGCTCGGACGGCACGCCGATCGCGACGCGGGTGCGTTGTGCGCTGGAGACCGGGCGCACCCACCAGATCCGCGTGCACATGGCTCATGCCGGGCATCCGCTGCTGGGGGACGCGCTCTACGGCGCGGGCTTCCGCACCAAGGCCGCTCGGCTCCCCGAGGAGGCCCGCATCGCGCTCGAGGCGCTGGGCCGGCAGGCGCTGCACGCCGCCGTGCTCGGCTTCGCCCATCCGCGCACGGGGGAGACCAAGCTCTTCGAGAGCGCGCTCCCCGCCGATCTCGCCCGCCTCGTGGCGGCGCTGGAGGCCGGGTGAGACGGCCGGGTCAGGACCGCCGTCTTCAGTCCGCGGTGGGGAGCCGGCGCATGGTGAACTCGATCAGCCCGTCGTCGAGGACGCGCCAGCTCTCGACGCGGGTCATGTAGGCCGCCTTCGGATAGCGCGCGAACCAGTCGCGCGCGGTCTCGCGCGCCTCCTCGCGGGGCAGCCGATAGGTCTGGCGGGCGAAGGCGTCGCCATAGGCGACGCTCGTGGCCTCGCCGCGCTCGCCCGCACGCTCCGCCGCCCGCGCGCCGAAGCGCCGGGCGAGATCGGCGGGGGTGCGCGGCGTGCGCGCCATGGGAATTCGCCTCCTGCGGGAGCCGGGACACGCCACGGAATCTAGGGGCTCCGGCAGGCGGAGTCGAATCGCACCGTCCTGCGCGTGCGCCGCACGCGCAGGCCCGCGAGCCTTCCTTCCCCGCACGACGGCGGTCCTAGGAACGGCTCCCGCCTTTTCGCGTTGCCGGGCGGAACCGCCGACCCGGCGACACGTTCGCCCGAGCATCTTCTTCTTCCCCCTGCTCGCGCCGTGCCGGCGGCCGGGCCTCCCAGGGAGCGTTCATGACGAAGACCTACCTGATCACCGGCGGCATGGGCTTCATCGGCCGCGCGCTCGCCGCGGAGCTGGTCGCGCGGGGGCACGCGGTGCGCCTCCTCGACAGCCTCGTCGAGCAGGTCCACGGCCACGTGCGGGAGAATTGCGTCCCCGCGGTGCCGGAGGGCTGCGACTTCATCCATGCCGACGTGCGGGACGCCGACGCGGTGCGCCGCGCGCTGTCGGGCGTCGACGGCGTGTTCCACCTCGCCGCCGAGGTGGGCGTCGGCCAGTCGATGTACGAGATCGAGCGCTACACCAGCGCCAACGACGTCGGCACCGCCGTGCTGCTGCAGGAGCTGATCGAGGAGCCGGTCGAGCGCGTCGTCGTCGCCTCCTCGATGAGCGTCTACGGCGAGGGCTTCTACCGCGCGCCCGATGGCACCCGGGTGGCCGATGCGCGGCGCGACAAGCGCGCCATCGAGGCCGGGCGCTGGGACCCGCGGGTCGGCAACGCGGCGCTCGTGCCGGTCGCGACCGACGAGACCAAGCCCGTCGACCTCGCCTCGATCTACGCGCTCGGCAAGTACGCCCAGGAGCGCGCGGTGATGATCGCCTGCCCGGCCTACGGCATGGAGTGCGTGGGCTTGAGGCTGTTCAACGTCTTCGGCCCCGGTCAGGCGCTGTCGAACCCCTACACCGGCGTGCTCGCCAACTTCGCCGCGCGCTACCTCAACGGCGAGGCGCCGACGATCTTCGAGGACGGGCAGCAGAAGCGCGACTTCGTCCATGTCGAGGACGTGGCCCGCGCCTTCCGCCTCGCCATGGAGACGCCCGCGGCGAACGGCGAGGTGATCAACATCGGCTCCGGGCGCGCGTACACGGTGTGCGACGTCGCCCGCCTGCTGGGCGAGGCCATGGGCGCCGGGATCGAGCCGGAGATCCTGGGCAAGTCGCGCTCCGGCGACATCCGGCACTGCTTCGCGGACATCGCCAAGGCCCGCGAGATCCTCGGCTTCGAGCCGCGGCATCGGCTCGAGACGTCGCTCGGCCCGCTCGTCGCCTGGGTCGCCTCGCAGAAGGCGCCCGATCGCGGCGCGGAGATGCGCCGCCATCTCGAGGCGCGGGGGCTCGTGACATGAGCGGCGGCGCCAGCGACGCACCCGTCGTCGTCGTGGGCGGCGCGGGCTTCATCGGCGCGAACCTCGCCGAGAGCTGGCTCGCCGAGGGCGCGCGGGTGACGATCGTCGACTCGCTGGCGCGGCCGGGCGTCGAGGCGAACCTGGCCTGGCTCCAGGCGCGCCACGGCGCGCGCGTGCGCCACCTGAAGGTCGACGTGCGCGACGGCCCGGCGCTGGAGACCGCGGTCGCCGGTGCGCGCGGCGTCGTGCATCTCGCCGCCCAGGTGGCGGTGACGACCTCGCTCGCGGACCCGGTGGAGGACTTCTCCGTCAACGCCGCCGGCACGCTCGCGCTGCTCGAGGCGGTGCGCCGGGCGAACCCGCGCGCGCCGGTGCTGTTCGCCTCGACGAACAAGGTCTACGGCGACCTCGCCGATCTCGCCATGCGGGAGGGCGCACGCGGCTACGCGCCGGTGGATCCGGAGATCGCGGCCCACGGCGTGGGCGAGGGCCGGCCTTTGTCGTTCCACACGCCCTACGGCTGCTCCAAAGGCGTCGCCGACCAGTACGTGCTCGACTACGCCCGCTCGTTCGGCCTGCGCACGGCGGTGATGCGGATGAGCTGCGTCTACGGCCCGCGCCAGTTCGGCACCGAGGACCAGGGCTGGGTCGCGCATTTCCTCATCCGGGCGCTGCGCGGCGAGCCGATCACCCTGTTCGGGGACGGCCAGCAGGTGCGCGACGTGCTGCACGTCTCGGACGCGGTGGCCGCCTATCGCGCCGCGCTCGCGGGCATCGATACGGTGTCGGGGCAGGTCTTCAACCTCGGCGGCGGGCCGTCGAACGCGGTGAGCCTGCGCGCCGTCCTCGGCGCGATCGAGGACGTGGCCGGACCCGTGCGCCTGGAGCGCGCCGCCTGGCGGCCGGGCGACCAGCTCTGGTTCGTCGCCGACACGCGCCGGCTCGAAGCCGCGCTGGGCTGGCGCGCGCGCACCGGCTGGCGGGACGGCCTCGCCGATCTCGCCCGCTGGCTCGAGACCGAGGACTTCCTGCGCGCCGGCGCGCGTTCCCCGCGGGAGAACACGGAAAGGAGGCTCACGGCATGAAGGTCGCCCTCGTCAACCCGGCCTGGAGCTACGACGGCTCGATCTATTTCGGCTGCCGCCACGAGCACCTGCCGCTGGAGCTCGGCTATTCCAAGGCGATTCTGGAGGCTGCCGGCCACGAGGTGCTGATGCTCGACGGGCTCCTGCAGAAGCAGGACAACGCCGCGCTCGCGGGCCTCGTCGCCGACTTCCGCCCCGGCATGACCGTGGTCGCGACAGCGCCGACCTACCTGTTCTGGCGCTGCGCGCCCCCCGAGCTGCGCGTGCCGGCGGAGTTCCTCACAGCGCTCGACGGGCGCGGCGGGCGCACGGTGGCGGTCGGGCCGCACGGATCGGCGACGCCAAAGCCGACGCTGGAGAAGCTGCGCGTCGACGCCGTCGTCCGCGGCGAATGCGAGGAGACGGTGGTGACGCTCGCCGGGACCGCGGACTGGTCCGCCGTCGCCGGCATCGCGCGCCTCGTCGACGGCGTGGTGGAGAGCCGCGGGCCGACGACGGCGAGCCCCTTCGTCGAGCACGCGCCGCTCGTCTGGCCGCGGGAATGGCTCGAGAACCACCCGCACCACCACCACCGCTTCGACGACGGCCCGTTCGTCGGCTTCGGCGCGGAGGTCGAGGCCTCGCGCGGCTGCCCCTACGATTGCGCCTTCTGCGCCAAGATCGACTACCGCGACAAGTATCGCCGCCGGAAGCTCGAGCACGTGCTCGCCGAGATCGACGGGCTGATCGACCAGGGCGTGGGCTACCTCTACTTCATCGACGAGATCTTCCTGCCGCAGAAGGCGCTGCTCGAGGCGCTCGTCGACCGCGACGTCGTCTTCGGCGTGCAGACGCGCATCGATCTGTGGAAGCCCGACCTGCTGGAGCTCCTCGGCGAGGCGGGCTGCGTCTCCATCGAGGCGGGGCTCGAGAGCCTCACCGAAGAAGGGCGCGAGATGCTGGCCAAGCGCTGCCGGATGGACACACCCGAGCTCGCCGCGCTGCTCGTGAAGGCGCGCGCGCACGTGCCCTTCGTGCAGGCGAACCTCATCGGCACGCCCACCGACTCCGCGGAGCTCGTGGCGCATTGGCGCGAGCACCTGATCGCGCGGGGCGTGTGGGCGAACGATCCGGTGCCGCTCTACCCCTACCCGTCTTCGCCCTCCTACCGCGCGCTCTGGGGCATGCCCGACGACCGGGCCTGGGAGCGGGCGCACGAGCATTACCTGGAGGCCTTCGAAACCTTCAGCGACATCCAGGACGAGCGGCCCCTGCCGCTGCCGGTCCTGGAGGACGCCTGCTGCGGGGGCCGCGCATGACCGAGCCCGTCGCGCCGCGGCGCATCCTCGTCACCTGCGACGCCGTCGGCGGAGTCTGGCGGCACGCCCTCGACATGGCCCGCGCCCTCGCCCCCGCCGGCGTCGAGACCGTGCTCGTCGCCTTCGGGCCGGAGCCCGGGCCGGCCCAGCGCGAGGAGGCGCGGCGCATCGACGGGGTTACGCTCCTGTGGTTCGACCACCCGCTCGACTGGCTCGCCGGCGACGAGACGGCGCTCGCCGGCATCCCCGCGGTGCTCGACGGGATCGCCGAGCTCTACGACGTCGACCTCCTGCACCTGAACTATCCCTCGCAGGCGCGGGGCCTCGCGACCGGGCGGCCGGTGATCGCCATGTCCCATTCCTGCATGGCGACCTGGTGGGACGCCATGCGCGAGGGGCCGATGCCGGAGGCCTTCGCGCTGAACGACCGGCTCGTGCGCGCGGGCCTCGCGCGCGCAGACCGCGTGCTGGCGCCGAGCCGCAGCCACGCGGACGCGCTGCAGCGAGTCTACGGCCAGCTTCCGGGCCTCGCCGTGGTGCCGAACGCGAGCTTCGCCGCGCCGCTGCCGCCGGAGCCGAACCCAGGCGCGCCGATCGCCCTCGCCGTCGGCCGCTGGTGGGACGAGGCGAAGAACGCGCCCGTCCTCGACGCCGCCGCCGCGCTGGCGACGACCGGGATCGTCGCGGTGGGCGCCACGCGGGGGCCGCAGGGGCACGAAGTCGGCTTCTCCCATGCCGAGGCGCGCGGGCCGCTTCCGAGCGAGGAGACCCGCGCGGCCCTCTCGCGTGCCGCCGTCTTCGTCTCGCCGGCGCGCTACGAGCCCTTCGGGCTGGCGGTACTCGAGGCCGCGCAGGAAGGCTGCGCACTGGTGCTCTCCGACATCCCCACCTTCCGGGAGATCTGGGACGACGCGGCCCTGTTCGTCGATCCCGACGACGCGGCGGGCTTCGCCGAGGCGATCGACCGGATCACCGGGGACGCGCGCCTGCACGCGCGCCAGGTCGCGGCCGCGGGCGAGCGCGCCGGCACCTATGCGCCGCAGGTCCAGGCCGAGCGCCTGCTCACCGTCTACGCTGCCGCTCTCGCCGAGGCGCCCGAGGACATCATGCGGCCGGCGCCCGCCCCGCTGGCGGAGACGGCCTGATGCGGTTCGTGTTCTACACCCACTCGCTGACCTCGGACTGGAACCACGGCAACGCGCACTTCCTGCGCGGCGTGATGCGCGAGCTCGTGGCGCGCGGACACGAGGCGACGGCGCTCGCGCCCTTCGACGCCTGGAGCCGGGCGAACCTCGTCGCCGACCAGGGCTTTCGCGCGCTCGACCGCTTCGCGGAGGACTTCCCCGAGCTCGACGAGCAGCTCTACGAGTCCGGCTTCGATCACGCCGCGGCGCTGGAGGGCGCCGACGTCGTCGTCGTGCACGAATGGACCGATCCCGCCGTCGTCGCCGAGATCGGCTGGCTGCGGCGCGGCGGCGCGCGCTTCACGCTGCTGTTCCACGACACGCACCATCGCGCGGTCTCCGCCGAGAAGGCGATCGCGGGGCTGGAGCTGCGCGACTACGACGGCGTGCTCGCCTTCGGAGAGACGCTGGCCGCGCGCTACCGGGCCGCCGGCTGGGGCCGGCAGGTCCACGTCTGGCACGAGGCCGCCGACACGCGCCTGTTCCGGCCCATGCCCGAGGTGGAGAGGACCGGCGACCTGATCTGGATCGGCAACTGGGGCGACGGCGAGCGCGACGCGCAGCTGCGCGAGTTCCTGGTCGAGCCGGTGCGCGATCTCGGGCTCGCCGCCGAGGCCCGCGGCGTGCGCTACCCGCCCCGGGCGCTGGCCGCGCTGGAGGATGCGGGCATCGCCTATCGCGGCTGGATCGCCAACGCCGACGCGCCCGAGGCCTTCGCCCGCCACCGCGTCACCGTGCACGTGCCGCGCCGCCCCTACGTCGAGAGCCTGCCCGGCATCCCCACGATCCGCGTCTTCGAGGCGCTGGCCGGCGGCATCCCCCTCGTCTGCGCGCCCTGGGACGACGCCGAGGGCCTGTTCCGGCCGGGCGAGGACTACCTGGTCGCCGAGGACGGCGAGGCCATGCGCGCGGCCCTGCGCACCGTCCTCGACGACCCGGATCGCGCCGCGGCGCTCGCCGCGTCGGGCCTCGAGACGATCCGCGCCCGCCACACCTGCGCGCACCGCGTCGACGAGCTGATCGGCATCCTCGCCGATCACGGCGTCGCGGCGCGCGAGACGGAGACCGTACCGTGAAGATCGCCTTCTACGCGTCGAGCCTGCTGTCCTCCTACTGGAACGGCGCCGCCACCTACTACCGCGGGCTCCTCAAGGCGCTCGCCGCCCACGGGCACGAGATCACCTTCTACGAGCCCGACGCCTTCGGCCGCCAGCAGCACCGGGACATGGACGAGCCGCCGTGGGCGCGCGTCGTCGTCTACGAGGCGAGCCTCGACGGCGTGCGGGACGCGGCGGCGCGGGCGGTGGAGGCCGACGTCGTCGTCAAGGCGAGCGGCGTCGGCTACGCGGACGACGCGCTGCTCGAGGCCGTGATGGCGGCGGCGCGCGCGGACGCGGTCCGGCTGTTCTGGGACGTCGACGCGCCGGCGACGCTGGCCGAGATGGCAGGCGACGAGAGCCACGCCGTGCGCCGCATGCTGCCGCGCCTCGACGCGGTGATGACCTACGGCGGCGGCCATCCCGTCGTCTCCCGCTACGAGGCCTTCGGTGCGCGCGCCTGCCACCCGATCTACAACGCGCTCGACCCGCAGACCCACCACCCCGTCGCGCCGGACCCGCGATTCACCGCCGATCTCGCCTTCCTCGGCAACCGGATGCCCGATCGCGAGGCGCGGGTGCGGACCTTCTTCCTGGAGCCCGCGGCGGCGGCGCCGGAGAAGACCTTCCTGCTCGGCGGCTCGGGCTGGGAGCCCTGGCAGCTCTCCGGGAACGTCCGCGCCATCGGCCATGTCGGCCAGGGCGAGCACAACGCCTTCAACGTCACGCCCAAGGCCGTGCTCAACGTCAACCGCGAGAGCATGGCCCATGTCGGCTTCTCGCCGCCCACCCGCGTGTTCGAGGCGGCCGGCGCCGGCGCCTGCCTGATCACCGACCATTGGGAGGGCGTCGCCGAGTTCTTCGCGCCCGGCGAGGAGATCCTGGTGGCCCGCGACGGCCGCGACGTCGCCGAGATCATGGGCTGGCTCGAGCCGGAGGCTGCGGCGCGCATCGGCCGCTGCGCCCTGGAGCGCGCCCGCACCGACCACACCTACGCCCGCCGCGCGGCGGAGGCCGACGCCATCCTGCGGCGGCTGTCGCGCGGCAAGCGGCGCGAGGGAGAGGCGGCATGACGAAGCCTCTCGAAATCGTGGTCCTCGGCCTGTCGCTGTCCTCCTCGTGGGGGAACGGCCACGCCACGACCTATCGCGCGCTTCTGCGCGGGGCGGCGGAGCTGGGGCACCGCATCACCTTCCTCGAGCGCGACGTGCCGTGGTACGCCTCGAGCCGCGACCTGCCGGACCCGGATTTCTGCACGCTCCACCTCTACCCGGACCTCGCGGCGCTCGACGCGCACGCCCCGGCGATCCGAGACGCCGACGCCGTGATCGTCGGCTCCTACGTGCCTGACGGTCCGGCGGTGATCGACCGCGTGCTGGAGACCGCCCGCGGCGTCGTCGCCTTCTACGACATCGACACGCCGGTGACGCTGGCGCAGCTCGCCCGCGGCGAGACGCCGTCGCTGGAGTCGCGCCAGATCCCGCTCTTCGACATCTACTTTTCCTTCACCGGCGGCCCGACACTGTCGCGGCTCGAGCGCGAGCACGGCGCGCGGGCGGCGCGAGCGCTGTACTGCTCCGTCGAGCCCGAGCGCTACCGGCCGACGGGCGAGCCCACCGAGTGGGACCTCGGCTATCTCGGCACCTACTCGCCCGACCGCCAGCCGACCCTCGACGCCCTGCTGATCGAGCCGGCGCGGCGCCTTCCGGAGAAACGCTTCGTCGTCGCCGGCCCGCAATATCCCGAGGACATCGCCTGGCCGGCCAATGTCGAGCGTATTCCGCACCTGCCGCCGGCCGAGCACCCGTCCTTCTACGCGCGCCAGCGCTTCACGCTCAACGTCACCCGCGCGGACATGATCGCCGCGGGCTGGTCACCGAGCGTGCGGCTGTTCGAGGCGGGCGCCTGCGCCACGGCGATCGTCGGCGACACCTGGGAGGGGCTCGACGCGCTCCTGCCCGACGGCGAGGCCATGCTCGTCGCCCGCGGCGCCGACGACGTGGTGCGCATCCTCACCGAGCTTCCCGCCATGCGGCGCGACATGATCGCGGCGACGGCCCGCGCCCGGGTGCTGGCCGACCACACCGGCATCGCCCGCGCCCGCGAGCTCGTCGCCGGCATCGTCGAGGCCCGATCCGACCGCGCCGCCGTGCCGCGGAAGAAAGTCGCCGGAGCGTGAGACGGGTATGCATCTTCTCTCCGGCCTGACGCGTTGGGGCGCAGGTATCCATCCAGTCCCGCACGGGTTCGGCGGCATACGGAAAGGTGATCCTGTATGAATACTTTCCGCACGCGCAACAAGCAGCACTCACGTGGCGTCCTCGTCGCCGGCGGCGCCGGCTTTCTCGGCTCGAACCTCTGCGAGCGACTGATCGCCGACGGCGAGCGGGTGATCTGCCTCGACAACATGCAGACCGGGACGACGCAGAACCTCGCTGCGCTCTCCCGCGAGGCGCGCTTCTCGCTCGTCGAGCAGGACGTCTGCGACCCGATCCCACGCAGCCTCGACGTCGGGGCCGTCTTCAACCTCGCCTGCGCCGCCTCGCCGCCGCGCTACCAGGCCGACCCGGTCCACACGATGATGACGAGCGTCGTCGGTACGCGCCATCTGCTCGATCATTGCGCCCGCAACGGCGCCCGCTTCGTCCAGGCCTCGACCAGCGAGGTCTACGGCGACCCGCGCGAGCACCCGCAGCGCGAGGATTACTGGGGCCACGTCAACCCGATCGGCCCACGGGCCTGCTACGACGAGGGCAAGCGCGCCGGCGAGACGCTGTGCTTCGACTATCGCCGCGGCAAGGCCGCCGGCGCGCCGGTCGACGTGCGGGTGGCGCGGATCTTCAACACCTACGGCCCGCGCATGCGCCCCGACGACGGCCGCATCGTCTCCAACCTGATCTGTCAGGCCCTGTCCGACCGGCCGCTGACGATCTACGGCACGGGCGAGCAGACCCGGTCGTTCTGCTACGTCGACGACATGATCGAGGGCCTGGTGCGGCTGATGCGCGTCGATCCCGCGCCGGAGGGGCCGATCAACCTCGGCAATCCGGGCGAGTTCACGATCCTCGAGCTCGCCGAGATGGTGCTCGACCTCGTCGAGACCTCCTCGCGCCTCGTCCACGAGCCCCTGCCGACGGACGATCCGCAGCGCCGGCGCCCGGACGTCTCGCGCGCCGAGGCCCATCTCGGCTGGCGGCCGACGACGCCGCTCTCGGCCGGCCTGCCGCCGACGGTGGACTGGTTCGCCGGCCTCGCCGCACCGTGCCGGGAGGAGCACCGCGCACCGGCGCTCGCGGCGGCGGCGCACGGGGCCGCGTGAGGACGCGCGGCGATCACGCTTGCGTGATCCGCGCGGGCGCGACGGCGATCCGGCGCATCGCGGGGCTGTCCGCGGCGTAAAGCCGCGCTATCCTCCCTGGAGCCGTTCCGATCCGGACGCCAAGCCGAAGGGGGACCTCCGTGACGTTCCGCACAACCCGCCTCGTCGCCGCGATGGGCCTCGCCGCCGTCCTCGCCGCACCTCTCGCGTTCGCCCCCGCCCTCGTTCCCGCGGCGCTGGCGCAGGACGACCCGATCGCCGCGCGCCAGGAGGTCATGAAGGGCGTCGGCAACGCCACCCGCGCCGGCGTGCAGATGGTCCGGGGCGAGGCGCCGTTCGACCTCGACACCGCCCGCGAGACCTTCGTCGTCTACAGGGACGCCGCCGGGCGCATGCCGTTGCTCTTCCCCGAGGGCACCGAGACCGGCGGCGACACCGAGGCCGCCCCCGCGATCTGGGAGAGCAAGGCGGAGTTCACCGCGCTGTTCGAGGAGTTCGGCGAGCGCGCCGAGGCCGGGCTCGAGGCGACGGCGGACGCCGCCACCTTCCAGGCGTCGCTGGGCACCGCCACGCAGTCGTGCCGGACCTGCCACGAGCAGTTCCGGATCGACAATTGAGCGATCGCGGCCCGTCCGGCATGGTCGATGCGCTGCAGAAGGCGGCGGTGATCGCGGTCACGCTCCTCGTGCTGGCGGTCTTCGGCTTCTTCCTCCTCACCGATCCCGACCTGGGATCGGCGGGGCTCGAGCGCGTCCCGCGCGGCGAGACCGACCTCGCCAACGGCGAGACGCTGTTCTGGGCCGGCGGCTGCGCCTCGTGCCACGCGACGCCGGAGCGGGACGATCCGCTGCATCTGGGCGGTGGGCTGGCGCTGGAGACCGACTACGGCACCTTCAACGTCCCCAACCTGTCGCCCTCGGAAGACGGCATCTTCGGCTGGACGACGGCGCAATTCGTGCGCGCCATGCGCGGCGGCGTCTCGCCGGAGGGGGAGCACTACTATCCCTCCTTCCCCTATACGTCCTACACGCGCATGACGGCCGCGGACCTGCGCGACCTGCACGGCTTCCTGATGACGCTGGAGCCGGTGGAGGGCACGGTTCCAGGGCACGACCTGCGCTTCCCCTACGCGATCCGCCGCGGGCTCGGCCTGTGGAAGCTCGCCTTCCTCGACGGCGAGCCCTTCGCGGCGCCCGAGGGCATGGACCCGCTGCTCGCGCGCGGCACCTATCTCGTCGAGGGCCCGGGCCATTGCGCCGAGTGCCACTCGCCGCGCGACCTCTTCGGGGCGATCCGTGAGGAGGCGCGCTTCGCCGGCGGCCCGAACCCGGAGGGGCGCGGCTTCATCCCCAACATCACCCCGCACGAGACCGGCATCGGCGGCTGGTCGCGCTCCGAGATCGTCGAGCTGCTGACGAGCGGGTTCACCCCGGAGTTCGACGTGATCGGCGGCCCGATGGCGAAGGTCGTCGACAACACGTCGCGGCTCTCCGGCGAGGACCGCGAGGCGATCGCCGCCTATCTCCTGTCGCTGCCGCCGAGGCCCGAAACGCCGCGGGAGTGAAGCCTCAGGCCTGCGCGGTGCGCGAGGTCGCCGTGCTCGTCGCGGCGGGGCTCATGGGCTCGCGCGGCTCACCCTCCCCCGGCTCCCCGGCTTCCGGCTCGCTCCCCGCCGTCTCCCCTGCGGCGGCGTCCGCTGGGCCGGCGACGACGCGCTTGCCGCGCGATCCCGCGCCCGATCCGGATCCCGACGCGGACCCCGCCCGGCGGCGGGAGATGGCGCGCTTGATCTCGACGTCGGCCGCCTCGGCACGCCGCTCGAGCGCACCGACGTCGCGCGCGCCCTGCTCGGAGAGGGCGGCCTTGGCGCGGGCCCGGTCCTGACGAGCGGTGGCGAGGGCACCCTCGAGGGAGCCCTTCTCGGCCTTGAGCACCTCGATCCGCTCGTTGAGCGCCCGCAGCGCCGTCTCGTGGGCCTCGCCGAAGGCACGCTCGCGGGCGAGGAGACCCTCGATCCGGGTCTCGAGCCGGGCGGCCGCCTCTCGTGCGGCGGCGAGCGCGGAGTGGCCGTCCGCGACGATGGCGCGGGCGAGGTCACGCTCCGCCCGCGTCTCGGCGAGCTCCGTCGCCCGCGCGGCGGCGGTCTCGGCCTGAAGCCGGGCCTCCGCGGCGGCCTGCGCGTGGCGCCGGTCGAGGACGGTGCCCCGGGCCTGCTCGTCCGCGAGCGCGGCACGCGTGCGTTCGTGCTCCGCCCGCTCCGCGGCGAGCTCGATGCGCCGCTCGGCGAGGCGCTTGTCGAGATCGTCGCCGCGGCGGGTCTGGGTCGCGAGCCGCGTCTCCAGGTCGGCGATGGCGATGCGCCGCGCGTCGTTCTCCTGCAGCGTCGCGTCGTGGCGCGAGACGAGGTCGGCGTGCGTGCCCTTGAGCTGCCTGAAGGCCTCGCGGGTGTCGGCGAGGTCGCCGCGCGTACCCGAGAGAGCCTCCTCGGTCTCGGCGAGGGTGGTGCGGGTCGCCGCGAGGTCGGCTTCGAGGCCTCCGATGCGCGCGTCACGGTCGACGACATCCCGCCCGAGCGCCTCGATCCGCACCGCGCGCCGACCGAGCTCGGCCAGATCCGCGTGCTTGCCGGCCCGCACGGCATCGAGCCGCTGCTCGATGCGCCGCTCGCGCAGGGTGAGCTGCGCGCGCAGGTGATCGCGCTCGGCGTTGAGCTCGACGAGGGAGCGGGGGAGCTGCGCCTCCAGCCGGCGTCGGGCGAGCCGGTCCGCACGCGCCGCGAGCGCGGGCGCCATCAGCAGCGCCAGGAAGGTCGCCGCTAGGAAACCCAGCGCTATGAACATCGCGGCTTCGATCACGCGTCGCCTTCCGAGGCTCGGTCCAGCAAGGGTCAGTTAAGCCAAACGACCGGAGGGCGCCAGCGTTTCAGCGGCGTCTGCGACGCTAGAAGGGATTCCAGGTGGGCTGCGCGGTGAACTTCAGGTATCCGAGGTTGACACCCAGGCGCGCTCCGACGCCGGTGCGGATCGGCACCACCACCATGTCGTCGGCCATCAGCGCCGTCATGCCCACGCCGCCGACGAGGTAGGCGGAGCCGTTGATCCCGACGAAGCGCCGATAGAGGGCCTCCGTGGTCGGCAGGTTGTAGACCAGCATCATCGTGCGCGCGCCGTCGCCGCCGATGTCGAAGCCGAGAGAGGGCCCCTGCCAGAACACCGGCCGCTGGCCGGCATTGCGGGTGTAGAGCGTGCCCTCGCCGTAGCGCAGGCCGCCGAAGAAGGCGCCCGATCCCTCCTGGCCAAGGATGTAGCCGTTCGGCTGGCCCCAGCGCGACACGGCCTGCTCGATCGCGAGCGCCAGGCCGCGCGAGGTCGAGCCGAAGAAGCGATGCCCGGCCTCGACCGTCTCGGCGGTGGTGTAGGTCTGCGTGTCGCGCATCATCTGCGCGTTGGTCGCGCGCGGATCGGCCGGCGCGGCGGAGACGACGCTCGGTGCGACGAGCACGAGCGCGGCGAGCAGGGCGACGATCGCGGGGGCCGCGGGCGCGAGACGGGCGAGGCTCGCGAAGGCCTGTCGGGCGGCGCGCATGTCTTCGTCTCCAGCGTTTCCGGCGATCGCTCAAATGCGAGCGATCGGCTCGACGTGATCTTCAGCCATCAAGGCCATCTTTGCGGCCGAGACGGGGCAAGGGCCGCACGCGGCCGGGGCAAGGGAAGAATTCGCGCAAGATGCACAACAGACCCTTAACGCTGGCGGCGGTCGCGCTCCTCCTGGCGACCTTCCCGGCGGCGGAGAGCCGCGCCGCGCAGGCCGGCCGGGCCGGTGCCGACGGCGCCGCCATGCTGGCCGCGCTGCCGTCGCTGATCGGCGTGACCGAGCAGGTGGCGTTCCATTCGCTCTCGGGCTTCGCCCTCGACGGCCTCGACCCCGTGTCGTTCTTCCTGCCGGAAGGCCCGCGCCCGGGTCGCGGGGCCTACGAGCTGGTCTGGGGCGGCGCGGCGTGGCGCTTCCACACGGCCTCGAACCGCGCCGCCTTCGCCGCGGGCCCGGAGCGGTTCGCGCCGCGGCTCGGCGGCTACGATCCCGTGGCGCTGTCGATCGGCCGCCTCGCGGAGGGACGCCCCGACCTCCACGTCGTCGTGGACGGGCGGCTCTACCTGTTCCACGATCGTCGCAGCCTCGCACGCTTCCGCAGCGCGGCAGAGCCCGCCGCGGAGATCCTCGCCGAGGCCGAGGCGGCCTGGCCGCGCGTCGCGGCGGGGCTCGTGGACCCGGCCAGCGGGCGCTGAGCCCGCCCCGCGCGGGGCATTCGCGACGACGACTTTGCAATGCGGCGCCTTGCGGCTACGAAGGGCGGCGGCGCATGCGCGCCCGAATCGCTCGCGACGGCGCTCGCCCCCGGGGACGCGCGCCGCTCGCCGCAAAGGCCCCCGCGGAGGTCACCATGGCCACGGTTTCGCTCGACTCCCTCGATCTCGCCGCGCTCCTGTGCTCGCGGGTGTGCCACGACGTGATCAGCCCGGTGGGCGCGATCGTGAACGGGCTCGAGGTCATGGAGGAGGAGGGCGGCGACGAGGAGATGAAGACCTTCGCGCTCGACCTCATCCGCAAGAGCGCGCGGCAGGCCTCGGCCCGCCTGCAGTTCGCCCGCATCGCCTTCGGCGCCGCCGGCTCCGCCGGTGCGGCGATCGACCTCGGCGACGCCGAGAGCGTGGCGAAGGGCTTCTTCACCGACGACCGGACGCAGCTCGGCTGGAATGCGCGGCGCATGCTGCTGCCGAAGAACCGGGTCAAGCTCCTCCTCAACCTGATCGTCATCGCCGCCCAGGGCATCCCCCGCGGCGGCACGATCGACGTCACGGTGGGCGGCGACGAGACCTCCTCGACCTTCATGATCAAGGCCGCCGGCCGCAACGCGCGCATTCCCACCCACGCGCCGGCGCTGGTGCGCGGCGAGACGGAGGACGGCACCGTCGACGCGCACGCGATCCAGACCTACTACACCGGCCTCGTCGCCCGCGCCGCCGGCATGGGCGTCGACTTCGCCATCGACGGCGAGACGCTCACCATCACCGCCGCGCCGGTCTGACGGCGCCGGCGCCGGCGCCCGATCGCCATCGACGATCGTTATCCGGCTCGCGACGACATCGTCGCGGCGAACTCGCTCCATTCCGGCGAGCATTCGCGCCCTCTGCGCGGTTCCGAGGAAACGGAACTTAAACGACTTCGCGCCACTCTCGCTCCGACCCGGCCCAGCCCTCTGGTGGATCGAGAGATATCCATGGATGAACTGCTTCGCGAATTTTTGACCGAGACGAGCGAGCACCTCGACACGGTCGACGTCGAGCTCGTTCGCTTCGAGCAGGACCCCAACAACGAGAAGATTCTCTCGAACATCTTCCGGTTGGTTCACACCATCAAGGGAACCTGCGGCTTCCTCGGCCTGCCACGTCTGGAAAGCCTGGCGCACGCTGCGGAAACCCTGATGGGCCGCTTCCGTGACGGGCTGCCGGTCACCTCGAGCGCTGTGACGCTGATCCTGGCCACGCTGGACCGGATCAAGGAGATCCTCGCCGAGCTCGAGCGCACCGCCGCCGAGCCGGAGGGCGTCGATTCCGACCTGATCGGCGAGCTCGAGCGCATGTCGAGTGCCGACGAGACGACGCTCCTGGCCGAAGCGGCCGCCGCGCCGGCCCCCGCGCCGGCCATCGAGCCCGAGCCCGTCGCCAAGCCCGAGCCGGTCGCGAAGGCCGAACCCGAGGCCGCGCCTCGTCTGGGCGAGGCCTCTCTCGACGAGCTCGAGCGCGCCTTCCTCGAGGCGCCCGGCCCCGATGACGACTTCGCCGCCCCCGCCCCCGCCGCGCTGCCCGCCGAGGTGGCCGTGATCGCCGAGCCGGAGCCGGCTGCCGCGCCCGCGGCGGCGAAGCCGGTTGCCGACGCCGCTCCCAAGGCCGCCGCGAAGCCCGTCGCCAAGCCGGCGGCGAAGGACAGTGCCCCTCAGGAAGGCGCCGCGAACGGTGAGAACGTCTCCAAGGTGCAGACGATCCGCGTCAACGTCGACACGCTCGAGCACCTGATGACCATGGTCTCGGAGCTGGTGCTCACCCGCAACCAGCTGCTCGAGATCGCGCGCCGCCACGAGGACAACGGCTTCAAGGTGCCGCTCCAGCGCCTCAGCCACGTCACGGCCGAGCTGCAGGAAGGCGTCATGAAGACGCGCATGCAGCCGATCGGCACCGCCTGGCAGAAGCTGCCGCGCATCATCCGCGACCTGTCGTCCGAGCTCGACAAGAAGATCGAGCTCGTCATGCAGGGCGCCGACACCGAGCTCGACCGACAGGTGCTCGAGGTCATCAAGGACCCGCTCACCCACATGATCCGCAACTCGGCGGATCATGGCATCGAGACGCCCGCCGAGCGGCGCGCCGCCGGCAAGCCCGAGCGCGGCAACATCCGGCTGAACGCCTATCACGAAGGCGGCACCATCACGATCGAGATCTCGGACGACGGCAAGGGCCTGAACTTCGAGGCGATCCGCAAGAAGGCCGTCGATCGCGGGCTCGGCACCGAGGCCGAGATCGAGCGGATGAGCGAGGCGCAGATCGCCAAGTTCATCTTCCATCCGGGCTTCTCGACGGCCAAGGCCGTCACGGCGGTCTCCGGCCGCGGCGTGGGCATGGACGTCGTCAAGACGAACATCGAGCTCATCGGCGGCACGGTCGAGATCGTCTCCGAGCAAGGCAAGGGCTCGACCTTCACGATCAAGATCCCGCTCACGCTCGCCATCGTCGCCGCGCTCATCGTCGCCGCGCGCGACCAGCGCTACGCCATCCCGCAGGTGGCGGTGCTCGAGCTCGTGCGCGTCAAGAAGGGGTCCGACCACCAGGTCGAGCGCATCAACGGCACGCCGGTGCTGCGCCTGCGCGACCGGCTGCTGCCGATCGTCCCGGCCGCCAAGGTGCTGGGGCTCGACGGCGCCGACGCGGATGCCGGCGACGAGGGCTTCGTCGTCGTCTCCCAGGTCGGCCGCCAGCGCTTCGGCATCCTCGTCGACGGTGTCTTCCACACGGAAGAGATCGTCGTGAAGCCGATGTCGACGAAGCTGCGCCACATCCCGCTGTTCTCCGGCAACACCATCCTCGGCGACGGCGCCGTGGTGCTCATCATCGACCCGAACGGGGTCGCCAAGATGGTCGACAGCGGCAAGTCGGAACAGAGCTACGGCTTCGAGCAGCCGACCGAGACCGAGGAGACCGAGGAGGTCGAGACCGTGACGCTGCTCGTCTTCCGCGGCGGCGGTGCGAGCCTCAAGGCGGTGCCGCTCTCGCTGGTCACGCGCCTCGAGGAGATCGACGCCGGCAAGATCGAGTGGGTCGGCGGGCGTCCGCTGGTCCAGTACCGCGGCAAGCTGATGCCGCTCGTGCCCGCCGATCCGTCGATCCAGATCAAGAGCGAGGGCACCCAGGCTCTGGTCGTCTTCTCCGACGGCGAGCGCACGATGGGCCTCGCGGTGGACGAGATCGTCGACATCGTGGACGACGTGCTCGACATCGAGCTGGCGGACGACCGCTCCGACCTCGTCGGCTCGGCGGTGGTGCGCGGCCGCGCCACCGAGATCGTCAACGTGGCGCACTACCTGCCGCTGGCGCACGAGGACTGGACCCGCGGCGGCCCGCCGAAGATCGCCAACCTCTCGCGCACGCTGCTGCTCGTCGACGACAGCCCGTTCTTCCGCGACATGCTCACCCCGGTCCTCAAGGCCGCCGGGTTCAAGGTGGTCGCGGCGGGCTCGACCGAGGAGGCGCTGCAGGTGCTCGCCGCCGACAAGCGCGTCGACGTCATCGTCACCGACATCGAGATGCCGGGTCGCGACGGCTTCGCCCTCGTCGAGGCGGTTCGCGCCCAGGCGCGGCTGCACGACGTCCCGGTGATCGCGCTCTCCTCCGGCATCACGCCCGAGGCGATCGAGCGGGCGCGCCGCCTGCGCATCTCGGAGTTCGTCGCCAAGTTCGACCGTTCGGGCCTCGTCGCCGCCCTGGCCGAGACGCAGCCCGAGATCCGTAGCTCCCTCGGAGAAGCCGCATGATCGCCGCCAACCAGAACGACACCGCGCGCCTGTCCGGCGACATGGAGGAGTTCGTGACCGTGATGGTGGCCGACCAGATGTTCGGCCTGCCCATCGACCGGGTGCACGACGTCTTCATCGCCTCCTCGCTGACGACGGTCCCGCTCTCCCCGCCCGAGATCGCGGGCCTCCTGAACCTGCGCGGGCGCGTCGTCACCGCCGTGGACCTGCGCCGCCGGCTCGGCCTGCCCGATCGCGAGACCTCGGGCGACGAGATGGCGGTCGGGCTCGAGCACAAGGGCGAGAGCTACGGGCTGCTCGTCGACTCGGTCGGCGAGGTGATGAAGCTGTCCACCGAGACGCACGAGCCGAGCCCGGTCCACATGGACCCGCGCTGGGTGAGGCTCTCGCACGGCGTGCATCGCCTCGAGGGCCGGCTGCTCATCATCCTCGACGTCGACGCCGTCCTCGCCTTCGACGCCGAAGCCCGCGCGGCCTGATCGCGCGCCCAGGAGCCCGCCATGAAGCACTGCCTCGTCGTCGACGACTCGGCCGTCATCCGCAAGGTCGCCCGCCGCATCCTGGAGGGCCTGTCATTCCGTATCAGCGAGGCGGAGGACGGCGAGCAGGCGCTCGTCTGCTGCCGCGCGCAGATGCCCGACGCGGTGCTGCTCGACTGGAACATGCCCGTGATGGACGGCTACGACTTCCTGCGGGCACTGCGCGCGCTTCCGGGCGGAAACCATCCCAAGGTCGTGTTCTGCACCACCGAGAATGACGTCGCCAACATCGCCCGCGCCATGCGCGCGGGCGCCGACGAGTACATCATGAAGCCGTTCGACAAGGAGATCATGACCGCCAAGCTCCAGGAGGTCGGGCTCGTCTGAGACCCTCCGGTTCGTCAGCCCTCGCGCAACGGCCGCCCGCCGGCCGCTGCGCGCTACCCCGAGCACGCGTCATGTCCTCCGCCCTCGCCTCGACCTCACACAACGCGCCGCCGCAGGCCACGCGGGTCATGATCGTCGACGACTCGGTCGTCGTGCGCGGGCTGACCTCCCGCTGGCTGGAAGAGGCCGGCTTCGTCGTCGCCGCCACCTGCTCGAACGGCCGCGTCGCCGTGGAGCAGGTCGAGCGCGCCCGCCCCGACATCATCGTCCTCGACATCGAGATGCCGGAGCTGGCCGGGCTGCAGGCGCTGCCGCTCCTGCTCCCAAAGGCGCCGCACGCGCCGATCATCGTGACCGCGACCCCCACCCAGCGCACCGCCACGGTCCCGCCCAAGTGCCTCTCGG
>JBNPEA010000168.1:0-24819 GCA_051117315.1 Salinarimonas sp. | reverse complement strand
GTGGCGGGTCTGCTTCGGGCGTCTCGCCCCCACCCGTCGGCCTTCGGCCGCCGACCTCCCCGAGGGGAGGTGTCGGGTCGCGGCCTGCATCGACGTCCCCGACACGCGCCGACGCCCCCACCTCCCCACCGGGGAGGTCGGCCGCGCAGCGGCCGGGTGGGGGCGAGCGGTGGTGATTGGCCGCGAGCGTCTCGCCCCCACCCGTCGGCCTTCGGCCGCCGACCTCCCCGAGGGGAGGTGTCGGGTCTTGGCCTGTAGCGGGCTACCGCTAGGACCAGTAGCGGCTGCGATCGGTCAGGCGGGCGTAGATCTCGTCCATGACGTCGGGAAGCTCGAGGGCGATCTGGCGGTTCCAGAACCGCGCGACGCGGAAGCCCTCCTTGCGCAGGAAGCCGTCGCGTCGCCGATCCCGGCCCTCGTGCTCCGGCTCGCCGTGATGGGCGCCGTCGACCTCCACGACGAGATGCGCCCGCAGGCAGGCGAAGTCCACGACGAAGGGGCCGATCGGCACCTGGCGCCGAAAATGGAAGCCGGCGGGACGCAGCTTGCGCAACGCCCCCCAGAGACGACGCTCCATCGGTGTCGTGAAGGCGCGCAGTGCGCGAACCCGGGTGGCGGGTACGGTCGTTTCCGGCCTGTTGCTCGATCGCCAGCTCATCGACATTCCTCGGGTGATCTCGTTATGTTCTAGATCCTGGTCGACTGAATTGCAATCCCTGAGTCCTCTTCGAGCCGTTTCGCCCCCACCCGTCGGCCTTCGGCCGCCGACCTCCCCGAGGGGAGGTATCGAGTCGCGGCCTGCATCGACGTCCTTGACATGCGCCGGCGCCGCCACCTCCCCACCGGGGAGGTCGGCCGCGCAGCGGCCGGGTGGGGGCGAATGGTGGTGATTGGCCGCGAGCGTCTCGCCCCCACCCGTCGGCCTTCGGCCGCCGACCTCCCCGGGGGGAGGTGTCGGGACGCGGCCTGCATCGACGGCGGCGCCGTCACCCCCGTGGCGGGACGCTCCAGTCCACCGTGCCCATCCCCTGGGCGGCGAGCCAGGCGTTCGCCTCGGCAAAGTGGCCGCAGCCGGCGAAGTCGCGGTGGCGGTTGAGGGGGGAGGGGTGGCCGGCCTCGAGGACGAGGTGCTTGTCGCGGTCGACGAGGGCGGCGCGGGCGCGGGCCTTCTCGCCCCACAGCAGGAAGACGGCGCGGGGGCGCTGGGCCGAGACGGCGGCGACGGCGTCGTCGGCGAGGCGGGCCCAGCCGAGCTTGAGATGCGCGCCGGCTCGACCCGCCTCGGCCGTCAGCGCCGTGTTGAGCAGGAGCACGCCCTGGCGTGCCCAGCCGGAGAGGTCGCCGCAGCCGGGCGCGACCGACGCGCCGGCGGCGGCGCATTCGGCGAGGATCGTCTTGAGGGACGGGGGCAGGCGGCGGGCGCCCACGTAGGAGAAGGCGAGCCCGTGGGCATCGCCTTTCGTGGGATAGGGGTCCTGGCCGAGGATCACCACCCGCACGCGCGAGAGCGGCGTGAGCGTCAGCGCCGCGAAGACGTCGGCGGGCGGGGGCACCAGCGCGGCGCCGGCGGCGAGGCGGGCGTCGATCGCCTCGGCCACGCGCTCCGCGGCGCCGTCGCGGAAGAAGGGCAGGGCGGTCCAGCTCGCGCCGTCCGCCTCCGCCTCCGGGCGCGCGCGGAAGTCCGCGAGCGCCCGGGCCATCGGTCCCGTCATCGGGTACCCGTCACTGCTGGACGACGATCCGGTCGCCGATCATGTCGGTGCCGATGCCGCCGTTGGCGACGACGTAGTCGATCACCTGGCTGGCCATCAGCTGGCCGGCGGCCGCGTCGACCAGCGTCTCGCCGTTGGCGAGCATGCCGTAGCCGTCGCCGCCGCGCAGCAGGAAGTCGTTGGTGGCCAGCCGGTAGGTGGCGTTCGGGTCGAGCGGCTCGCCGCCGACCGTCACCGCCTGCACGCGCGACCCCGGCGCCTCGGACGGATCGATCACGACGGACATGCCGGAGATCTGCGGGAACGCGCCGGAGGCCTCGGGCAGGCGGGCGTAGCCGTGCTCGAGCGCGAGCTTCAGGTCCTCGCCGGCGATGGTGACGAGCACCGTCGCGTTGCCGAAGGGCAGCTCCGAGAAGACGTCCCGGCGCGTCAGCGTCGTGCCTGCGTCGTAGGTCCGGTCGGCACGGATGCCGCCGCCGTTGGTCAGCGCCACGTCCGCGCCGGTGGCGGCGCGCATGGCGTCGGTGATGACGTTGCCGATGGCGGTCTCCATAGAGCGCACGCTGGCGCGGCGCGAATCGAGCGCGATCGCCGTGTCGCCGATCGCGACGTCGAGCGCCGTCGACAGCTCGGCCTCGTAGCCCGCGACCAGCGCCGCGACTTCGGCGTTCGGCTCGACGGTCGCGGTGTCGACGATCTCGAAGCGCGGGCGCCAGGAGACGTCGCGCTCGTCCCCATCGACCTCGACCGTCACGTCGAGACGGGTGACGACCACGTAGTCCGCCTGCGAGGAGCTCTCCACCATGGCCGTGCGGCCGTTGTAGACGACGCGCAGGTCGTGGTCGTGCCCGGTGAGGATCACGTCGGCGAGGCGCCCGTCGTACATGGCGAGGTCGATGTCGCGCCCGGAATGGGCGACCGCGACGACGATGTCCGCGCCCGCCTCGCGCAGGGCGGCTCCCTGGGCGGCCGCCGTCTCGAGCTCGTCGGCGAAGACGACGTCGCCGGGGCTCGAGACCTGCACGGTCGACGCCGTGACGAGGCCGAAGAAGCCGATGGTGACGCCCTCCACCTCGACGAGCCGCCCGTCCTCGTGGCCCGGCAGCGGCTGGCCGTCGGGGCCGCGCAGGTTGGCGGCGACGATCGGGAAGGTCGCCTCCGCGGCGCGCTCGAGCCAGGTCTCGGGGCCGAAGTCGAACTCGTGGTTCCCGGGCACGAAGATCGCGGGGTCGAGCTCGTTGAACAGCGCGATCATGTGCGCGCCGCCGTCGAAGCCGCACAGCAGGCAGGGCGAGATCGTGTCGCCGGCGTGGATCAGGAAGGTGTTGGGATTGTCCGCGCGCTCGCCCTCCAGGACGGCGGCGAGCCGGGCGACGCCGCCGCGGCCGTCGCGGCTCTCGCCCATCCGGTCGATGTCGTTCACCGAGACGAAGCTGATCGTGACGTTGGTCTCCTGGGCCACCGCCCAGCCGCACGCGGCGAGAATCGCGGCGCCGGCGAGGAACCCACGCATGGAAGCCTTGAACATGAGAGATTGCCCCTTCGAAAGGATCGCGGGCGCGACAATAGCGCCCAAGATGCGCTTTGTCTTGTGGCGTAGCCATCTCCGTTCTTAAATCGTGCGTATGCGTTTGAGATACGCGCCGGGGCTCGCTATCTAGAGCCCCGACGGGGCGTCGCGTTCGTGCTGACGTGACCTCCCCCGGCGCCGGACCCGATGAGACGCGAGGACCGCCACTCGATGAACGAGATCGTCCAGCCCGCTTCCTTCGACCTCGAGGCCGCTCGGCGGCCCGAGGCCGAGGGCGAGGACCGCCTGCGCGAGGAGCACCCGCGCCAGGACCATGTGCGCGCGGATCACGCCCGCGAGACCCAGTTCCGCGCCGTGCGGCTGCCCTCCGATCACCCGCCGGTCAAGGCGGGCCGGCTCGGCGTGCTGATCATGAACCTCGGCACGCCGGAGGCGACCTCCTACTGGCCGATGCGCGCCTACCTGCGCGAGTTCCTCTCCGACAAGCGGGTCATCGAGACGCCGCGCTGGCTGTGGTGGCCGATCCTCAACCTGATCATCCTGCAGACGCGCCCGAAGAAGAAGGGCCGTGACTACGACCTGATCTGGAACAAGGAGCGCAACGAGGGTCCGCTGAAGACCATCACCCGCTCGCAGGCCGAGCAGGCGCAGGAGCGGCTGAAGGCGGTCGCCGGCGATCGCGTCGTGGTCGACTGGGCCATGCGCTACGGCAAGCCGGCGGTGAAGCCGGCGCTGGAGAACCTGCTCGCCCAGGGCTGCGACCGCATCCTGCTCGTGCCGATGTATCCGCAATACTCGGCCGCCACCTCGGCGACCGCCTGCGACAAGGCCTTCGAGGCCCTGATGGGAATGCGCTGGCAGCCGAGCGTGCGCGTCGCGCCGCCCTACCACGACGATCCGGTCTACATCGAGGCGCTGGCGGACTCGATGCGCAAGGAGCTGGCGAAGCTCGACTTCGAGCCGGAGATGATCCTCACCTCGTTCCACGGCGTGCCGCGCAAGTACCTGCTCCAGGGCGACCCCTACCATTGCCACTGCGCCAAGACCTCGCGCCTCCTGCGCGAGACGCTGGGCTGGCCCGAGGAGCGCTGGATGCTGACGTTCCAGTCCCGCTTCGGGCCGGACGAGTGGCTCCAGCCCTATACCGACGAGACCGTGAAGGGCCTCGCCGAGAAGGGCGTCAAGCGCCTCGCCATCGTCGCCCCCGGCTTCTCGGCGGACTGCCTGGAGACCCTGGAGGAGCTCGACGGCGAGAATCGCGAGATCTTCGAGCACAATGGCGGCGAGCAGTTCGCCTACCTGCCGTGCCTCAACGATTCGGAAGAGGGCATGCGGGTGATCGACCACGTCGTCGCCCGGGAACTGCAGGGGTGGCTGTAGGGCGCAACGGGCGTTCGCGCCCGCTGGCCGCGACGCTGTCTCACACCTTCGCGCGCGCCAGCGGGTCCGGCCCGAAGCGGTTGTCGCCCGGCGTGCCCTCGAGCAGGCCGAGGTCGATCAGCGCCCACAGGAAGCCCACGACCGGGATCAGCAGCAGCAGGCACCACCAGCCCGACTTGTCGCGGTCGTGGCAGCGCTTGATGTGCAGCATCAGGCCGGCGAGCTGGAGGACGATCATGATGAGGAAGGCCACGAGCCCGTCCGTGCCGAACAGGATGGTCGAGATCAGCGCCACGACGAGCAGCCCGGCGACGCCGATCCACCAGCGTCCGCGTTCGATGCGGCCCTCGGGCGACGTGAACATCCACTTCCAGTCGAGATTGGTCGGCATGCCGGCTCCTCGTTGCTCCGTGATCGCCCGCGTCCGGATCGTGCGGCGATAGCTTCACCGTAGCTCAACGCCGCGCGTCCGCTTTGCGTTTCCTTCGCCGAAGGCCGTGGATGACGCCGGGCCCGGTGCGGGATAGACCCGACGACGGTGAGCGGGACCAGGAGCGGGCCATGAGCGGAGCGGAATCGAGCGGTGCGCAGGCGCCCGGAGCGGGACGGGTGCGCCATGTCGTCGAGGCGGGGATCGCGCGCGTCGTGTTCGATCGCGCCGCGGCGCGCAACGCCTTCACCTTCGCCATGTACGAGGAGCTGCACGACGTGTGCGACGCGCTCGAGGCGGACGCCTCCGTGCGTGTCGTGGTCTTCTCCGGCGCCGGCGGCAGGGCCTTCGCCGCCGGCACCGACATCGCCGCCTTCCGGGAGGTGCGCACGCCCGAGGACGCGCTCGCCTACGAGGACCGCATCGAGCGAGTGCTCGGGCGGCTCGAGAGCCTGTCGAAGCCCACCATCGCGATGATCGCCGGCGCCTGCACCGGCGGCGGCGCGGCGATCGCGGCCTGCTGCGACCTGCGCGTCGCCGAGGCCGGCGCGCGGATCGGCTTTCCGATCGCGCGCACGCTGGGCAATTGCCTCTCCGTGCGCAACCTCGCGCGGCTCGCGGCGCTCGTCGGCGCGGCGACGGTGAAGGAGATGATCTTCACCGCACGCCTCCTCCCGGCGCCGGAGGCGCTCGCCAAGGGCTTCCTCACGGAGGTCGCGCCGGACCCGGCGGCGCTGGAGGCCCGCGTGGCGGAGCTCTCCGCGACGATCGCGACTCACGCGCCGCTGACGCTCGCCGCGACGAAGCGGGGGCTCGCCCTCGCTGCCGCGGGCGCGCAGGGCGGCGGGTCCGAGGCGGACGCTCTCGTCGTCGACTGCTACACGAGCGCGGATTTTCGCGAGGGGATGGAAGCCTTTCTCGCCAAGCGCCCGCCCCGCTGGCAGGGCCGCTGAGACGCACGCGACAGTCGCGCGCGCAGCCCGCCGATCGCGGCGCTTTACGCGAGCGGTAGTCCTGTGGCCTCATCCGCACGCGGAGAGGCTGTGGGAGAGACGCGATGGTGAACACGGCGCCCGAGCGGGCTTGCGACATCATCATGAAGGGCGGCGTGACCTCGGGCGTGGTCTATCCGCGGGCCGTGACCGCGCTGGCGCGGACCTACCGCTTCCGCTCGATCGGCGGCACCTCGGTCGGGGCCATCGCCGCCGCGATCACGGCGGCGGCGGAGCTGAACCGCGACGGCGGCGGCTTCGACGTGGTGGCCTCGCTCCCGGAGCGCGTGGCCCGGCACCTGCCGAACCTGTTCCAGCCGGCGCCGGAAGCGCGCCCGCTCTACGCGCTCGTGCGATACGGGCTCATCGAGCGCCGCCTCTGGCCCGTGGTCTCGACGCTGCTCGTCCATCATGGTCAGGTCGTGCTCGCCGGGGCGATGGTCGCCCTCGTGCTGGGGCTGCTCTCCGTGGCGATCGGCGGAAGCCTCTTCGCCGTCCTGTTCGCGCTCCTCGTCTTCGTCCTCGTGAGCGTGGGGCTCGCCGCCTGGAGCGTGATCGCCGGCGCGGCCGACGTACTGCGCGACAACGCCTACGGCTTGTGCCCGGGCCCGACACAGCCGGATGGGCAGGGCGTCGGACTCGCCGACTGGCTCGCCGAGACGATCGAGGAGGCGGCGGGGCGCCCGCCGCCGGAGGACCCGGCCGTGCTGCGCGCGCCGCTCACCTTCGGCGACCTCGCGCACAACGGCCCAGAGGACGCGCCCGATGGCGAGCGCGGCCGGATCACCCTGGCGATGATGACGACGAACCTCGCCATGCGCCGTCCGCACCGGCTGCCCGATCTAGCCGCCACCGGGCCGGAGCCGGGCCCGGCGTTCACGGCGCTGTGGTTCCGGGAGGACGAATTCCGCAAAGTGATGCCCGGCTGGATCGTCGACTGGATGACCCGCGGTCCGACGGCGCGGCCCGGCCCCGAGGACGGCATGTGGGAGCTGCCCCGGCCGGACGACCTGCCGGTCGCCGTCGCCACGCGGATGAGCCTGTCGTTCCCGATCCTGATCTCGGCGGTGCCCCTGCACGCGCCGGACCGGACGGGCACGATCCGCCGGATCCTGTTCAGCGACGGAGGCCTGTCGAGCAACTTCCCGATCCACTTCTTCGACGCGCTGCTGCCGCGCCGGCCGACCTTCGGGATCTCGCTCGAGCCCGCCGGCGCGCTCCACACGGAGCCACGGGTCCTGCTGCCGACAGAGCCGGATCCGGACCCGTGGCGCGCCTATCTCGCGCCGCAGGGGCCGCTCGCCTTCCTCGCCGCCGCCTGGGACGCCACGCAGGAGTGGCAGGACCGGCTGCAGACCTCGCTGCCCGGCTATCGCGAGCGCGTGGCCGACGTGTTCCTGAAGGGCGAGGAGGGCGGGCTCAACCTCGCCATGCCGCAGACAATGCTCGACGATCTCACCGCGCGCGGCACCGAGGCCGGCGCCCTGCTGGCGAGCGGCGCGTTCGACTTCGAGGATCACCGCTGGCGTCGCTTCCTCGTGACCTACGCCCGGCTCGAGGAGACGCTCGCGAGCGCCGCGGCCCGCTGGGGCGCGGTCGTCGGGCCGAACGGTGGGACCCTCGCGCAGGAGATCACGCGGATCTCGAAGGCGCCCGCGAGCTTCGGTGGGACCGACCCGGCGACGATGCGCGCCGTGCTCGCGCGCTTCGACGCGCTGATGCGGCATGCGGCGGCCTGGGACGGCCCGCTCTCCCCAAAGGCCGATATCCCGAAGCCGGAGAGCGTGCTGCGGGTCACGCCCAAGCCGTGAGAGGCTTGGTGCCGGTCAGTACTCGGTGATCTGGAGCCGGGCCGGGGCACCGCTGCCGCCGTCGTAATGCCCGATCCAGACGTCGTACTGCCCGCCCTGCGGATTGTCGAAGCGCACGAGCGGGTCGAGGTTGCCGGCGCTGTCGTCGTCGCAATGCCACCGTCCGCTGGGGTCGTTGACGACGAGCGTCGTGTCGATGTTCGAGCGGACGCGGAAGCTCAGGGGAAAGCTCCCCGCCTGATAGTGGATCCGCACATCCGGCGCGTTGGCGATCGATCCGGTGCATCCGCTGCCCAGTGCGCCCGCGTTGCGCTGCCCGCCCGCGCGAACGTTGATGGTGTACGGGTCCGGCGTGAACCCGGCGCCGAGACGGTAGGTCCCGAAGGCGGGATTGCGGTTGAAGTCCTGCCCGGCGACCGATCCGGCGACGGCGATCAATGCGGCGGCTCCGAGGCCGGCGATGACGATGCTCTTCATGAAGGTGCCCCCCTTGCTCAACACGTGCGGCGCTGCGGCTTCCTCCAGGATCGGCACGCGCCGCGCTCCGAGGCGACAATAATCCGCTCGCGCGGGATGTGATACGGCAGATATGATACACCGCAGGAGAATGATCCGCATGCACGCGCAGCTGCCTTGCGTGGACCGGTTTTCCCCGCCGGCCCGCTCCGGCGACACGAGCCCTCGAGGTCGGGACCGAGCATGACCGAGCCGCACCGAAACCTGCATTTCACCGCTGCGGAATTCGAGGCGCGTCGGCGCGCCACCGTCGACGCCATGGAGCGGGCGGGGCTCTCCGCGCTCGTGATGTTCCGCCAGGAGAGCCTGTATTGGCTCACCGGCTACGACACGTTCGGCTACGTCCACTTCCAGGCGATGGTGCTCACCGCCGACGGCCGCCTCGTGCTGCTCACCCGATCCGCCGACCGCCTGCAGGCGGCCTTCACCTCGGTGGTCGAGGACGTGCGGATCTGGCGCGACCGCGAGGGGGCGATGCCGGAGGCGGAGCTCGCCGAGATCCTGCGGGAGCTCGGCCTCGCAGGCAGGCGCCTGGGCGTCGAGTACGAGGCCTACGGGCTCACGGCCGCCAAGGGCAAGCGGCTCGAGGCGGCGCTCGGCGACGCCTTCGTGCTGGAGGACGCCTCGTTCCTCGTCTCGCATCTGCGTGCGGTGAAGAGCGCGGCGGAGATCGCCTACGTCCGGCGTGCGGCGGAGCTCGCCGACGCGGCGCTGGCGGCGGCGCAGGCGCGGGCCGCGGCGGGGGCGTTCGAGGGCGACATCCTCGCCGACATGCACGGCGCCATCGCCCGCGGTGGCGGCGACGATCCGGCGAACGAGTTCATCATCGGCTCGGGGCCGGGCGCCCTGATGTGCCGCTACTACACCGGCCGGCGCACGCTCGCGGCGGACGACCTGCTCACGCTCGAGCACGCGGGCGTCTACCGCCACTATCACGCGGCCATGATGCGCACCTTCGTCGTCGGGCGGCTCGATTCGCGGCTCTCGGCGATGCACGCGGCGGCGCGGGAGGCGCTGCTCGCGACGGAGGCGGCGCTGCGGCCCGGGCGGCCGATCGGCGAGGCCTTCGAGGCGCACGCCCGGGTGCTCGACGCCGCCGGCTTCGGGCACGCGCGGCTCAACGCCTGCGGCTATTCGCTCGGCACGACCTTCGCGCCGAGCTGGATGGACTGGCCCATGCTCTACGCCGGCCAGAGCTACGAGGCGCGGCCGGGCAACGTCTTCTTCGCCCACATGATCCTGTTCGACGAGGCGGCGGGGCTGGCGATGACGCTCGGGCGCACCTCGCTCGTCGGCGAGGGCGGGGCACAGCCGCTCTCGACGGCGTCGCTCGACCTCGTGCGGGTGTGAGGCTCGGTCAGGCGCTCACGCCCGGAAGCCGCAGGAGCTGGCAGCCGGAGATCTTCCAGCTGCCGTCCGGCTGCTGCTCGAGGGAGTAGATCGCCCGCCAGGCGATGCCGGCCTCGTCGATGATCGTCACCTCCTGGACCGGGCCGGCGGGAGTCTGCCGGTAGGTGTCGAAGCTCCAGTCGCGCGGTCGGTAGACCGGGCGGTAGCCGTCGCGCACCATCGCCATGAAGCGCTCCTGGCTTCCGAAGAGGCGCTTGATGCCGGGCGCCGCGTAGGAATAGGCCCGCGCCCCGTCGTCCGACAGGAAGGCCGCGATCTGGCCCTCGATCACCGAGCGCGCCGCCGCCTCGTCGGCGCCGGCGGATGCGGGCAGGAAGGCGGCGGCGAGCAGCAGCGTCAGGCCGGCGAGGAAGGCGCGCATGGGTCGGCTCCGTTGTTCGGATCGCACCCGATCGACGTAGGCCCCGGCCCGCCTGCGGCAAGCCCGGCCTCCCTTGAGCCGCGCTGCGGCGATCCGTCACCAGGGCAGCGGCTCGCCGCGATAGTCGTAGAAGCCGCCGGTTCCGGCTGCGGGCATCGCGTCGAGGACGGCGAGGAGGCGCGCGGCCGCGACGGCGGGCGTGGCGACGGCGAGCCCGGTCTTGGCGAAGGGCGCCGTCAGCCGTGTGTCGACGGTGCCCGGATGCAGCGCCACGCACAGCGCCCGAGGGCGCCGCCGGGAAAGCTCGATCGCCGCCGTGCGCACGATCTGGTTCAACGCCGCCTTCGAGGCGCGATAGGCGTACCAGCCGCCCAGGCGGTTGTCGCCGATGGAGCCGACCTTCGCCGAGAGCGTCGCGAAGACCGCCTTGCCCTCGGGCGCGAGGCGCGGGGCGAGGTGCTTGATCAGCAGCGCCGGCCCGATCGCATTGACGGCGAAGGCGCGCGCCATCGTCTCGGGCGTGAGGTCGCGCCAGGAGCGCTCGGGCCGCATGCCCGCGTCGTGGAGGAGCCCGGTGGCGTCGATCACGAGCGCGAGCGGCCTGCCCGCCAGCCGGGCGTCGAGGCTCGCGGCGAAGGCGGCGATCGTCGCCTCGTCGGTGACGTCGAGCGGCGGGTCGCCGGCGCGCGAGGTGCGCAGCACCGGCGCGAAGCGGCCGTCAGCCTCGAGCACGTCGGCCAGCGCCGCGCCGAGGCTACCGGAGGCGCCGACGACGATCGCGGCGCCCGCGGCAATGGGGACGTGAGGGAGGGTCATCGCCCCGTGATGAGGCGCGCGGCCACGGCGTCGGCAAGGCCGCGCCGCCCGCACGCGTCCACAATCTTCGGCTTTGCTCGCGAGAGGCCGAGCGAGCGGCGCGCCAGACGCCTGCGGCCGGCCCCATGGGCCCAATCCGTAGAAGGGAAGGACGCTCCGTCATGACCCGCCGCTTCGCCGCCCGCCGCCTCGAGATCGAACCCTCCGCCCCGGCCTATCCGGACGATCTGCTCCCCGCCGTGCAGGAGACGCTCGCGATCCTCGCCGATCTCGCCTTCGCGCACACCTCCGCCCGCGAACGGCTGGCGCTCTGGGACGGGCCGGACGGGGTCAAGACCGAGATCGCCCGCGATCTCGACGCGCGCCATGCGGCCGCGACGGCGCCCTACGAGCGCCGTCTGGAGGAGCTGCGCCGGCGGGTGCAAGTCATCCATGCACGGGAGGCGCACGCGCTGGCCGCCTTCGGCTGAGCCGCGTCGCCCCGCCCCGCTCTTCGACGAAAGCCGGCTCGACGACGTCCGCCTCAGGCGGCGCGCTCGGGGAAGCGGGTCATCGCGGCCTCGACGTCGGTTCGCGTCGGCAGGCTCGCCTCGTTGCCCAGGCGCTGGATGGCGTGCGTCGACGCGCCGCGAGCGAAGGCGAAGTGGTCGGCCCAGGTGCCGCTCGGGTCGGCGAGATGGGCGTAGACGTAGGCCCCGTGGAAGATGTCGCCCGCGCCGTTGGTGTCGACCACCATCTCGCCGGGGATGGCGAGGGCGGGGAGATGGCGCACCTCGCCGGTCTCGTCGAACCAGGCCATCCCGCGCTCGCCCATGGTGACGCCGCCGACATGCACGCCGCGACTCTTCAGGTAGTCGAGCATCTCCGACGGCGACAGGCTCATCTGCTCGCACAGCCGCTCGGCCACGACCGCGACGTCGATGTGCTCGAGCAGCTCGTGCGTGTTGGCGCGCAGGCCCCCGCCGTCGAGCGAGGTGAGGATGCCCGCCTCGCGGCAGGTGCGGGCGTAGTGCAGCGCCGCGTCCGGCTGGTGCCCGTCGAGGTGCAGCGCGCGGCAGCCGGAGAGGTTGAGCGGTGGGAAGGGGTGCAAGAAGTCGTCGTCGCGGCAGCGCACGATGGCGCGCTTGCCGCCCTTGGGCATGATGAAGGACAGCGAGCTCTCGCGCACCTTGCGGTGATGGACGCTGATGCCGTAGCGCGCCGCCATGTCGATGAACATGCGCCCGAGCCAATCGTCCGCCACGGTCGCCAGGAGGTCGGGTGCGATGCCGAGCTTGGCGCAGCAGAAGGCGGCCGAGACGGCGTTGCCGCCGAAGGAGATGGCGTAGTCCTGCGCCACCGTCTTCTCGTCGCCCGTCGGCAGGTGGTCCGTCACGAAGGTGACGTCGATGTAGGCCTGCCCGATGAACAAAGCTTCCAACGGCCGCTCTCCTGAGGTGGGCTTCCGGGGGGGTCGATGCGAGCGGAAAGGACCACGGGCCGCGCGCCCGCGCAAGAGGGCGCGTACGGGTTTCGCGACGGAATCGAAGCGCCTCAGGGTCCGCTTCGGGGTCCGGATCGTGCCGGGGAGCGGAGGCATGCGTACGGGACGCCGGCGCGACCGCGTCGGCGTCCCGGAGGCACGGGGCGCATGGCCGGCGTCAGCCGATGAGCATCGCCATCGCCGGCACCGCCAGCACGAGGCCCGCCGTGATGCCGAGCGCGAGCAGCCGCTGGCTGCGCTGGTTCACCGAGGCGCGCACGCGCCGCGCCGCGGTCGCCGACTCCATGGTGCGGCCGTTGAGGCACGAGCACAGGATGCGGTGGGCGTCGCCCTCGGACAGGCCGAAGAACGCCACGCCGTCGCCGAGGCGATCGCTCTCGAGACCCTGTCCGCGCAGGACCGGGTCGTTGTAGGCGACCGTCAGCGGGGACTCGTCGGCACGCATCAGGTGGCGCGTCTCGCGGGGCTGGAACTCGATATCGCCCAGCGAGTAGAGCCGGCGGCGGGGATCCGCCTCCAGCAGCTCGACCCAGCGCTCGAGACGCTCGCGACGGGTCAGGACCTCCTTGGGAGGCTGGTACGCAACATCGGCAACGCTACGGAGCTGTTCAACACGCTTGTGTTCCATCGAACTCTCCTCTGGCGACGGTACGGTCCTGTCTTGGACGCCGACCTCCGATGATGGGGCGCTCATTCCACCTGGGCCGTTTGGCGAAAGTTCGGCGCTGATGATCCAACGGTGCAGATGCGCGAAAGATCCGGAACGGACCCGCCCGGTCTTTGGGCAATTTCGTGGCGTGAAACAGGGCGCGCGCGACGTCTCAGGCCGGCTCGAGGGCGAGCGTCGCGGCCGCGACGAGGAAGACCTCGCCGGCGACGACGCCCGCGATCAGGGAGCGGCGCGCCAGGTAGAAGGCCAGGAGCCCGAATGCGACCGCGCCGAGGCGCGCCGGCAGCGGCACGAGAACGAGGGCGCCGCTCGGGAACACCAGCAGCTTGGCGACCACGGCGGCGAGCAGCGTCGTCGCCACCGCGCGCACGAAGACGAGGATCTCGGATCTCTCGTCGAGCCCGCGCGAGAGCACGACGCCGAGCACCCGCCAGACCTCGCTCGGCAGGAAGCCGAACAGGATCAGCGCCAGGTACGGCGCGAGCCCGGCGCCGACGATCGCCTCGAGCCCGCTCACGTCCCCGTCCCCCGCCGTCCGCGCCGGCCGACCAGGTAGGCGATCGTGCCGCCGACCAGCCCGGTGAGCAGCAGGTCGAAATCGCGCCCGACGAGGTAGCCGAAGGCGGGCGCGAGTGCGAAGCCGAGCCCGATCGCCGTGACGTCGACGGCCGTGCGCGCACCCGCCGCCAGCGCGAGCGTGAAGTAGATCGGCGTGATGAACAGGAGCCCGGAGGCGAGCGGCCCGGGAAGCGTGCCCGACAGGAACCAGCCGACGCCCGTGAGCGCCGTCGTCGTCAGCAGGCAGGCGTTGGCGAAGCCGAGATAATAGGGCAGCCGCTCCTCGGCCGGCATGCGCGGCAGGCGGCGCAGGCTCTCGACCCAGACGGTCACCGCGATGTAGTGGGCGATCGCGATCTGGGCGAAGAGGCCCTGGCCCGGCCGCCGAAGGAGCGGCATGAGGGCGATCGTCATCGGCAGGAAGCGGATCGAGGACAGGCAGATCGCGGCGGCGATCAGCGGCAGGGCGACCCCGGCCGCGAGCGAGCCGTAGAACACGACCTGGGCCGGCCCGGCCCAGATCAGCAGCGTCGAGAGCATCGCCGCCCCCAGCGGGTGACCGACGTCCTGCGCCAGGCTCCCCACGCCGACGAGCGCGAAGCCGACGACCCAGGCGGGCAGGGCGAGCGCGTCGCGCACGCCGCGCAGAACGAGGCGATGCGTCGCGGCGGCGACCCGCGGCTCGCCGGCGGGCTCATCCATCGCGCGCCGCCTTCCCCCGCCGCGCCGCGAGCCGGCGGCGCTCGACGTGCTTGGCGATGCGCAGGTGCCGGGCGATGGCGTAGTTCATCGCCGTGAGGAAGCCGTAGACGCCGCGCACCGCATGGCGGCGCCCGACATAGGCCTTGAGGAAGGCGGCGGGGAACTCGACGAAGACCCGCCAGGTCGGGATCGTCGCGCCGCGCGCCTCGAGATCGTCCGCCTGGCGGTCGGAATAGGCGTTGAGCTTGGCGATCTGGTCGCCGAGCGAGCGGACCGAGCGGTGACGGATCGTTCCCTTCAGCGCCCCGACGCGCGCGCCGGGCACGAGCTCGACGCGGTCGTGCACGATCGACGCCGAGTAGCGGCCCTTGTCGCGCCGGTAGAGGCGCACGGGAACGAGCGCGTAGGCGAGGGGGTGCACGTCCTCCTCGCCGGGGAAGACCTCGGCGATGCGGGTCGTGTAGGCGTCCACCTCCGGGGTGCCGGCGGCGAACAGCGCGCGGATGTGCGCGATCGTCTCGGGCGGCACCACCTCGTCGGCGTCGAGGTTGAGGAGCCACGCGTGACGGCACTGGTCCTCGGCGAAGCGCTTCTGGGGGCCGTAGCCCGCGAAGGCGTTGTGGACCACCCGCGCGCCTCTGGCCTCGGCGATCGCCTGCGTGCCGTCGCTCGAGCCCGAATCGACCACCACCACGTCGTCGGCGAGCCCGGCCACGGCGTCGAGCGTGTCGCCGATCCGGTCGGCCTCGTCCTTGACGATGAGGAAGATCGAGAGGGGGAGGGGTGCCACCGGCGAAGATCCACGCGAGAGGGCGCCGCACGGGCGCGGCGCCCCTAGCTAGACGCTGCGGCGGGAGGGCTCAAGCGGGTGCGCGCGGCGGGCGTCGCCGGACGCCGCCCGCCTCAGGATTTCTCGAGCACGTATGTCCCGGGTGCGTCGCAGAGCGGGGAGAGCTCGCCGTCGCCCGGCTCGCGGGCGGGGACGCGCTCGGGAGCCTGCGCCTCGATCCAGGAGATCCAGTAGGGCCACCAGGTGCCGGGGTGCTCCTCGGCCTTCGCGATCCAGTCCTCCAGCTCGCCCTGCGGCTTGCCCCCGGTCCAGTACTGGTACTTGGGCTTGGACGGCGGGTTGACCACGCCGGCGATGTGGCCGGATCCGGCGAGCACGTACTCGACCGGCCCGCCGAAGGCCGAGCAGCCCAGGAACACCGATTTCGCCGGGGCGATGTGGTCCTCGCGGGCGGCGAGGTTGAAGATCGGGATGGTGACCTTCGTCAGGTCGATCATCTCGCCCGCGATCTCCATCTTGCCCTGGCTGAGGTTGTTCTCGAGGTAGCAGTTGCGCAGGTAGAACGAATGGTTCGCCGCGGGCATGCGCGTCGAATCCGAGTTCCAGAACAGGAGGTCGAAGGGGAAGGGCGCCTGGCCCTTGAGGTAGACGTTGACGATGTAGGGCCAGATCAGGTCGTTGGGCCGCAGCATGTTGAAGGCCGACGCCATGCGCGAGCCCTCGAGGTAGCCGCGCGCCTGCATCGTCTCCTCGATCGCCCTGATGCCGACCTCGTCGGCGAAGACCTTGAGGTCGCCGGCGTGGGTGAAGTCGACCTGCGTCGTGAACAGCGTCGCGGAGGCGATGCGGTCGTCGCCGGTCGCGGCCATGTAGCCGAGCGCCGTCGACAGCAGCGTGCCGCCGACGCAGTAGCCGATCGCGGTGACATGCCTCTCCCCGGTGGCCTGCTCGACGGCGTCGAGCGCCGCGAAGATGCCCTCGCGCATGTAGTGCTCGAAGCTCTTCTGCGCGAGCCGCGCGTCCGGGTTGACCCAGGAGATGCAGAACACGGTCAGCCCCTGGGACACGGCCCAGCGGATGAAGCTCTTCTGCTCGTTGAGGTCGAGGATGTAGAACTTGTTGATCCAGGGCGGCACGATCAGCAGCGGGCGGCGCAGCACGGTCTCGGTCGCGGGCGCGTATTGCAGGAGCTCGATCAGCTCGTTGCGGAAGACGACCTTGCCCGGCGTCGTCGCCAGGTTGACGCCGACCTGGAAGCGGCCCGGGTCGGACTGGCGGATCTTCAGCTCGCCGCCGCCGGCCTCGATGTCCTCCGCCAGCATCTGCATGCCGCGCACGAGGTTCGCCCCGGATTCGCGCATGGTCTCGCGGATCAGCTCGGGATTGGTGCCGAGGAAGTTCGAGGGCGAGAGCGCGCTCGACATCTGGCGCACGTAGAAGCGCGCCTTCTGCCGGGTGGCCTCGTCGATCCCGTCGGCCTCCTCCACCATGCTCTCGGCCCAGCGCGAGGTGGCGAGATACGCCTGCTTGAGGAAGTCGAAATAGGAGTTGTCCGACCATTCCGAGTCCTTGAAGCGCCCGTCCTTCGGGTCGGGCGCGGCGGCGGGCGCGGCGTCCTCGCCCTGCATGCGGCGGAGCGAGGAGGACCAGATGTCGAAGAACGAGGCGCCGAGCCGCGCCTGCGCCTCGATCGCCTTCTGCGGATCGATCAGCCAGCGCTCGGTGACGTGCACCAGCGTCTTGACCATGTCCGACATCTCGTCGGCCATGCCCGTCTTGGCGCGGCGCTCCTCCATCGGCTTGAGGTAGGCGGCCGTGGCCTTGCCGTATTCCTCGACGAGCCGCGCCATGTTGTGCGACATCGCCTCCAGGTCCGGCGTCGGATGATCGTTCGGCGTTGCGCGCGGTCCCTCGGACCTTCTGTTGTCGCTCACGGACGCTTCCCCTTCCGGACGGCTCGCACGCGGGCCTCCCTGCCCACGCCGTCCTTTCGACACTTTACCGAACGCGATATGCTCGTCCTAGACCGGAAGACGCCCGATGCGTCGGCGTTCCCCGGCGGTGTCACCAGCGGAGTGTCCATGGCACGCGTAGCGCGCATCTCGATGACGGCCGCCACACTCGCGGCGGCCCTGGCCCTGGGTGGCTGCGCGGGAGACCTCAACCCGATTCGCGACGTCTTCGTCGGCGTGGGCGCGGGCGCGACGCCGCAGCAGGCGCCGGCCTTCGTCGAGGAGACCCGCCAGACGGCGCCCTCCGGCTACCTGCCGATCGCCGCGACCCCGCGGCGGGAGAGCGCCCCGAAGACGCCCGAGGAGGTCGCCGCCGCGCGGGCGGCGCTCGAGGCCGATCTCGCCGCGGCCGAGGCACGCGGAGAGCAGGCGCGGCGCCTCGCCATCGGCCCGGCGCCCGAGCCGGTGGTCGTGCCGCCGCCGGCGCCGCTCGGCGACGATCCCGCCCCGCCGCCGGCGCAGCCGTGAGGCCGCCGACCGATTGGTTGATGCCCCGTTAACCACGCCGTGCTAGAGAGACCGACCACGCCTCCTCGGCAATCCCGGACCATGCCATGACCGAATTCCACCGCATCAAGCGCCTGCCGACCTACGTCTTCGAGCATGTGAACCGGATCAAGGCCGCCGCCCGCGCCGGCGGCGCCGACATCGTCGACCTCGGGATGGGCAACCCGGACCTGCCGGCGCCGGCGCACATCGTGGCGAAGCTCGCCGAGACCGCCGGGCGTCCGCGCACGGACCGCTATTCCGCCTCCAAGGGCATCGCCGGCCTGCGCCGCGCCCAGGCCGGGTACTACGACCGCCGCTTCGGCGTGAAGCTGAACCCCGACAGCCAGGTGGTGGTGACGCTGGGCTCGAAGGAGGGCTTCGCCAACATGGCGCAGGCGATCACGGCGCCGGGCGACGTGGTGCTGGTGCCCAACCCGAGCTATCCGCTCCACGCCTTCGGGTTCCTGATGGCGGGCGGCGCCATCCGCTCGGTGCCCGCCGAGGCGACGCCGGCCTTCTTCCACGCGCTCGAGCGGGCGGTGATCCACTCGATCCCCAAGCCCATCGCGCTCGTCGTCTGCTACCCGTCGAACCCGACGGGCTACACCGCGGATCTCGACTTCTACAAGGACGTGATCGCCTTCGCCAAGAAGCACGAGCTCATCGTGCTCTCGGACCTCGCCTATGCCGAGATCTACTTCGACGGCGCGCCTCCGCCCTCGATCCTGCAGGTGCCCGGCGCCATGGACGTCGCCGTCGAGTTCACCTCGATGTCGAAGACCTTCTCGATGGCCGGCTGGCGCATCGGCTTCGCGGTGGGCAACGAGCGGCTGCTGTCGGCGCTGGCCCGGGTGAAGTCCTACCTCGACTACGGCGCCTTCACCCCGGTCCAGGTCGCGGCGACCGCGGCCCTCAACGGGCCGGAGGACTGCATCGTCGAGACCCGCGCGATCTATCGCCGCCGCCGCGACGCGCTGGTCGACGGCTTCGCCAAGGCCGGCTGGGAGATCCCCGCGCCGAGCGCCTCGATGTTCGCCTGGGTGCCGATCCCGGAGCGCTACCGCCATCTCGGCTCGCTCGAGTTCTCGAAGCTCCTCGTCGAGAAGGCGGAGGTGGCGGTCGCGCCGGGCATCGGCTTCGGCGAGCACGGGGACGACTACGTGCGCATCGCGCTCGTCGAGAACGAGCAGCGCATCCGCCAGGCGGCGCGCAACGTCCGCCGCTTCTTCGAGCAGGACGCGACGGGGCACAACGTCGTGCCGCTGGCACGCACGGGCTCCGCCTGACGCCTCCAGGCGAGACGGCCGCGATCAGCCGGAGCCGGAGCCCGGCTGCGGCCCCGGCACGAACACCGTCACCGCTTGCGCCAGCACGCGGAAGCGCGCGGGCGTGCGGGTGATCAGCTCGCCGTCCGCGTTGATCGAGCGCGGCCTGCGCGTCGTGACGTCGAAGCTCTTGGCGGTGCGCGCGCGTACGTCCTCGAAGGCGACGTGCCGGCCGGAGCGGAAGGAGCCCGCGAGCCGCAGCAGCTCCCAGGGCCGACGCATTTCCAGGCTGTAGAGGTGGAGCGTGGCGTCGTCGATCGCGGCGGCCTCGTCCACCGTCATGCCGCCGCCGTAGTGGCGGCCGTTGCCGACGGCGATCTGGAAGGTGAGCACGCGGGCGCGCTCGCCGGCGCTCTCGATGGTGGCGCGGAAGGGTCGTGCCCGTGCGACGACCTGCGCCGCGGCAATGGCATAGCCGAAGCGGCCGAAGCGACGCTTGAGGTCGCGGGTGAGCCCTCTCGCGAGCTCGGCCGAGAGCCCGATCGAGGCGACGTTGAAGAACGGCCGGCCGTTCACCTCCCCGCAGTCGATCCGGTGCGTGCGGCCGGCCAGGATCAGGTCGGCGGCCGCCTCCAGATCCTCGGGGATCCCGAGCGTGCGCGCGAGGTCGTTGGCGGTGCCGAGCGGCAGGATGCCCAGCGGCAGGCCGGTGTCGATCAGCCCGCGCGCGGCCGCGTTCATGGTGCCGTCGCCGCCGCCGACGATCACCATCTCGACCGTGTCGCGGTGAGCGCGGATGACGTCCGACAGCCGGTCGGGGTCGCGGCAGTCCTCGACGACGACCTCGAGATCCTCGTGAGCCTGCAGCCGCGCGACGGCGCTCTCCATCAGCTCGGGCGCGCGCCGGCTGTTGGCGTTGACGAGCACGAGCGCGCGCTTCGCGACCCCGCGCACCGGCGGCGGAGGTGATCGAGACGGCGGCTCGGCCCGGGTGATTTCGCTCGCCATGCCGTCGTCTCCTCGAACCGGACGGGAGCCGCAACCGACCAACCCGGCGAAGGTTCCCGGGTCGGCCCCGCACAGGGGCGGTGAAATACCAATCGTGGAACCGGCGAGGTCGTGAGAAGTTAACGTGCCGGTAATACTTCGTGATCGCGCCGAGGAGGCGACGCCCGTGCCGATCCTGGACCGTCAAGCGCACGACGCCGACGAGGACCTCCGCGTCCTCCGGGACGCGCTCGGCCCCGCCCGCGGGCCGCCACAGCATGCCGGCGCGATGCGCGAGGCCGCCGCGGACGCGCGCCGTCGCCGGCGCTCCGAGCGGGAGGCGCGGCGGCGGCGCCGGCACGAGCCGGCCGACGGCTGAGAGCGCCGCGCACTGGACCCGCCGCCTCGCGCCGCCCGTCAGCGTGTCCCGATCCGCGTTCTCGAGCCTACTCCGCCAGGCTGTCGACGTAGGCGGAGAGATCCGCGATCTCCTCGCGCGTCAGCGCCATGTCCGGCATCACGGGATGCGGATCGACGAGGAAGGCCCGCAGCGCATCGTCGCCGAGCGCGCCCCGCGCGGCGATGGCGCGGAAGCTCGGCACCCCGTCCATGGCGGTCTGCTGGTCCGGCGAGACGAGGTGGCACGCGGCGCACCAGCGCTCCGCGATGGCGCGGCCGTTCGCGACGTCCTGGTTCGCGACGTCCTGGGCGGCGGCCGGGCCGCTCGCGCCGAGCCAGGGGAGCGCCGCGAGGGCGAGTGCCGAAAGCCGCAGACGCATGATGATCTCCTCGCTCGATCGGCGCGACCGCGGGTCGCGCCGCGCCGATTCCCGACTCTAGCTCCAACGTTAGCGAAGCGGAAAAGGTTGTCGCACCAAACTCCGCGCGAACCCGGATGCACCCCCGAGCATGATCGCGACGCCCACATTCCCCGACCTCGCCGCGCTCGTCGTCGACGAGAGCCTGTACGTGCGCCGGATCCTGCGCGACATGCTGACGCGCGTCGGCATCAAGCGCGTGCTGGAAGCGCCCGACGGGGCCGAGGCGCTGGGCGTCCTCTCCGAATCGAAGCCGGACCTCGTCATCCTCGACTGGGACCTCGCCATCCTCTCCGGCGAGGAGTTCATCCGGCTCACCCGCACCCCCTCCACGTCGCCCTCTCCCACCGTTCCGATCGTCGTGATGATGTCGAAGCCGCGGCGCTACATCGTGGATCGCGCGGTCGGCCTCGGGGTCAACGAGATCATCGCCAAGCCCTTCTCGCCCAAGGTGCTGTGGTCGCGGCTCGACGAGGTGATCAACCGCCCGCGGCCCTACCTCCAGGTGAAGAGCCTGCTGCGGCCGGTGGCGCGCACGGCCCCGGCGCAGCTCGTCCCGAAATCCGCCGCCTGACACCCCTCCGGCCGGCCCGCGGCGGGGCCGCGTGCGGCGGCGGGCAGGAACGGGACGAGAGACGGGGCGGGACGCGGGTCATTACGCCCTTGGCACGACGGGGGCCGGGTGCTTACATTGACGGCAAGTAGCCAGGCGAACCTCCTCGAGGCGACGCCGCAAACGGATGATGGACTTGCTCGTCAATGTCGGAGATCAGCCGAAGGTCAAGGATTCCGGGTCGAGCCCGGCTCTGACGCCTCTGGCAGCGGCGACCCCGCCGACGCCGGCCCTGCCCACTGGGCCCGAGGGGCTCGTGGGCCTGCGCCGCACGCCGCCCGCCGACGGCAGCGCCTATGCCGCGCTCGACCTCGGCACCAACAATTGCCGCCTCCTGATCGCCGAGCCGTCCCGTCACGGCTTTCGCGTGGTCGACGCCTTCTCGCGAATCGTCCGGCTGGGCGAGGGGCTCGCGGCGAGCGAGCGGCTGAGCACGCTGGCGATCGACCGCACGCTCGAGGCGCTGCGCGTCTGCCGCGACAAGATGCACACGAAGGGCGTGCGGCGCGCGCGGCTGATCGCCACCGAGGCCTGCCGCGCGGCGCGCAACGGCGAGAGGTTCGTCGAGCGGGTGCAGGAGGAGGTCGGGCTCGACCTCGAGATCGTCGACCGGCGCACCGAGGCTTATCTCGCCGTCACCGGCTGCGCCGCGCTCGCGGACCCCAACGCGCATTCGGTCGTGATCTTCGACATCGGCGGCGGCTCGACCGAGATCGCCTGGCTCGACGGCAGGGCCAAGAGCCCGATGTCGGACCCGTGCAAGCGCATCCGCGCCTGGGACTCGCTGCCCGTCGGCGTCGTCACGGTCGCCGAGCGGCACGGCGGCGTGTGCGTCACGCACGAGAGCTTCGAGCGCATGGTCGCGGAGGTGCAGTCGCTGCTAGAGCCGTTCCAGCTCGCGGCGAGCGCGGCGAGCAACGCGCCGGGCTTCCACCTGCTCGGGACGTCCGGCACCGTGACCACGCTGGGCGGGATCTTCCTCGACCTGCCGCGCTACGATCGCCGGCGGGTCGACGGGCTGTGGATGGCGGACAGGGACCTCGATCGCGTGGTCGACGAGCTGATCGTGACGAACTACGACGATCGGGCGACGCATCCCTGCATCGGCCGCGACAGGGCCGACCTCGTGCTGGCGGGCTGCGCCATCCTGGAAGCGATCCGCCGCGCCTTCCCGTCGCCCCGCCTGCGGATCGCGGATCGCGGCCTGCGCGAGGGCATCCTGATGAACCTGATGCGCGAGGACGGGGTCTGGCGCCGCCGCCGGCGCTGAGCCGGTTCGCGTCCGCTCCGGCATCCCGCACCTGTCCTTCGCCCGCACACCGACGAGTCCGAAGAGCGTGACCGAGAAGAAGAAGCCGAGCGCCCCGCGCACGATGAAGGTCCGCGTGAAGAGCGCGCGCGGGCGCACGACCTCGTCGCAGCGCTGGCTGGAGCGCCAGCTCAACGACCCTTACGTCGTCCGCGCCAAGGCGGAGGGGCTGCGCTCCCGGGCCGCCTTCAAGCTCCTGGAGATCGACGAGAAGTACAAGTTCCTCAAGCCCGGCCAGCGCATCGTCGATCTCGGCGCCGCGCCCGGCGGCTGGTCGCAGGTGGCCGCGCGCCGAATCGGCCTGGAGAGCTCCGAGCGCGCCACCATCGTCGGCATCGATCTCCTGCCGATGGAGCCGATGCCCGGCGCCACGTTCATCGTCCTCGATTTCCTCGACGAGGCGGCGCCCGAGCGCCTGAGGGCGCTGATCGGCGGCGAGGCGGACGTGGTGATGTCCGACATGGCGGCGAACGCCACCGGCCACAAGAAGACCGACCACCTGCGCATCATGGGCCTCGCCGAGGCGGGCGTGGAGTTCGCCCGCGAGGTGCTCGCCCCGGGCGGGACCTTCCTGTGCAAGGTGCTGCGCGGCGGCACCGAGCACACGCTGCTCGCCGACCTGAAGCGCGACTTCGCCCAGGTCCGGCACGTCAAGCCGGCGGCGAGCCGGGCGGATTCGGCCGAGCTGTTCGTGCTGGCGACGGGGTTCCGCGGGCGCGCCGGCGAGCAGCACGCGACGCCCGCGTGAGCCGCCGCGGGGCGCTGTTCCTTCCCGCCCGTTAGTGTATTAGTTTCGCCACACTGTTGTGTGAACGCATCAGCATGCGCCGGCGACTCGGCGTGCGCAGGCCCGAGGGCGACGTGAAGGACAGCCGACGGATCAATCCGGACGAGGAGATCGCCGCGACCGGGCCGGGCTGGATCGGGCTCGCCCTCGTCGTCTCCGCCCTCGTCTCGGCCCTGGCGAGCTTCCTGATCCTGTCGGGGCTGACACCGATCCAGCCGACCGAGGCGGTCACCCTCAACGCGCTGCTCATCAATATCGGCTTCATCCTGGCGCTCGCCGTGATGATGGCGATCCAGGCCCGGCGCCTGCTGCGGGCGCGCCGCGCCGGGGCGGCGGGCGCGCGGCTGCACCTGCGGTTCGTGGCGCTGTTCAGCGGCATCGCGACGGTCCCGGTCGTGGTGGTCGCCGTCGTCGCCTCGATCGCGCTGGCGCGGGGGCTCGAGCCGTGGTTCTCGGGCTGGATCGACACGCTGCTCCAGAACACCGTCGAGATCGCCCACGAGTACCGGGAGCTGCAGTGCCGCACGTTGGCGCGCGAGACGACGCTGATGGCGGCCGATCTCGACCGCGCCAAGGTGCTCTACGACGCCGACCCGGCGCTGTTTCGCGAGTTCATGCGCTCGCGCGCCGTCTTCCTCGGCTTTCCCGTGGCGATGATGGTCGAGCCGGACGGCACCGTGGTCGAGGAGATCGTCAACGTGCCGATCCCCGGCCTCGAGGTCCCCGGGCTGCGCGACCTGGCTGATGCAGAGGTCGAGGACGCGCTGTGCCTGGTGCCGCGCGAGGATTCGGTCCTGCGCTCGATCCTGGAGCTCGAGGAGCACGACGGGCGCATCCTCTTCGTCACCCGCTTCGTCGATCGCCGCGCCCTCGACTTTCCCAACGAGGCGCAGTCGGGGATGAGCTACTACCGCCTGCTGGAGCAGCTCTCCTCGGGCATTCAGGTCGCCTTCGCCTCGATGCTGGCGGTGATCACCCTGATCATCCTGCTCTCGGCGATCTGGTTCGGGCTCGGCTCCGCCGATCGCCTGGTCGCGCCGATCCGGCGGCTGATTCGCGCGACGCAGCAAGTGGCGGAGGGGAACTTCTACGTGCAGGTCCCCGTACCCCGGGCCGAGGGCGACCTCGCCTTCCTGGGCCAGACCTTCAACGCCATGACCTCGGAGCTGCGCCGCCAGCACGACGGGCTGACCGCCGCGAGCCATGTCATCGATCAGCGCCGGCGCTTCACCGAGGCCGTGCTCTCGGGGGTGTCCGCCGGTGTCGTCGTTCTAGATGCGCCCGGCGTCGTCACCATCATTACACACTCCACCGGGCGGGTGGTCGGGGTGTGCGCAGCGCGGATCGTCGGCCGCCCAGAGGCGCCGGCGCTGCCCG
>JBNPEA010000029.1:0-24852 GCA_051117315.1 Salinarimonas sp. | reverse complement strand
ACCTGGACGGCGTCAAGCCCTTCCGCTCCGCGGACGCCTACGACCGGCTCCAGCGCGACAAGGTGGTCGTGCTGCTGACCGGCTCGCAGGGCGAGCCGCGCGCGGCGCTGGCGCGCATCGCCCGCGACGATCATCCCGCCATCGCGCTCGCCGCCGGCGACCGCGTGGTGTTCTCCTCGCGCCAGATCCCCGGCAACGAGAAGGCGATCGGCTCGATCATGAACCAGCTCGCGCAGGCGGGCATCGGGATCGTCACCGACGCGGACGGGCTCGTCCACGTCTCCGGCCACCCGCGCCGGGGCGAGATGCGCATGATGTACGAGTGGCTCAAGCCGGCCTGCGTCATTCCCGCCCACGGCGAGGCGGTGCACATCGCCGAGCACGCCCGCTTCGCCCGCTCCTGCGGCGTGCCCCACACGGTGGTCGCCAAGGACGGCGCCATGGTGCGGCTCGCGCCGGGCACGCCGGAGATCGTCGACCACGTCAAGGTCGGGCGCCTCTACAAGGACGGCGAGATCGTCATCGGCGAGGACGACCGCGCCCTGCCCGAGCGGCGCAAGCTCGCGGTCTCGGGCATCGTCACCGTGGCGATCGCCATCGACTCCCGCGGCGAGATCCAGGGCGACCCGGCTGTCGACGTGATGGGCCTGCCGCTCCTCACCAAGGCGCGCGAGGAGATCATCGACATCATCGCCGACGCGATCGGGCGCACGCTGGACGGCCTGCCGCGGGGCAAGCGCCGCGACAGCGACTTCGTCGAGACGGCGGTCGCCCGCGCCGTGCGCTCCGCCGTGAACGGGCAATGGGGCAAAAAGCCCGCGTGCCACGTCCTCGTGGTCGAGGTATGACGGGGGCGATGCGAGCCAGGGAGGAACGGGCGCGATGATCGGTCGGCTGAACCATGTGGCGATCGCCGTGGGCGACATCGCCAAGGCGAGCGCGGTCTACCGCGACACGCTCGGCGCGGAGGTCTCCGCGCCGGTCGCGCAGCACGAGCACGGGGTGACGACCGTGTTCATCACGCTGCCCAACACCAAGATCGAGCTGCTCGAGCCGCTCGGCACGGACAGCCCGATCGCCAGGTTCCTGGAGCGCAACGCCGACGGCGGCATCCACCACGTCTGCTACGAGGTGGAGGACATCATCGCCGCCCGCGACAAGCTCGTCGCGGACGGCGCGCGGGTGCTCGGCGGGGGCGAGCCGAAGATCGGCGCCCACGGCAAGCCGGTGCTGTTCCTGCACCCGAAGGACTTCCTCGGCACGCTCGTCGAGCTGGAGCAGGCCTGAGCCATGCGGTCCCCCGTCGAGACCGTGAAGCTGCTGGCCGGCTCGCTGCGCGCCGCCGTGACCGTGATCGTGGCGCTGATCGCGCTCTCGGTCGCGCTCGGGATGATCCTGTTCGGCACCGGCATCACCGGGGCGCTGGCCTTCTACTTCGTGGTGTGGTGGATCATGCTCTTCGCCGTGCTGCCCTTCGGCGTGCGCAGCCAGCACGAGACGACCGAGATGGTCCCGGGCACCGAGCCCGGCGCACCGGTGGCGCCGGCGCTCGTCGAGAAGGCGATCTGGACGACGATCGTCGCCGGCGTGGTGTTCCTGATCGCGCTGGCGCTGCTGCCCTTCGCGGGGCTCGCCTGAGGCGGCGCGCCCCGCGTCGCCTCACAGGATGAACCGGCTCAGGTCCGCGTTCTTGGCGAGGTCCGCCACCCGCGCGCGCACGTACTCCCCGTCGATCGTCACCGTCTCGCCGTCCTTCTCGGGCGCGGCGTAGGAGATCTCGTCGAGCACGCGCTCGATCACGGTCTGGAGCCGGCGCGCGCCGATGTTCTCGAGGTTGGAGTTCACCTCCACCGCGATCCGCGCCAGCGCGTCGATGCCGTCCTCGGTGAAGGCGAGGGTGACGCCCTCGGTCTGCATCAGCGCTACCGACTGCTTGATCAGGCTCGCCTCGGTCTCGGTGAGGATGCGGCGGAAGTCGTCGACGTCGAGCGAGGACAGCTCGACCCGGATCGGCAGCCGCCCCTGGAGCTCCGGCAGCAGGTCGGAGGGCTTGGAGACGTGGAAGGCGCCGGACGCGATGAAGAGGATGTGATCGGTCTTCACCGGCCCGTGCTTGGTGGCGACGGTGGTGCCCTCGATCAACGGCAGCAGGTCGCGCTGCACGCCCTCGCGGGACACGTCGGCGCCGGAGCGGCCCTCGCGGGCGCAGACCTTGTCGATCTCGTCGAGGAAGACGATGCCGGCGTTCTCGACCTCGCGGATGGCGTCCTGGGTCAGCGCCTCCTGGTCGAGCAGCTTGTCGCTCTCCTCGGCGATCAGCGGCTCGTAGGCGTCGCCCACATTGATGCGGCGCGGCTTGGTGCGCCCGCCGAAGGCCTTGCCGAACATGTCGCCGAGCGAGATCGCACCCATCGAGGCGCCGGGCATGCCGGGCAGCTCGAACATCGGCATGCCGCCGGAGCCCGCCTGCATCTCGAGCTCGATCTCCTTGTCGTCGAGCTGGCCCTCGCGCAGCTTCTTGCGGAAGGAATCGCGCGTCGCCTGCCCCGAACCGGGGCCCACCAGCGCGTCGAGCACGCGCTCCTCGGCGGCCATCTCGGCCTTGGCCTTCACCGAGCGCCGGCGCTCCTCCTTGACGAGGCCGATGGCGATCTCGACGAGGTCGCGCACGATCTGCTCGACGTCGCGCCCGACATAGCCCACCTCGGTGAACTTGGTCGCCTCGACCTTCAGGAAGGGCGCCTTGGCCAGCTTGGCGAGGCGCCGCGCGATCTCGGTCTTGCCGCAGCCGGTGGGGCCGATCATCAGGATGTTCTTGGGCATCACCTCGTCCCGGATCGGGCCGGTGAGCTGCTGGCGGCGCCAGCGATTGCGCAGCGCGATCGCGACCGCGCGCTTGGCGTCCGTCTGCCCGACGATGTAACGATCGAGCTCGGAGACGATCTCGCGGGGGGAGAAGGTGGTCATGCCTGATCCTGTGCTGATCGGTGCGCGGTGACGAGGGGGACGCGATGCCTGCGAGGCTGTGGTTGATCGCCGGGGCGAACGGGGTGGGGAAGACGACCTACGCCTTCCGGCACATCCGAGCGGTTTCCGGCTCGGACGAGTTCGTGAATCTCGACGAGCTGGCGCGCGGCATCTCTCCTCTCAACGTGGAGAAGGGCCGTATCCGTGCCTCGCGCATGGCGGTGGGGCTGATCGGCGACCTGATCGCCGCGCGACGTTCGTTCTCCCTCGAGACCACGCTCGCGGGACGCACACATCTTCGCACGGTCGACGCCGCGCGGGCGGCCGGCATGGAGGTCGTCATCCTCTACTTCGCCGTCGCGACGGTGGAGACCTGCCTGCACCGCATCGCCCGCCGGGTCGCCGAGGGTGGCCACGACGTGCCGGAGGCGGAGGCGCGCCGGCGCTGGACGCGCTCGCTCGCCAACCTCGCCCTCTACGTGGAGAAGGCCGACCTCTGGCGGGTGTTCGACGCCAACGCCAAGCCTGCGGTCGTCGCGGAGGGCCGTGCGGGCTGCGTCACCATGCGCGGCGACACGTCCGGCCTGCCGCCCGCCCTCGCGGCGACGCTCGATGCCATCCCCGCCTGCGCCGAGGCGTAGGGGCTCCGCCATGGTCGGCGAGGCCCGCATCAGACGTCGCTCTCCAGGCTCTCGATGACGATGTTGCCGTTGGTGTAGACGCAGATGTCCGCGGCGATCTGGAGCGAGCGGCGCACGATGGTCTCGGCGTCGAGGTCGGTCGTCGCCAGGGCGCGGGCGGCGGCGAGCGCGTAGTTGCCGCCGGACCCGATCGCCATGACGCCCTCCTCGGGCTCGAGCACGTCGCCCGCGCCCGAGAGCAGCAGGCCGACCTCCTTGTCGGCGACGAGCATCATCGCCTCGAGCCGGCGCAGGTAGCGGTCCGTGCGCCAGTCCTTGGTCAGCTCGACGCAGGCGCGCACCAGCTGGCCGGGATATTGCTCGAGCTTGGCCTCGAGCCGCTCGAACAGCGTGAACGCGTCGGCGGTGGCGCCGGCGAAGCCGCCGATGACGGCGCCCTTGGCCAGCGTGCGCACCTTGCGTGCGTTGCCCTTCACGATCGTCTGCCCGAGGCTCACCTGCCCGTCGCCGCCGATGACGAGCTTGCCGTCCTTGCGGACCATGAGGATCGTCGTGGCGTGCATGCGCGGCGCGGCGTGGTCGTCGTGGGACACGGGGCTGGGCTCCGTTCGGTGCGATCGGCGTTCAGGGTGACTTAAGCAGCGGAGCGGGAATTTCCAACGGGGATGGATGGGGGCGTCGTGCAGGCGTGCGACCGACAACGGTTTTTCTTCTGGTTGCAGATCAGTCACTATATAGTGATCCTGCGACCTGTCGACTGCATGTTGACAGACGTCAACATGCGAGTATGCTGCCCATGCTCACCCGTCCGCGCCATCCGGATAAGGAGATCGAGGCCGCCGTCGCCTACGCCGAGGCGCGGGGCTGGAGATTTCGGCCGCAAGGCCACTGGGGTCGCCTCTATTGCCCGCACCGCCAGCGGGACGGCTGCCGGGTCGGGGTGTTTGGCACGCCCCGCGACCCGGGCTCGCACGCGCGCGACATCAAGCGCACCGTGGACCGCTGTCCGCACGAGGACGAATCATGAGGAGCAACTACGATTTCGACGTGATCGCATCCGGCCTCGACCCGGACGCGGACGATTTCGAGACGCGGTTCTGGGAGGCCGGCTGCGACGACGCGACGGTCTCGTTCCAGCGCGGACGGATCATCATCGCCTTCGCGCGCGAGGCCGCGAGCGCCGAAGCGGCGCTCGATTCCGCGCTTTCGGCGGTGCGGGCGGCCGGCGCGACCGTCCTGCGGATCGAGCCGGACCCTCTCGTCTGCGCCTCGGACATCGCGGAGCGTACCGGGCTCACGCGCGCGGCCGCATCCCTCTACGCGAAAGGCGCCCGCGGGACCGGATTCCCCGCACCCGTCGTGCGGGTCACGACCGACAGCCCGCTGTACGATTGGGCCGAGGTCGCGCGCTGGCTGCAGGGGCGCGGACAGGTGCCGGCGCGGACTGTGGAGGTCGCCGAGGCGATCGCGCGCGCCAATGCGGCGCTTCAGGCCGAAGCCGAGACCGGGCGCGCGCGGGGGCGCGAAGCGGCGGCTGCGGGCTCGCGCAGCTGAGACGTCGTCCGACGCCGCGTCTGGCCATCCGGCCCGCCGCTTGCTAGAACGCGCGCCCGACCATCACACGGGACGAACCGCCATGCGCGCCGCGCGCGTCGACCGCCGGACCTCCGAGACCGACGTCTCGCTCTCGCTCTCCCTCGACGGGACGGGCGCGGCGACGATCGCCACGGGGGTCGGCTTCCTCGACCACATGCTCGACCTCCTCGCCCGCCACGCCCTGTTCGACCTCGAGGTCGCGGCCAAGGGTGACACGCACGTGGACGACCACCACACGGTGGAGGACGTCGGCATCGCGCTCGGCCAGGCCTTCGCGCAGGCGCTCGGCGAGAAGCGCGGCATCTCACGCTACGCGACTGTGCATCTGCCCATGGACGAGACGCTGAGCCGGGTGTCGGTCGACATCTCCGGGCGGCCCTTCCTGGTCTTCCGCACGGAGTTCGCGACCCCGAAGATCGGGACCTTCGACACCGAGCTGGTGCGCGAGTGGTTCCAGGCCTTCGCCGTGAACGCCGGCGTGACGCTGCACGTCGAGACGCTCTACGGCGCGAACAGCCACCACATCGCCGAGAGCTGCTTCAAGGGCCTCGCCCGGGCGCTGCGGGCGGCGGTCGCCGTCGACCCGCGAGAGGCGGACCGCATCCCCTCGACCAAGGGAGCGCTCTAGGCATGCGCACCTACACGGTCCACCTGCCCCGTGACGCGAAGCCCGGCGACCCGCGCGCCCTGGAGCGCGCCTTCCTGGTGCGCGACGGCTTCAACTGGGCGGCGTTCTTCTTCTCGGTGCTGTGGATGCTCTGGCACCGGCTCTGGCTCGCGGCGCCCGGGGCCGTCGTCGGCGGCGGCGCCGTCTGGCGGGCGCTGGAGGGGCTGGAGAGCGGGGAGGGCGCGGCCGCCCTGGCGAGCCTGCTCCTCGCCGTCCTGATCGGGCTCGAGGCCTCGAGCCTGCGGCGCTGGACCTATGCGCGCCGCGGCATGCCCGTCACCGACGTCGTCGCGGCGCAGACCCACGACGCGGCGGACGCCCTCGCCTGCGCGCGTTTCATGGAGCGCGCCAGAATGCCGCCGCCGCCGCCGCCGCCGGCCGTCGTCCCGCCGCCTCCGCCGCCGCCTCCCGAGCGGTGGCAGCGGCCGGAGCGCGGCGACGAGATCGCGCCGTTCGGCTTCGCACCGGAGGGCGCGCGATGAGCGTCGCCATCGTCGACTACGGCTCGGGCAACCTGCACTCGGCCCACAAGGCCTTCGAGCGCGCCGCCCGCGAGGCGGGGCTCGCCATGGCGATCAACGTCACGAGCGACCCCGCCGACGTGGTCGCCGCCGAGCGGGTGGTGCTGCCCGGGGTCGGCGCCTTCGCCGATTGCCGGCGCGGGCTCGACGCCGTGCCGGGCATGGTCGAGGCGCTGACCGAGACGGTGAAGGGCCGCGGCCGGCCGTTCCTCGGCATCTGCGTGGGCATGCAGCTCCTCGCCGCGCGCGGGCTCGAGCACGAGACCTCGCTCGGCCTCGGCTGGATTCCGGGCGACGTCCGCGCCATCCGCCCCGCCGACCCCGCGCTCAAGATCCCGCACATGGGCTGGAACGTGCTGGCGCCGCGCCGCACCCATCCACTGCTCGACGGCATCCCCACCGGCGCCGACGGGCTGCACGCCTACTTCGTGCATTCCTACGCGCTCGATGCCGACGATGCCGACGACGTCGTCGCCACGACCGACTACGGCGGGCCGGTGACCGCCATCGTCGGGCGCGACAACGTCGCCGGCACCCAGTTCCATCCCGAGAAGAGCCAGCGGCTCGGGCTCGCCCTCATCGCCAACTTCCTGAGGTGGCGCCCGTGATTCTCTACCCCGCCATCGATCTCAAGGAAGGCCGCTGCGTGCGGCTGATCCAGGGCGACATGGAGCAGGCGACCGTCTTCAACGACGATCCCGCGGCGCAGGGACGCGCCTTCGAGGCCCAGGGCTTCCCCTGGTTGCACGTGGTCGACCTCGACGGCGCCTTCGCCGGCAAGCCGATGAACGCGGCGGCGGTGGACGGCATCCTCGCCGGCGTGTCGATTCCGGTCCAGCTCGGCGGCGGGGTGCGCGACATGCGCACCGTCGAGGGCTGGCTCGCCAAGGGCGTGGCGCGCATCGTCATCGGCACGGCGGCGGTGCGCGACCCCGCCTTCGTGCGCGAGGCGGCGCGGCTGCATCCCGGGCGGATCGCGGTCGGCATCGACGCCAAGGACGGCTACGTCGCCGTCGAGGGCTGGGCGCAGAGCTCGACGCTCACCGCCGAGGAGCTCGGCCGGCGCTTCGAGGACGCCGGGGTCGCCGCCATCGTCTACACCGACATCGCCCGCGACGGCATCCTCAAGGGCCTCAACATCGAGATGACCCTGGCGCTGGCGCGGGCCGTGACCATTCCGGTCATCGCGTCGGGCGGGCTCGCCTCGATCGACGACGTGGCGCGGCTCCTGGAGCCGGACTGCGCGGCGCTGGGCGGCGCGATCACCGGCCGGGCGCTCTACGACGGGCGCATCGATCCGGCCGAGGCGCTCGCCATGATCGCGGCGGCGGACGCGGCGCGGGCCGCGGGGACGGCGCCGCAGGCGTCATGATCCTCGCGTCATGATCCTCGCCTCCGCCTTCGCCGCCCTGCGCCAGGTGGTCTCGCCCGGCCTGCGCGGCATCCTGCTGCGCTCGATCGGCCTGACGCTGCTCCTGCTGGCGCTCGCCTGGGCGGCGGCGACGCGCGGCGTCGATTGGCTGCTGGCGCAGGAGACGCTCACCGACGCCTATCCGTGGATCGACACGCTGGGCGTGGTCCTGGCGGGCGTCGGGCTGCTGGTGGGCGCGCTCTACCTGATCCCGGCGGTCTCCGCGCTCGTCGCCTCGATCTTCGCCGACGAGGCCGCGGCGGTGGTCGAGCGCGCGGACTTCCCCGCCGACCCGCCGGGGACGGAGATGGCGCTCCTGCCCTCCATCGGCTACGGCGCGCGCTTCTTCGGCCTGACGCTGCTCGTCAACCTCGTGGCGCTCATGCTGCTGCTGGTGCCGGTGGTCAACCTCGCGGCCTTCTTCCTGGCCAACGCCTACCTGCTCTCGCGGGAATATTTCGAGCTCGCCGCCAACCGACACCATTCGCGGGCGGAGGCGGTGGCGCTGAGGAAGCGGCATGCGGGCCGGGTCTTCCTCGCGGGCGCGGTGATCGCGGGTTTCCTGCTGATCCCGATCGTCAACCTCGCCACGCCGCTCTTCGGCGTGGCGCTGATGACGCATCTGCACAAGCGGATCGCGGCGCTGGAGGCGCGCCGGAAGGGCGGCGCACCGGCGGCCTGACCCTCACTCGTCCTCGCCGAAACGGGCGGCGAGGAGCGTCTCCAGGGCGTCGAGCACGCCCGGCGCCTGCGGGCCCGACGCGGTGACGAAGACCGAGGTGCCCTGCGCGGCGGCCAGCGTCAGCAGGCCCATGATCGAGCGCCCGCCCACCGTCTCGCCGCAGCGGGTGACGGTCACCTCCGCCTGATAGCGCTCCACCGTCTGCACGAACTTGGCCGAGGCGCGGGCGTGCAGGCCCTTGCGGTTGACGATGGCGAGCTCGCGGGCGAGGGCGCCGTCCGGCACGGAGGCCGTGCCCGCCGGCTCGGGACAGGGCTCGTCGGCGGGCTGCTCGACCGGCTCCGCGGCGGTCGCATTCGTGTGCTGCTGCGCGCTCGAGGGCTGGGCTGTCATGTCATTTCCCCGCGAGCACGTGGGAGGCCACGTTGATGTACTTGCGCCCCGCCTCCTGGGCGTGCAGCACGGCCTCCGCGAGCGGCTCGACGTCGCGCACGCTGGCGAGCTTGATCAGCATGGGCAGGTTGATGCCCGCCACCACCTCGACCATGCGCCCGTTCATGCACGACAGCGCCAGGTTCGACGGCGTGCCGCCGAACATGTCGGTGAGGACGACCACGCCCGCGCCGGTCTCGACCCGCCGCACGGCCTCGAGGATGTCTCCCCGGCGGGCCTCCATGTCGTCCTCGGGGCCGATCGTGATCGTCTCGATCTGCTCCTGCGGGCCGACCACGTGCTCCAGGGCGGCGCGGAATTCCGTCGCCAGCTGGCCGTGGGTGACGAGCACCATTCCGATCATGTGGACCTGCATCCATCGCTCCGCTGAGCGGAGCCGCTATTTTGTGCACCGCGAAGCCGAACGCAAGGGCAATACGCCATTTCGCCGACGCTTCATGTCGCTGCCGTGACAGATAATCCTCCCGCGGCGTCGAGCGCAATCGGGGCGACCCCGTCGCCGGCCGTGGAAACGAGGCGCGGCAACCTGACGCGGAGGATCGTGGCCTCGCCCGCCGCGGCCTCCGGCAGCCGCGGCGGCGGCTCCGGCACGAGGTCGATGACGAGGCGCACCACGGCGGCGGGGGCGTGCGGACGGGCGAGAAGGCCGATGCCGCGCCGCTCGATCAGCCCGGCGATCGCCGGATGCGGCCGGGCCACGAGCCGGCCGTGCCGCGCGTCGAGCCGGATGCGGTCGTCGCCCACCAGCCGCGCGAACAGCCCGCGCGCACGCGCGGCCTCCAGGAGATCGAGCGCGAGCCGCGACTTGCCCGCGCCCGACGCGCCGCGGATCAGCACGCCCGCCTCACCGAGGAGGACGCAGGTCGCGTGGACGGTGTCCGTTGAGTGGGTCGTGGTCACCGGCAGCCCCCGGTCCCGCACGAGCGCTCCCCCCTGTCATCCCGGACGGCGAAGCCGAGCCGGGACCCAGAACCACAGGTGCTGTTTGAGCGGCGCGCCAGCGCCGCGGCGGGGATGGCTGCCGTCAGCGTTCGTGGACGCGCGCGCTGCCGCGCACGCTGAGAGACACGTCGGCGGTTCTGGGCCCCGGGCCCGCTTCGCGACCCGGGGTGACAGGGGGTGTCATCCCGGACGGCGAAGCCGATCCGGGACCCAGAACCACAGGTGCTGTTTGAGCGGCGCGCCAGCGCCGTGGCGGGGAGGGCCTCCGGCAGCGTCCGTGGACGCGCGCGCTGCCGCGCACGCTGAGAGACACCGTAGTGGATCTGGGCCCCGGGCCCGCTTCGCGACCCGGGGTGACAGGAGGTGTCATCCCGGACGGCGAAGCCGAGCCGGGACCCAGAACCACAGGTGCTGTTTGAGCGGCGCGCCAGCGCCGCGGCGGGGATGGCTGCCGTCAGCGTTCGTGGACGCGCGCGCTGCCGCGCACGCTGAGAGACACCGTAGTGGATCTGGGCCCCGGGCCCGCTTCGCGACCCGGGGTGACAGGGCTGCGGTGCTCGCTGCCTCGTCACGTGCGCTCCCGCACGGCGGGGAGCGTCACCACGAAGCGGGCGCCGAGGCGGCGGGGCTCGCCGTCGGGGCCGACGGCGCCGAGTCGGTTCTCGGCGCGGATGGTGCCGCGGTGCGCCTGCACGATCTGGCGCGAGATCGACAGGCCGAGCCCCGAGTTCTGGCCGAAGCCCTGCTCCGGGCGATCGGTGTAGAAGCGCTCGAACACCCGCTCCAGCGCGTGCTCGGGGATGCCCGGCCCCTCGTCCTCGACGACGAGGCGCACGATGTCGCCCTCGCGCTCGAGCGCGACGCGGACGGCGGCGCCGGGGGGCGAGAAGGAGCGGGCGTTGTCGAGGAGGTTGCGCACCACCTGGCCCAGCCGGCTGTCGTGGCCGATGACGACGAAGGTTCGGGCATCGCGCTCGGTCGTCTCTCGCGCCGCCCCCTTGGCCGCCTCCTTGGCCGCCTCCTTGGCCGCCTCCCTCGTCCCCTCCTTGCTCGCGCCGGCCCCCTTGCGCGCCGGCCGGCGGATCTCGACGGCGATCGGCGCGTCCTCCGGACGGCGCACGTCGTTGGCGATGGAGGCGACGGCCGCGATCAGCCGCGCCATGTCGATGGGACCCGCTTCCGAACGGGCGAGCTCGGCGTCGAGGCGCGAGGCGTCCGAGATGTCCGAGATCAGCCGGTCGAGGCGGCGCACGTCGTGCTGGATGATGTCGAGGAGCCGGCCGCGGCTCTCCTCGGACCGCGCCAGGGGCAGCGTCTCGACGGCACTGCGCAGCGAGGTGAGCGGGTTCTTCAGCTCGTGCGCCACGTCCGCCGCGAAGCTCTCGATCGCCTCGATCCGGTCGTAGAGCGCCTCCGTCATCTCCCGCAGCGCCCCGGACAGATGACCGATCTCGTCCGAGCGGCCGGTGAAGTCCGGGATCTCCTGGCGGGACTTGATGCCCCGGCGCACCCGCTCGGCCGCCTCGGCGAGGCGGGAGACCGGCCCGGCGATGGCGTTGGCGAGGATCAGCGAGAGCACGATCATGACGCCGGCCGCCACCATGAAGACCTGCAGCAGCGCGAAGCGCTCGGAGGCGATGATGGCGTCGATGTCGCCGCCCTGGGTGGAGAGCAGCAGCACGCCGCGCACGGCCCGCTGGCGCTGGATCGGCACGGCGACGGAGACGATGGTCTCGCCGGCGGGGTTGAGCCGCACGACGCTCGAGCGCTCGCCGCGCATGGCCTGGCGCACCTCGGGGAAGGTGCGCCCGTCGGTGGGGCCGATGGTCTCCAGCGAGGGCGCGCGCCGCGGCGCGAAGAAGTCGCGCAGGGAGCCGAAGGCCCGCTCCAGCGCGCCGGGCGGCTTGGTCTCGATCGGCGGCAGGTCGAGGCGCAGGATGTCGCCGCGCGAGTAGAGCGCGCGGGTGTCCAGGAGCAGCGTCGCCTCGCGGTCGTAGACCCGCGCGCGGGTGCGGGTCGGCGTCACCAGGCGGCGCAGGAGCGGCGCCACCTGCTCGGGGTTGATCGAGAACTCGAGCGGCGAGAACAGCTCGTCGGTGAGCACCGAGCTCTCCCCGGTCTGCATCTGCAGGAGCCGGTCGGGGTCGATCAGGATCGTGTCCGAGTCGACGACGGCGGAGGCGGCGATGGCGCCGGCGATGATCTCGCCCTGGGTGAGCAGGCTCTGCACCCGCGCCTCGATCAGCCCCTCGCGGAACTGGTTGAGATAGAGGAACCCGAAGAACAGGGCCACCAGGCCGGCGAGGTTGAGCACCACGATGCGGCGCACCAGGCTCGACGAGGCCCGGCCCGCCGTCGCGCGCCAGAGGCCGCGCAGGCGCACGAGCAGCCCCAGCCGCAGCCGCCGCCCGGCCCCGCCCTTCGCCAGGCTGGCGACCGGCGAGCGCCGCGGCAGCGGCCGCGCGTCCTCCCCGGCGCCGGCGCCGATGCCGCGCGCGTCCTCCTCGTGCGAAAGCCCGTCGCGCTGCCGGCGTGCGTCCACGCGCCCTCCCTCAGGTTTCCTTGAAGCGGTAGCCGACGCCGTAGAGCGTCTCGATCATGTCGAAGCTCTGGTCCGTCACCTTGAACTTCTTGCGCAGGCGCTTGATGTGGCTGTCGATGGTGCGGTCGTCGACGTAGACCTGGTCGTCGTAGGCGGCGTCCATCAGGGCGTTGCGGGACTTCACCACGCCCGGGCGCTGGGCGAGCGACTGCAGGATCAGGAACTCGGTGACGGTGAGTGTCACCGGCTCGCCCTTCCAGGTGCAGGTGTGGCGCTCGGGGTCCATCACCAGCTGGCCGCGCTCGAGCGCCTTCGTGTCCGGCTCGCGGGGCGCGGAGACGTCCTTGGGGGCGAAGCGGCGCAGCACCGCCTTGACGCGCTCCACCAGCAGGCGCTGCGAGAACGGCTTCCGGATGAAGTCGTCCGCGCCCATCTTGAGACCGAACAGCTCGTCGATCTCCTCGTCCTTGGAGGTGAGGAAGATCACCGGCAGGTCGGATTTCTGGCGCAGGCGCCGCAGGAGCTCCATTCCGTCCATGCGCGGCATCTTGATGTCGAAGATGGCGAGGTCCGGCGGTGTCTGGCGCAGGCCGTCGAGCGCCGAGGCGCCGTCGGTGTAGGTCTGGATGCGATAGCCTTCCGCCTCGAGCGCGATGGACACCGAGGTGAGGATGTTGCGATCGTCGTCGACGAGGGCGATGGTGGGCATCGATGCTCCCGAGGTACTGGCGGCCTGGACACGTTCCGAGGTGACAGGATGTGCAACGCGCGCGGACGGCAGGCGGTGCACGGAAACGGCCGCTCCTCCGCCACGCCTTGGAATTCGGCCGATTTTATGGCGGTTTAGCACGTCTTGCGTCATGTGGGCAAAGACGGGCGCTTTCGGAAGGGGTTCGAGCGATGACGGACGCGGGCGGCGATCCCGGTCCCGGCGATCCGGAGGCCGGTGGCAATCCCGGGGAGAGCGGCGTGTCGGAGGAGGCGAAGGCGATCCTCGAGCGGGTCGGGCCCGATCCCTCCTACGACGGGCTCGCCGTGGCGAAGCGGCTGCTGCGCGCCGTGCGCGCCGGCGCCCTGGCGACGCTCGACCGCGCCGCGGGCTTCCCCTTCGCCACGCTGGTGACGGTGGCCACCGACGTCGACGGCGCGCCGCTGTTCCTGATGTCGCGCCTGTCCGGCCACACCGCGAACCTCGCCGCCGACCCGCGGGCGAGCGTGCTGCTCGCCGAGCGTGGCGAGGGCCGCATCAAGGGCGACCCGCTGGCCCATCCGCGCCTCACCGTGATCGGCCGCATCGCCCCCACCGACGACCCGCGCGCCCGCGCCCGCTTCCTCGCCCGCCATCCGAAGGCGACGCTCTACGCCGGCTTCGGCGACTTCGCGATGTTCCGCATGGCGGTGGAGGGCGCCCACCTCAACGGCGGCTTCGCTCGGGCTCAGGCGGTGAGCGCCGGCGACCTCCTCACCCCCGTCGACGACGCGCAGAGCCTGCTCGCGCTCGCGGAGAGCGCGGTCGCCCACATGAACGCGGACCACCGCGACGCGCTCTGCCTCTACGCCACCCGCCTCGCCAAGGCGCCGCAGGCCGACTGGCGCGCCACCGGCATCGACCCCGACGGCATCGACCTCGCCGCCGGGGACATGACGGCGCGGGTGCCGTTCCCCGAGCGGATCGCCGAGGGCGGGCGGCTGCGCACGGCGTTGAAGGAGATGGCGGACCGGGCGCGCGGGATGGGGGGCTGAGCGCGACGCCCGCGCTTCAGCGCGCGGGACCCCCGCGCATCCGCGCCAGGATCGCCGCGCGCTCCTCCTCGCCCACGACGTCGATGCCGAGAAGCCGCGTGAGCGCCAGGCCGTGGAGGGCGAGGTAGGCGATCGTCGCCTCGTCCGGGTCCGCGGCGTTGGCGCGGATCGCGTCGAGGAAGCCGCGCTCGCGCAGGCGCACCGGCTCCAGGATGGCCGGGTCCTCGATCAGGGCCGGGAGCATGCCGGCGCTCGGGGGCGTGGCGCACAGGCGCTGGGTGACGAAGGTCTCGATATAGGCGCCGATCACGCCATCGTGACGGGACGCCGCCGCCTCGGTCCCGAGCGCCGCCTCGAAGCGCGCGAGCTGCTCCTCCACCAGGCCGCGCAGGAGCGCCGCCTTCGTGGGGAAATGATAGAGGAGCCCGCCCTTGGAGACCCCGGCCTTCGCCGCGACCGCCTCGAGCGAGACCGAGCCCGCCTCTTGCGCGATCGCGAGGGCTGCGCGCAGGATGCGCACGCGCGTGCTTTCCATCCCGTCCGCCACGGTCCCTCCTTGACATGCGCCCGTCTACGGTCCAGTTCCCAACCGTCCGGACGGTACAGTCCGCGCACCGTACACGTGCCCGCCCGCGTCGCGCAAGCCTCCGCCCCGATCGAGCGTATCCTCCGACTACGAGCCCAGCCATGATCAAGCGCTTCCTGATCGCCATCGTCCTCGTCGCCCTCGTCGGCGGCGGGCTCGTCGGGTTCAACCTGTTCCGGGACCGGATGATCGCGGACTTCTTCGCGAACATGCCCGTCCAGCCCGCCACGGTCTCCGCGCTCACGCTCGAGCCCGCCACCTGGCGCCCGACGATCGAGACGATCGGCACGGTCAACGCCGCACGCGGCGTCGAGCTGACGGTGGAGGCCGCCGGCATCGTGCGCGAGATCGCCTTCGTCTCGAACGAGGGGGTCGAGGCGGGCGAGCTGCTGGTGCGGCTCGACGACGCCGTCCAGCAGGCGGACGTCGACGCCGCGCGCACGCGCCTCGCGCTCGACGAGCAGGATCTCGCCCGCGCCCGCGACCTGCGCAGCCGCGGCGCCGGCACCGAGGTGAACGTGGCCAACGCCGAATCGGCGACGCGCTCGTCGGAGGCGCAGCTCGCCCGCGCGGTGGCGGTGCTGGAGCAGCGCCGCCTGGTGGCGCCCTTCTCGGGCACGATCGGCCTGCCGCGGGTCGAGCTCGGGCAGTACATCACCCCGGGAACCGCCGTCGCCACGCTCCAGGACCTCGACACGATGCGCGTCGACTTCTCGCTGCCCGAGCAGCGCCTGCCGGACGTGGCGATCGGCCAGCCGATCCGCGTCTCGGGCGAAGGCGTCGCGGGCGAGATCACCGGCGAGATCGTGGGCATCGACCCGCGCGTCGACCCGGCGAGCCGGCTCTTCGCGGTGCGCGGCACCGTCTCGAACGAGGGCGGCATTCTGACGCCGGGCCAGTTCGTGCGCATCGCCATCGAGCAGCCGCAGGAGGACGGGGTCGTCGCCGTACCGCAGACCGCGCTCGTGTCGAGCCTGTACGGCGACTTCGTCTACCGCGTCGTGGCGGCGGAGGAGGGCGAGGGCCTCGTCCTCGACCAGGTCTTCGTCCGGCCCGGCCGGCGCGCCGAGGGGCTGATCGAGATCGTGTCGGGCCTCGCGCCCGGCGACCGCGTCGTCACCGCCGGGCAGAACCGGCTGACGAACACCATGCCCGTCGTCCTGGAGGAGCCGGGCGCCTCCTCCGCGCCCCCCGAAGCCGCGAGCGCCGCCCGATGAGCCCCTCCGACGTCTTCATCAAGCGCCCCGTCCTCTCGACGGTGCTGGGCCTCCTGATCCTGCTGCTGGGCTTCCAGGGCTTGTTCGGGCTCCAGACGCGGCAGTACCCGGAGGTGGACGAGACGGTCGTGACGATCACGACGCTCTACCCCGGCGCGTCCGCCGAGCTGATCCAGGGCTTCGTCACCTCGCCGATCGCGCGCGCGGTCGCGACGACGGAGAATGTCGACTACGTCACGACGCAGTCGCGCCCCTCGGCGTCGATCGTGACCGTCAACATGCGGCTGGGCTCCGATCCCGACGCCGCGCTGACGGAGGTGATGTCGAAGGTCAACGAGGTCCGCTCGACCCTGCCCCCCGACGCCGAGGACCCGGCGATCGTGAAGGGCACGGGCATGACCTTCGCGACCATGTACTTCGCGGTACAGAACCCCAACATGACCGCGGAGCAGGTGACGGAGTACATCGAGCGCGTCATCCGCCCGCGCATGTCGACGATCCCCGGCGTCGCGGAGACCGAGGTCCTCGGCGGCGCCAAGTACGCGATGCGGGTGTGGATCGACCCGGTGCGGCTCGCCGCGCGCGGGCTCACCGCGGCCGAGGTGCGCGGGGCGATCGACGCCTCGAACTTCCTCTCGGCGCCGGGGCGCACGCGCAACGAGCTGGTCACCTACCCGATCACGATGCGCTCGACCCTGCAGACGCCCGACGCCTTCGCCCAGCTGCCGCTCTCGGGCCAGGGCGACGACGTGGTGCGCCTGCGCGACGTCGCGCGCGTGGAGCTCGCGGCGGAATCGACCGACACGATCGTCAACTTCGACGGCGAGCCGGGCACCTTCATCGGCCTCTATCCGACGCCGGGCGCGAACCCGCTCGACATGGCCGCGGCCGTGCTCGAGGAGATCCCCGCCATCCAGGCGACGCTGCCCGACGGCATGAACCTCACGCTCATGTACGATTCGACGGAGCAGATCGGCGCCTCGATCGACGAGGTCTTCCGCACGATCATCGAGGCCACCCTGATCGTCGCGGTGATCACGCTGCTCTTCCTGGGCTCGTTCCGGGCCGTGACGCTGCCGCTCGTGGCGATCCCGCTCTCGCTCGTGGGCACGCTCTTCATCCTGCTGCTGATGGGCTACTCCATCAACCTGCTCACGCTGCTCGCGATGGTCCTCGCCATCGGCCTCGTCGTGGACGACGCGATCATCGTCGTCGAGAACGTGCAGCGGCACGTCGACGAGGGCATGAACCCGGCGCGCGCCGCCTTCGTCTCGATGAAGGAGCTGTTCGGCTCCATCGTCGCGATGATGCTGACGCTGGTCGCGGTGTTCACGCCGCTCTTCTTCGCCGGCGGCCTCACCGGCGCGCTCTTCCGCGAGTTCGCGGTGACGCTCGCCAGCGCGGTGTTCATCTCCGGCGTCGTCGCGCTCACGATCTCGCCGATGATGGCGGCGCGGGTGCTGAAGGCGGGCCACAGCCGCTTCCAGGTCGCGCTCGACCGCGGCTTCGGCGGGCTCGAGGGCTGGTACGAGCGTCGTGTCGCGGGCTCGCTGCGTTACCGCGCCGTGACGATCTTCATCGTCGTGGCGCTGGTGGGCGTCACCGGCTTCCTGTTCACCAAGACCTCGAGCGAGCTCGCGCCCGAGGAGGACGTCGGCGCGCTGTTCGCCATCGTCAACGCGCCCGCCTACGCCACCTCGGACTACACGCGCACCTACATCGACGAGATGCGCGCGCGCACGCAGGACCTGCCGGAGCTCTCCGCCAACTTCTCCATCGTCGGCTTCGGCGGGCAGACGAATTCCGGCATCGCGCTGTGGGCCTTCGACGACTGGGCCGAGCGCGAGCGCAGCCAGGCGGAGATCCAGCAGGACCTGCAGGCGCGCATCGCCGGCATCACCGGGGTCGAGGCCTTCGTCTTCGCGCCGCCGACCCTGCCGGGCGCCGGCGGCGGGCTGCCGATCTCGGTCGTCATCCAGACCACGAGCTCGCCGGCGAACGTCTACGAGGTGGCCGAGCGGATCCGGCAGGAGGCGCAGGCGTCCGGTCGCTTCATCGTGGTGCAGAACTCGCTGTCCTTCGACACGACGGAGGTCGTGGTGACGATCGACCGCGACCGCGCGGCGGCGCTCGACGTGCCGGCCTCGCAGGTGGGCGCCACGCTCGGCCTCCTCGTCGGCGGCGGGGCGATCTCGCAGTTCGACCGGGATTCGAACAGCTACGACGTGATCATGCAGGTGCCGGCACAATATCGGGACAACCCCGAGCGGCTCGGCGAGCTCTACGTGCGCTCGCGCAGCGGCGCCATGGTGCCACTCTCGGCCATCGCGAACATCGACACCGGCGTCGCCGCGGCGACGATCGAGCAGTTCAACCAGCTCAACTCGGCGACCATCTCGGCGCTGCCGCTGCCGGGCGTCTCCACGGGCGACGGGCTCGCCGAGATCGTTTCCATCGCAGAGCGCATCCTGCCGGACGGGTTCTACATCGACTACGCGGCGCAGTCCCGGCTCGAGGTCGGCGAGGGCAACACGATCGCCATCGCCTTCGCGCTCGCGATCGTGGTGATCTATCTCGTGCTCGCGGCGCAGTTCGAGAGCTTCCGCGATCCGTTCGTGATCCTGATGTCGGTGCCGCTGTCGATCTTCGGCGTCATCGTGCCGCTGAACCTCGGCCTCGCGACGCTCAACATCTACACGCAGGTGGGGCTGATCACGCTGATCGGCCTCATCACCAAGCACGGCATCCTGCTCGTGGAGTTCGCGAACCAGCTGCGCCGGGAGAAGGGCCTCACCCGGGAGGCGGCGATGATCGCCTCCGCGAAGCTGCGTCTTCGCCCGATCCTGATGACGACGGCGGCCACCGCGCTCGGCGTCGTGCCGCTGATGACGGCGGACGGCGCGGGCGCGGCGGCGCGATTCTCCATGGGGCTCGTGATCTTCTCCGGCATCACCGTCGGCACGCTGTTCACGCTCTTCGTCGTGCCGACCTTCTACACGCTCGTGTCGCGCCGGGAGCTGGAGCCGGAGCTGACCGAGACGGGCGAGCGCGCCGCGCCCGCGGGGGCGCCGAGCCCGGCGGAGTGACGTTCGGCGGAGTCACGGCGGGCCGTCACCACCGGCCCCCAGCGCCGCGCCACGCGGCCCTGCCAGAGCGCGAGCGCCGGGGTGACCACGAGCTCCATGGCGAGCGCCGCCGTCATCGGCCCGTCCGCCGGGCCGTCGGCGACGACGCCGAGCGCGCGGGCGAGCCCGCCGATCACGACGATGCCGGCGAGGAGCCGCACCCGCTGCCCGTGCGCCTCGATCCGCGGCACCGCGGCCCAGAAGGCCAGCCCGACGCCCAGCAGCAGGCCCGACAGGTAGCGCACGTGGCTCTCGACGGAGACGCCGTAGGCGGGCGACGCCCCGTCCCCCGCAGCCACGAACCCCGTCCCCGTCGCCACGCCGGCGAGCCCGGCCAGCATCGGCACGCAGCCGGCGAGGAGGATCGCTCCCTGCAGGAGCCGTCGTTCCGCATGCGCCTCGATCATTCCCGCGCCTCCGCTCGTCCGTTGATGGACGACGCTACGGCCGCGGCGGGCGGCGGGTTTCACACGAGCCGGCGCCGGGCCGTGGGGAGGGTGATCGCGGGGGGCGTGTTGCGGGAGGGGCGCAGCACGGGGATGCCGTCGATCAGCACCATGCCGATGCCCGGCAGATCGCCGAGCGCAACGCTGTGGAGGAGCGTACGCCCCGCCGTGCCCTGAGCCCGGTCCATGATCACGAGGTCGGCCGGCCGGTCCGGCGCGACGATCCCCTGACCGAGCCCGTGCACGCGCGCCGTATTGCCGGTCGCGAAGCAGAAGACCTGCTCGGCCGGCAGCTCGCCGAAGCTCGACAGCATGGCGACGAGGCGCAGCATGCCGAGCGCAGGCACGCCCGCGCCCGACGGCGCGTCGGTGCCCAGCACGATGCGCTCGAGCTGGCCCATCTCGGTCGCGGTCCGTAACGCGTAGAGCGCGGCGAAGGCGTTGCCGTTGTGGACGATCTCGATCGCCCGCGAGCAGCCCTCGCACAGGCAGCGGATCTCGGAGTGCGCGAAGGCGGTGTGCCCGCCGTTGATGTGGCCGATCACATCGGGGTCGATGGCGAGGATCTCCTCCGCCGCCAGCAGCCGCGAGCCGGGAATGGAGGGGCCGCCGGTATGGGTGAGGCTCCGCATCCCGTTCGCCCGCGCCCAGCCGACCATCGTGCGAGCCGTCTCGGTATCCGCGACGGAGCCGATCCCGACCTCGCCGACGAGCTCGACGCCCGCCTCCGCCATCTCGCGGAAGTCCTCCTCGAGCAGCCCCGCCTCCAGCAACGGCGCGCCGGCGATCATCTTCACGCCGGAGGGCCGCGCGGCCGCGAAGCTGCGCTGCGCGGCGATGGCGAGCGCCTTGACCCCGATCCGGTCGGTCGGCCGCCCGGCGACGTGGACCTCGCCTGCGGAGATCATCGTGGTCGTACCGCCGTGCAGGCAGTGTCCGATCCAGGCATGGTTGTCCGTGCGCGGGCTGTGCTCGCCGAGCGTCGGATGCGTGTGGCCGTCGATGAGGCCGGGGCACACGGTCGTGCCGCGGGCGTCGACGACGATGTCCGCGTCCTCGGCGTCGCAATCGGCGCGCCGGCCCACGGCGGTGATCGTGCCGTCGACGGCGACGATCGTGTCCGCATCGAGGATCGGCTGCTCGAGCCGCCCGGAGAGGAGGAGGCCGATGTTCTCGACGACGAGCTTCCGGCGCGCCGCCGGAGACGGGTCGGGAAAGAGGTCGATCATCGGCGCGCTCCTCGCTCCGGGTTCGCGGTCCCCGCGGGCGCGTGCCGGGCCTCTCGCCGGCGGATCGCGCCGAGCACCGCCTGGACCGCGCGCGGCAGGGTGAAGATGGGCAGCTGGCAAGCGGCGAAGTACAAGGCCATGGTCGGGTTGATCTGCGTCCCGAGAGCGGCCCAGACGAGACCGACGTTCTTGTTGCCGAGGGTCAGCCCGGTGACGAGCCGGCTCGCGCCGTCTCCCGGGAAGAGCGCCGCGCCCACGGCCTGGAGCGCGAGGTTGGTGGCGTAGGCGAGCGCGATGACGCCGAGCGCGAAGGCGGGCTCGGCCTCGATGCTCGCGCGCACCCCCGCCATCGTGGCGAGCGAGAACACGAGCAGCGATACCACGATCGCGGCGTCGATCACGACGCCGTTGCGGGCGAGCGGCCCCCCGGCGAAGCGGCGCAGCAGCGCGGCCGTCGCGATCGCGCCGCCGACGAGGAGGACGAGCCCCTGCGCGAGGTCGAGCGCGCTGATCCGAGGGCCTCCGAACAGGTCCGCGACGAGGGGCACGGTGAGGGGCGCGGCGAAGGTCGCGACGAGCATCGCCGCGAGCGGCGGCGCACCGTCGAGCCCGAGCATGCGCGCCACCGCGATCGTCGTCGTCGTCGGGGGGGCGGCAGCGCCGAGCACGATCGCGAGCGCGAGGTCCGAAGGCAGGCCCGCGAGCGAGACGGCGACCGCTGCGAGCGCCGGGGCGAGGAAGGCGATCGCGCAGGGCAGCGCGAGAGCGATCCGCGGTCGGCGGACCTGTGCCAGGACGGCGGACGGCTCAACCCGCAGGAGCGTTCCGAGCACGAAGGCGAACACCGTCGCGGGGAGGGCCGGCCGCGCCAATTCGGCGAGCGCGGGCACGGCCAGCCCCAGCACGATGCCGAAGGCGAGGATCGTGGGCCCGTTGCGGTGCAGGCGGGCGAGCAGGTCACGCATCGAGGCCTCGGCCCTTCGTTTCGAGGTTGCATTCTATCAGCGATTCACGGCTTTGTGTAGTTCTCCCTGCCGTCGCCGACGCATCACCCGGCGCTACGCGGCGGCCTCCGGTCGCGCAGCCTCGAAGCGCGGTGCGTAGACGCGCTCCTGCGGGGCGTCCCAGTCTGCGAAGGCGGACAGGTCCTTCGTGACGAACAGGCGCTGCACCCATCGCCGGGCGCGGCCCTCTTCGTCGAACGAGGCCGGGAACGGCGTACGCGCGTGCAGTGTCGTGCGGTTGTCGATCCCGATCAGCTCGCCGGGGGAGACGACGATGTCGTGGGAGACTTCCTCCAGGGCCGCCTCGAAGGCGCGCGCGGCCCGCTCCGCCGCGGCGTCGACCACGTGCGCGATCATGTCCCCGTAGAACGCGGCATGGACGACGAGGCCCCGGGCGTCCTCCTCGACGAGCGGCACGAGGCGGGTCGAGAGCGTGTCGTAGCCGGTGCGGTAGCCGCGCCAGCGATAGGGTAGCTTGATGGCGAAGAGCGGCCGAGCGAGCAGGTCCCGATCGGTCGGGTCGAGCAGCGCGAGCGCGGCGCGCGCGTCGCTCAGACGCGTCTTGGGCGGGGTCGGCTCCTGCGCGACACCGAGCAGGAACAGGGCGGCCGGCGCGCAGTCGCGGTCGGTCAGGAAGCGCAGGGCGGCATTCTCCGCGTGGAACCGCAGGTCGGAGGAGGCGCCGAGCCCCGTGATCTGCTCCGACGTCGTCCGGGTCGGGACGAGGTTGTTGACGAGGCCGCGTCCCTCGCAATGCATCGAGTACGGCTCGCCGAAGAGGCAGGCGATCGCGGTGAGGAGGTTCTCCGACAGGTAGTCGGGCTTCTCGATTCGGGTGCGCGCGGCGGCGTCGAGCGGCGGCCTCGGGATCGCGGGGGAGACGGGCAGGTTCGTGATCTTGATCGCGCCGGGGCGCTGATCGGCGGGCGTCGCGTCGTCGAGGAAGCCGCGGATCGGGGCGAAGACGTCCGCGAGCGGCGCGGACGCGGTGCGCACGGCCCCGACATAGGCCTCGAAGCCGTGGGCGGGGTAGGCGATGTGGCGCAGGCACGACGCGAGGCGATCGCGCGCCTGGTCGTCGAGGGTCAGGTGGAGCGGCCGGGTGCGAGGAGCGTGTGGCATGGAGAGCATCCCATAATTGTACCGACAGCGTCAGGTAGCGCGCCGATCATGTCGAGATGATGACAATCGAGACGGGCTATGGTTTACGTTATGCAACCATATGCCGTAGATCGCGGCGGCTCCTCTTGGTCACGCGTCCTCCCTCGCCGCCCGTTCCGCGCGCGTCCTCGGCCCCCGCGTCCCCCGCATCCGCCTCGAGCGCGGTTGCCGCTCCCGGCGCAAAGCCCTAAAGCGATGCGGTCGAGCGCCGCATGCGATCGCGCGCTCGCATCCCGACGCGGCTTTCGGGCGTTTCCGAACCGTCCGATACGTCCGCGTCGGCGGGGGCAGGCAAGCGAGGCAAGCGAGGAGGGTTGAGAACGTGGTGAATCTCGGCGTCTACAACAGCGCTCAGGGCGCGGACACGATCGGCCTGCGCGGGCTCGCGCGCGTGCATTGGAACCTCGAGGCGCCCGCGCTGACCGAGCTGTCCATCGCGCGCGGCGAGGCGCGGCTGGCGGCCGGCGGGGCGCTCGTCGCCGAGACGGGCGTGCACACGGGGCGCTCGCCCAAGGACAAGTTCCTGGTGCGCGACGCGAAGACCGAGGACAGCGTGTGGTGGGACGCCAACGGCGCCATCACGCCCGCCCAGTTCGAGACGCTGCTCGAGGACTTCCGGGCCCATGCGGAAGGCAAGGAGCTGTTCGCGCAGGATCTCTTCGGCGGTGCGGACCCGAACCATCGCGTGCGCACCCGGGTCTACACCGAGTTCGCATGGCACTCGCTGTTCATCCGCAACCTGCTGCGCCGCCCGGAGCTCGAGACCGTGCGCGCGTTCGTGCCCGAGCTCACCATCATCGACCTGCCGAGCTTCGAGGCCGATCCCGCCCGCCACGGCTGCCGCTCGCAGACGGTCATCGCCATGGACCTCACCCGCAAGATCGTCCTGATCGGCGGCACGTCCTACGCGGGCGAGATGAAGAAGTCGGTCTTCACCTACCTGAACTTCGTCCTGCCCGACAAGGGCGTCATGCCGATGCACTGCTCGGCCAACATGTCCGATCCCAAGGACGTGGCGCTCTTCTTCGGCCTCTCGGGAACCGGCAAGACGACGCTCTCCAACGATCCCAAGCGCCCGCTGATCGGCGACGACGAGCACGGCTGGGGGCCCCAGGGCGTGTTCAACTTCGAGGGCGGCTGCTACGCCAAGACGATCCGCCTCTCGGCGGACGCGGAGCCGGAGATCTACGCCACCACGCGCCGCTTCGGCACCGTGCTCGAGAACGTCGTGATGGACGCGCACACCCGCGAGCCGGACTTCGACGACGCGTCGAAGACCGAGAACACGCGCTGCGCCTACCCGCTCGAGTTCATCCCCGGCGCCGTGGAGAGCGGGCGCGCGGGCCAGCCCAAGAACATCGTCATGCTCACCTGCGACGCCTTCGGCGTCCTGCCGCCGATCGCCAAGCTGACCAGCGCGGAGGCGATGTACCACTTCCTGTCGGGCTACACGGCGAAGGTCGCGGGCACGGAGAAGGGCGTGACGGAGCCGCAGGCGACGTTCTCGACCTGCTTCGGCGCGCCGTTCATGCCGCGTCCGCCGTCCGTCTACGGCAACATGCTGCGCGAGCTGATCGCGCGCCACCATGTCGATTGCTGGCTCGTCAACACCGGCTGGACCGGCGGCATGCACGGGGTGGGGCGGCGCATGCCGATCCGCGTCACGCGCCGGCTGCTCTCGGCGGCGCTCGACGGCTCGCTGGCGAAGGCCGACTTCCGGCAGGACCCGTATTTCGGCTTCGCGGTGCCGACCTCGGTGCCCGGCATCGAGCCGCACATCCTCTACCCGGTGAAGACCTGGCAGAACAAGGCGCAGTTCGCGCAGACGGCGGCCAAGCTCGTCGCGATGTTCCGCGAGAACTTCACCCGCTTCGAGGCCGACGTCGACGACGACGTGCGCGCGGCGGCGCCGTCGAGCA
>JBNPEA010000068.1:0-24890 GCA_051117315.1 Salinarimonas sp. | reverse complement strand
CCCGTCGCGCGCCGTCCGAGCCTCGCAAGAGACACACCGAGAGGATCACCCTCATGAGCCACTTTCTCGATCGGCTGACCTTCTTCACCCGCAAGGACGAAGCCTTCTCGGGCGGCCACGGCATCACCACCCGCGAGGATCGCGGCTGGGAGGACGGCTACCGCAAGCGCTGGCAGCACGACAAGGTGGTGCGCTCCACCCACGGGGTGAACTGCACGGGCTCGTGCTCGTGGAAGGTCTACGTCAAGGGCGGGATCGTCACCTGGGAGACGCAGCAGACCGACTATCCGCGCACGCGGCCGGACCTGCCCAACCACGAGCCCCGCGGCTGCGCCCGCGGCGCCTCCTATTCCTGGTACCTCTACTCGGCCAACCGGGTGAAGCACCCGCTGGTTCGCGGCCGGCTGCTGCGCCTGTGGCGCGAGGCGCGCGCCGTGCGCACGCCGGTGGCCGCCTGGGCCTCGATCCAGGAGGATCCGGGCAAGCGCCGGGCCTACACCTCGATCCGCGGCCACGGCGGCTTCGTCCGCTCGACCTGGGACGAGGTCAACGAGATGATCGCGGCGGCGAACGCCTACACGGTCAAGACCTACGGCCCCGATCGCGTCTTCGGCTTCTCGCCGATCCCGGCCATGTCGATGGTGAGCTACGCCGCCGGCGCGCGCTACCTGTCCCTGATGGGCGGCGTCTGCATGTCGTTCTACGACTGGTACTGCGACCTGCCGCCCTCCTCGCCGCAGACCTGGGGCGAGCAGACCGACGTGCCCGAGAGCGCCGACTGGTACAATTCCGGCTTCCTGATCCTGTGGGGCTCGAACGTGCCCCAGACCCGCACGCCGGACGCGCACTTCTACACCGAGGTGCGCTACCGCGGCGCGAAGTCGGTGGTGATCTGCCCGGACTATTCGGAAGCGTCCAAGTTCGCCGACATGTGGGTGTCGGTGAAGCAGGGCACCGACGCGGCGCTCGGCATGGCCATGGGCCACGTCATCCTCAAGGAGTTCCACGTCGACCGGCAGGTGCCGTACTTCGTCGACTACGCCAAGCGCTACACCGACATGCCGATGCTGGTGCGGCTGGTGCGCCAGGAGGACGGCAAGCTCGTGCCCGAGCGCTTCCTGCGCGCCTCGGACCTCGACGGCGGCATGGGCGAGACCAACAATCCGGAGTGGAAGACGCTGGCCTATGACGAGGCCACCGGCGCGCTCGTCGTCCCGAACGGCTCGGTGGGCTTCCGCTGGGGCGAGAAGGGCAAGTGGAACCTCGAGGCCAAGCGCGCCGACGGCGCGCCGGTCGACCTGCGGCTCTCGCTCGCCGGCGGGGAGAAGGACGTTCCGGACGGCTTCGAGGACGTCGCCTTCCCCTATTTCGGCAACATCGCGCACGAGCACTTCGAGAGCGACGCGCACCCGAGCGTGCTCGAGCGCCGCGTTCCCGTGAAGCGGATCGCGACGGCCGAGGGCGAGGCGCTCGTCGCCACCGTCTACGACCTGTTCCTCGCCAATTACGGCGTCGACCGCGGCTTCGGCGGCGGCAACGTCGCGAAGAGCTTCGACGAGAACGCGCCGTACTCGCCGGCCTGGGCGGAGGCGATCAGCGGCGTGCCGCGCGACCAGATCGTCACGGTGGCGCGCGAGTTCGCACGCAATGCTGAGAAGACCGATGGGCGCTCGATGATCATCATCGGCGCGGCGATGAACCATTGGTACCACATGGACATGAACTACCGGTCCGCCATCAACATGCTCGTGATGTGCGGCTGCGTGGGCCAATCCGGGGGCGGCTGGTCGCATTACGTGGGCCAGGAGAAGCTCAGGCCGCAGAGCGGCTGGGCGCCGCTCGCCTTCGGGCTCGACTGGAGCCGTCCGCCCCGGCAGCAGAACTCGACCTCGGCCTTCTACGCGCATACCGACCAGTGGCGCTACGAGACCATGGAGGTGAAGGACATCCTCTCCCCCACCGCGCCCGCCGGGCCGTGGGACGGCGCGATGATCGACTACAACATCCGCGCCGAGCGCATGGGCTGGCTGCCCTCTGCGCCGCAGCTCGAGGAGAACCCGCTCGGCATCGCCGCCAAGGCGACCGCCGCGGGCCTCTCGCCCAAGGACTACGTGGCGCAGAGCCTGAAGTCCGGCGCGCTGAAGATGTCCTGCGAGGACCCGGACAACCCGAGGAACTGGCCGCGCAACCTGTTCGTCTGGCGCTCGAACCTGCTCGGCTCGTCGGGCAAGGGGCACGAGTATTTCCTCAAGCACCTGCTCGGAACGAAGCACGGGCTGCTGGGCAAGGATCTCGGCGCGGAGGGCAAGCGCAAGTCGAGGGAAGTCGTCTGGCGCGACGAGGCGCCGGAAGGCAAGCTCGACCTGCTCGTCACCCTCGACTTCCGTATGTCGACGACGTGCGTCTACTCGGACATCGTGCTCCCGACCGCCTCCTGGTACGAGAAGGACGACCTCAACACGTCGGACATGCACCCGTTCATCCACCCGCTCACCGCGGCGGTGGACCCGGTTTGGGAGAGCCGGACCGACTGGAACATCTACAAGGGCCTGGCCGAGGCGTTCTCCGAGGTCGCGCCCGAGGTGCTCGGCGTCGAGACCGACGTCGTGCTCACGCCGATCCTGCACGACACGCCCGGCGAGATCGCCCAGCCCTTCGACGTCGCCGACTGGAAGACCGGCGCCATCGAGCCCATTCCCGGGCGTACCATGCCGCAGGTCACGGTCGTCGAGCGCGACTACCCGAACCTGTACAAGCGCTTCACCGCGCTCGGCCCGCTGATGACGAAGGTCGGCAACGGCGGCAAGGGCATGGCCTGGAACACCGAGCACGAGGTCGAGCTGCTCAAGGAGCTCAACGGCGTCGTCACCGAGGACGGGCCGACCAAGGGGCTCGCCAGGATCGAGACCGCCATCGACGCCTGCGAGGTGCTGCTCATGCTGGCGCCGGAGACCAACGGCGAGGTCGCGGTCAAGGCGTGGGAATCGCTCGAGACCTTCACCGGCCGCGAGCACGCCCACCTGGCGCTGCCCAAGGAGGACGAGAAGATCCGCTTCCGCGACGTGGTCGCCCAGCCGCGCAAGATCATCTCCTCGCCGATCTGGTCGGGGCTCGAATCCGAGAAGGTCTGCTACAACGCCTGCTACACGAACGTCCACGAGCTGATCCCGTGGCGGACGCTGACGGGCCGGCAGCAGCTCTACCAGGATCACCTGTGGATGCGCGCCTTCGGCGAGGGCTTCTGCGTCTACCGCCCGCCGATCGACATGAAGACCGTGCACCCGGTGAAGGGCCGCGGCGCGGACGGCGCGCCGGAGATCGTGCTCAACTTCATCACGCCGCACCAGAAGTGGGGCATCCACTCGACCTATTCCGACAACCTGATGATGCTCACGCTCAACAGGGGCGGGCCGGTCGTGTGGATCTCGGAGAACGACGCGAAGAAGGCGGGTCTCGTCGATAACGACTGGATCGAGGTCTACAACGTCAACGGCGCGATCTCGGCCCGCGCGGTGGTCTCCCAGCGCGTCAAGGACGGCATGTGCATGATGTACCATGCCCAGGAGAAGATCGTGAACACGCCGGGGTCGACCCTCACCGGCCAGCGCGGCGGCATCCACAACTCTGTCACGCGCGCGGTGCTCAAGCCCACGCACATGATCGGCGGCTACGCCCAGCTCTCCTACGGCTTCAACTACTACGGAACCGTGGGCGCCAACCGCGACGAGTTCGTGGTGATCCGCAAGATGGCGAAGGTGGACTGGCTCGACGACGAGCCCGTTCCCGCGGTGGCCGCCGAGTGAGCCGCGACGATCCCGGAGCCCGCGCGACGCGGGCTCCGGGGCGGCCCTCAGGGGCCCGATCCGAATGTCGCCCGGAGCCGTTCCGGGCTACCCCAGACGAGACGAACGAGCGCCCCGGAGCCGTATTCGGCCCGCCGCGCGAGGGGACAAGACGATGAAGATCCGCGCTCAGATCGCGATGGTTCTCAACCTCGACAAGTGCATCGGCTGCCACACCTGCTCGGTGACCTGCAAGAACGTCTGGACGAACCGCGAAGGCATGGAATACGCCTGGTTCAACAACGTCGAGACCAAGCCCGGCATCGGCTATCCCAAGGACTGGGAGAACCAGGGCAAGTGGAAGGGCGGCTGGCGCCGCAAGCCTTCGGGCGAGATCGAGCCGCGCATCGGCTCGAAATGGCGCGTGCTGGCGAACATCTTCGCCAACCCCGACCTGCCCGAGATCGACGACTATTACGAGCCCTTCGACTTCGACTACGAGCACCTGCAGACGGCCCGCGAAGGCTCGGCCTTCCCGACCGCGCGCCCGCGCTCGAAGATCTCGGGCGAGCGCATCCAGAAGATCGAGTGGGGCCCGAACTGGGAGGAGATCCTCGGCGGCGAGTTCGCCGGCCGCTCCAAGGACGCCAATTTCGAGGGCGTCGAGAAGGAGATCTACGGCCAGTTCGAGAACACCTTCATGATGTACCTGCCGAGGCTGTGCGAGCACTGCCTCAACCCGACCTGCGCCGCCGCCTGCCCGTCGGGCGCGATCTACAAGCGCGAGGAGGACGGCGTCGTCCTGATCGACCAGGACAAGTGCCGCGGCTGGCGCATGTGCGTCTCGGGCTGCCCCTACAAGAAGATCTACTTCAACTGGGAGAGCGGCAAGTCGGAGAAGTGCACGCTCTGCTACCCGCGCCTCGAGGCGGGCATGCCGACCGTGTGCTCGGAGACCTGCGTCGGCCGCATCCGCTATCTCGGCGTCGTGCTCTACGACGCGGACCGCATCCAGGAGGCGGCGTCGACCCCGGACGAGGGCGATCTCTACGAGGCCCAGCTGAAGGTCTTCCTCGACCCCGACGATCCGACGGTGATCGCCAAGGCGCGCGCCGAAGGCATCCCGGACGCCTGGCTCGAGGCGGCCAGGCGCTCGCCGGTCTGGAAGATGGCGATGGAGTGGAAGATCGCCTTCCCGCTCCACCCCGAGTACCGCACGCTGCCGATGGTCTGGTACGTGCCGCCGCTCTCGCCGATTCAGTCCGCCGCCGAGGCCGGCAAGATCGGCGTCGACGGGGAGATGCCCGACGTGAAGAACCTGCGCATCCCCGTGCGCTATCTCGCGAATCTCCTCACCGCCGGGCGCGAGGAGCCGGTGGTCACCGGCCTCGAGCGCATGCTCGCCATGCGCGCCTACATGCGCGCCAAGACGATCGACGGTGTCATCGACGAGGGCATCGCCGCTCGGGTCGGGCTCTCGGGCGCGCAGATCGAGGAGATGTACCGGATCATGGCGATCGCGAACTACGAGGATCGCTTCGTGATCCCGACGTCGCATCGCGAGGCCGGCCTCGAGGACGCCTACGACCTGCGCGGCTCCTGCGGCTTCTCCTTCGGCAACGGCTGCTCCGGCGGCGACACCACGACCGGCCTGTTCGGCGGAAAGAACCGCAAGCAGGGCAAGACCCCGATGGAGGTCGCCTGAGGGCGGCGCCGAGCGAAGGATCACGACCATGCTCATTCTGAAGGCGCTCTCCGCGCTCCTCACCTATCCCAGCCGCGATCTCGTGCGCGCGATACCCGCCATCCGCGAGGGGATCGCCGTCGAGGGTGCGCTCGACGGCTACGCCATGGCCGCTCTCGAGCCGCTGCTCACCAGCCTCGCGCAGGAGGATCTCTATGATCTGGAGGAGCGCTACGTGCTCCTCTTCGACCGCACCCGCGCGCACAGCTTGAACCTGTTCGAGCACGTCCACGGCGAGAGCCGGGACCGCGGCCAGGCGATGGTGGACCTGAAGGCGCTCTACGACGGCGCCGGCTACGAGATGGCGTCGACCGAGCTGCCCGACTACCTGCCGCTCTTCCTCGAATACGCGTCGACGCTCCCGCGCGACGAGGCGCGCGCGCTCCTCGCCGAGCCGGCGCACGTCTTCGAGGCCCTGCGCGACCGGCTCGCCCGCAAGGAGAGCCCCTACGCCGCGGTCTTCGCCGCGCTCGTGGCGCTCTGCGCCTCGGCGCCGGACGAGTCCTCCTTCGAGGCGCTCGCCGAGATCGAGGAGACGGACCCGAACGACCTCGAAGCCCTCGACCGCGTCTGGGAAGAGGAGGAGGTCCGCTTCGGCCCCGGCGCCGCGACTGCCGAATGCGGCGTCGACTCGCTCGCCGCGAAAGTGCGCCAGGCGCGCCGCCCGGCACCGGGGCTCGAGACGCCCGGCATGCTCGGCCCCCGCACCGTCTTCACCCATTCCTCGTCGACCGACCGAGCCTGAGGAGGCCCGCGCCATGGAAACCGCGCTCAATCACATCCTCTTCGGATGGTTTCCCTATCTCGCGCTCACCGTGTTCCTGGTCGGCTCGCTCCTGCGCTTCGACCGCGAGCAGTACACCTGGAAGGCGAGCTCCAGCCAGCTCCTGCGCCGCAAGCAGCTTGTCGCCGGCTCGGTGCTCTTCCACGTCGGCATCCTCGTGCTCTTGCTCGGCCATGCGGCCGGGCTCCTCACGCCCGCCTTCGTCTTCGAGGCGGTGGGGATATCGAAGTCGTTCAAGCAGGGCATGGCGATCGTGGTCGGCGGCATCGCCGGTCTCGCGACGCTGGTCGGCATCGCGCTGCTCACCCATCGGCGCCTTTTCGATCCGCGCATCCGCGCGACCTCGTCCTTCGCCGACACCGCGATCCTGCTGATCATCTTCGCCCAGCTGCTGCTCGGGCTCGCCACGATCCCGCTCTCGCTCGGGCACCTGGACGGGTACGAGATGCTCAAGTTCATGACCTGGTCGCAGGGCATCCTGACGCTCCAGCCGGGCGTCTCGGCGGTGGTCGCGGACGTGCACCCGATCTTCAAGGCGCACCTCCTGCTGGGCATGACGATCTTCCTCGTCTTCCCCTTCACCCGCCTCGTCCACGTCTGGTCCGCCCCCGTCTGGTATCTCGGCCGGCGCGGCTGGCAGGTGGTGCGCACGAAGAAGCCGGTGTCCGCGAAGCAGCCGGCCCCGGCGGCGCGCCCCGAGACCGCCCGTCCCGTCCCCGCGGCCCAGCCCGCGGAGTGACGGACCTCGCCGGCCCGGCAGCTGCCGTCAGGGCCGGCTTCTCCCCATCCCCGCTCGCCCCCGAGGAGCGCTTCCCATGTCCGCCTGCTCCGTTCGTCAGATCCCCGACGCCCCGCGCCGCCCGATCCGCGTCGCCGGCAAGATCCTTTCCCACGCCATGATCGCTCGCGAGGTGCAGAACCACCCCGCGCTCACGCCCGTCGCGGCCTGGAAGCAGGCGGCGCTCGCCCTCGTCCTGCGCGAGGCCTTGGCGCAGGAGGTCGAAAGGCTCGGCGTCGTCGGCGAGCCGCGCGCCGACGTCCGGGGCCGCCGCGAGACGCAAGCCGAGGCGAACCAGCGCGCGCTCGTCGAGCGCGAAGTGGTCACCCCGGAGCCCAACGAGGACGAGTGCCGGCGCTACTACGAGACCAACCGCGAGCGGTTCCGCGCGCCGAGCCTCTACGAGGCGGCCCACGTCCTGATCGGCGCGCCGCGGGACGACGACGCCGCCTTCGCCGCCGCGCTCGACAAGGCCCGCACGCTCGCCGCGCACCTGCAGCAGCGCCCCGGCGACCTCGCCGAGCTGGCGCGGCTGCATTCGACCTGCCCCTCGGGCCGGGAGGGCGGTCATCTCGGCCAGGTCCGCCAGGGCGAGACCACGCCCGCGTTCGAGGCGGCGCTCGACGCGCTCGCGCCCGGCGCGGTGTCCGACCCGGTCGAGACCCGCTACGGCGTGCACGTCGTCCGCCTCGACCGGAAGATCGCGGGCGAGATCCTGCCCTTCGAGATCGTGCAGGCGCGCATCGCCGCCTACCTGCGCGAGGCGGTGCGCCGGCGCGCCGAGGCGCAGTACGTCGCGCGCCTGCTCGCCGCCTCCGCGGTCGAGGGCCTCGAGATCCCCGCGCCCGGCGCGCTCAACGTGCATTGAGGAGGCGGCCATGCTGCTCGGAGACGTCATCGCCCGCCTCGACGACGAGGTCGTCGCCATGGAGGCGCTCGTCGGCCTCGGCGATCTCGCGCTCGTCGCCGAGGTCGAGGCCGCCGCCGCGCGCGAGGGGCTCACCGCCGGCGGCTTCGCCGCGCGCGCGGTCTCGCTCTTCACCGCCGGCGCCAGCGACGACGATTGGGTCTCGCTGATCGGCACGATCGGCCGCGCGGAGGACCCCGGCGGCGCCTGCCTGAAGGGCATGCTCGCCTATGCCCTGAGGCCGGCACCGGCCGCGCCCTCCTGCGGCCACGCGGGCCTAGGCTGATCCCATGCCCTGCCCCGCCCTCTCGCCGTTGATCGACGGCCACGACCGCCGCATCACCTATCTCCGGGTCTCGGTGACCGATCGCTGCGACCTGCGCTGCGTCTACTGCATGTCGGAGGCGATGACCTTCCTGCCGAAGCGCGAGCTGCTCTCGCTGGAGGAGCTCGATCGGCTCTGCTCCGCCTTCGTCGCCCGCGGCGTGCGCAAGCTGCGCTTCACCGGCGGCGAGCCGCTGGTGCGGCGCGACCTGATCGACCTGATCGGCGGCCTCTCGCGCCACCTCGACAGCGGGGCGCTCGACGAGATCACGCTGCCGACGAACGGCACGCTGCTCGCCCGCCACGCGCAGGCGCTGGCCGAGCGGGGCGTGCGGCGCATCAACGTCTCCCTCGACACGCTCTGCCCCGAGCGCTACCGCGCCGTCACCCGCTGGGGCTCGCTCGACAAGATCCTCGCCGGCCTCGACGCCGCGCAGGCCGCCGGCCTTTCGGTGAAGCTCAACGCGGTGGCGCTGCAGGATGCGGACGAGGGCGAGAGCGAGCGGCTGATGCGCTTCGCGCACGGGCGCGGAATGGACCTGACGCTGATCGAGGTGATGCCGCTGGGCGACGTCGGCGCGCACCGGGAGGACCAGTACCTCTCGCTCGAGACCGTGAAGGCGCGCCTCGCGGAGCGCTTCACGCTGGAGCCGATCGCGCACCGCACCGGCGGACCGGCGCGCTACGTGCGCGTCGCCGAGACCGGAGGCCGGCTCGGATTCATCACGCCGCTGTCGCACAATTTCTGCGAGAGCTGCAATCGCGTGCGGGTCACCTGCACCGGGCAGCTCTTCACCTGCCTGGGCCACGAGGGCGCCCACGACCTGCGCGCGGCGCTCCGCGGCTCGGAGGGCGACGCGCGGCTCGGTGCGGCCATGGACGCGGCGATCGCGAACAAGCCGAAGGGGCACGATTTCGTGGTCGAGCGGGGCCGTGGGCCGGCCGTCGCTCGGCACATGAGCGTCACGGGAGGCTGAGGGATGGCGCAGGACGCGACACGCCCGGCACGCATCGGCATCCTCACCGTGTCCGATCGCGCCAGCGCCGGGATCTACGAGGATGCGAACGGGCCGGCGATCCGCGCGGCGCTCGACGAGATGCTGGCCACGCCCTTCGAGGCGATCGCACGGATCGTGCGCGACGGCGTCGAGAGCGTGCGCGACGCCATCGTCGCCCTCGTCGACGCCGAGGGCTGCGACCTCGTGCTCACCACCGGCGGGACCGGCCCCGCGCCGCGCGACCTCACGCCGGAGGCGACGGAGGGCGCCTGCGAGAAGCTGCTGCCCGGCTTCGGCGAGCTGATGCGGGCGAAGAGCCTGGAGCGGGTGCCGACCGCGATCCTCTCGCGCCAGACCGCGGGCATCCGCGGGCGCGCGCTCGTGATCAACCTGCCGGGCAAGCCGTCCTCGATCCGCACGACGCTGCTGGCCGTCATGCCCGCGGTGCCGTACTGCCTCGACCTGATCGGCGCGGCACGGGTCGAGACGCGGCCGGAGGTGGTGACGGCGTTCCGGCCCGCGTCGGCGTGAGCCTCGCTCAGCCGAGCAGCCCCGAGAACGCGTGGTAGGCCACCGGCACACCAGGCGCGGCGCGTGCCACGTCGGCCGGGATCTCGGCGAGGCCGTCGGCCTCGACGAGGGGCCGCAGGCGGGCGGAGTTCGAGGACAGGAGAGCGAGACGCGGACCGTGGTCGCCGCTGACGAGACGCGCCGGCACGAATTCCGTGCGGCCGGGCTTGCGGGCGAGCGGCTCGGCGAGAGGCACGGGGAGGCCGACGGGGCGGCTCGGCGCGCCGCCACCGAGGCGGGCGAGCATCGCCCTCCCGAGCAGCATGAAGACGACGAGCGCAGAGAGGGGATTGCCGGGCAGACCGAGCACCGCGGCCGCACCGATCCGCCCGACGAGCGCCGGCTTTCCGGGCTTGAGCGCCATGGCCAGAGCCTCCCCGTCGCCGCCTGCCAGGCGAAGGGCGTGCCCGGCATGGTCTTCCTCGCCGACGGACGCACCGCCCGAGGTGACGACCAGGTCGCAACTCTCCGCCAGCGCGGCGAGCCGCCCCGCCTGCTCCCGTGGATCGTCGCGAATGATGCCGGCATCGACCGTCTCGCAGCCCGCGGCCTCGATCAGAGCCAGCAGCATCGGCCGGTTGACGTCGTAGATGGCGGCAGGCGCCAGCGGCGCACCGGCCTCGGCGAGCTCGTCGCCCGTCGAGAGCACCGCGACCCGGGGCCGACGGCGCGTGACGACGGTGTCGACACCCTGCGCCGCGAGAAGCGCGATCAGCCGCGCGTCGATCCGTACGCCGGCCGCGGCGAGCCGATCGCCGAACACGACGTCCTCGCCGGCTCGCCGCACGTTCGCGCCGGCGCGCAAAGGGCGATCGAGCAGGATCGCCCCAGCTTCACGGCGGACATCCTCCTGCATGACGACGGCGTCGGCGCCCGGTGGGATCGGCGCGCCGGTGAAGATCCTTGCCGCCTCTGCCTTTCCGAGACGCGTGCCCCGCGCTCCGGCGGCGATGCGCCCCATGACGGACAGCCGCACGCCGGCCTCGAGCCCGTCGCCGGCGCGAACGGCGTAGCCGTCCATGGCCGAGCGGTCGAAAGCGGGCGAAGAGAGGCGCGCCTGGACGGCACGTGCGAGCACCCGTCCTCCCGCGCGGCCGAGCGGAAGAAGATCCACGTCCGTGATCGGAGATGCCCAAGAGACGGCCCGCGAGATCGACGCATCGATCGAGAGCAGCGCACGCTTCGCGGAATCGTAGGCGCAAGCATCGTCGGCGGAGGCGGCGAGGACAGCGAGCGGCGGCATCGGGCTCTCCGGGCTTCTGCAGCAGATGCAGGAACACCGGACGAGCGGTATCGCGCCTCGCGACGTTCCGGTATTCAGGCGCCTTCCCTAAGGGTGGTCCCGGACCCCGCTCGCGGACGCGCCAGCGCCGCCTTGATCCCGTCGATCAGGGCGGCATCCTCGAGCGGCTTCTCCAGCACGAGATCGATTCCCGCAGCGACGGCACGCGCCTGCAGGGCGGGATCGAGCTTCGATGCGATCAGGATCACCGGCAGCTCTCGGTCGATTTCGCGCAAGCGCTCGACCAGCGTGACGCCGTCCATTCCGGGCATACGGTAGTCGACGACGAGGCAGCCGACATCCGATCGGGTTGCCGCGAGAAGATGATCGCCGCTCTCGTACGCCTCGACTTCCAGCCCTTCGAGCTGAAGCGAGAACGTCAATGCCCGCCTGACGGCTTCGTCGTCGTCCACGACGACGACGAGTTCCGGCGCCTGATCCATCGGCCGGGCTCCCTTTGGCGACCGCTCTCGTCGTGAGAGCGAGCTCAGAGCCTCCATATGACCAACGCACGAACGGTGCTCCATTCAGGAGCAACCCTTAAGGACCGCAGCGATCGTGCGATCATCCAGGAATGATGCCGCACACGAGCGCCATCCGAACCAGTTCGGAAAGGCTGCTCGCCTTCATCTTCGTCATGACGTTGGCGCGGTAGATCTCCACGGTGCGATGGCTGATCTCGAGATCGTTGGCGATGACCTTGTTGGCCTTGCCCACGACAAGACCTTTGAGAACCTGTCGCTCGCGCTCGGAGAGCGTGTCCAGCCGACGCCGAAACTCACCGGCTTCGACGTCATGCCGGGCGATGGACGCGCCGCGCGCCAGGGCGGCGCGGATGCTCGAGAGCAGCCGCTCGTCGTCGAACGGCTTCTCGACGAAGTCGACGGCGCCTTCTTTCATCGCCTCGACGGCGAGAGGCACGTCGGCATGGCCGGTGATGACGATCGTGGGCACGCTCCAGCCGCTCGCCTTCATTCTCCGCAGCAGCGCGATCCCATCGGTCCCCGGCATGCGAATGTCGGAGACGACGCAGCCAGTGGGGGCGGCCGTCGCCTTCGTCAGAAAGGCGTCGGCGGAATCGTAGGCGCGCACCGCGAGCCCTTCGGACGCCAGGAGAAAACACATCGATTCTCGTACGCCGAGATCGTCGTCGATCACGTGCACGATGGCGTCATTCGACATTGTTCAGTTCCTTCTCGTCCAAGGCGCGCAGGGTGAAGCGGAAGGTCGTGCCTCGCCCGGGCTCGCCGTCCGCGGAAATCTTGCCGCCATGCGACTCGACGATGGTCCGGCAGATCGAGAGGCCGACGCCCATGCCGTGAGCCTTCGTGGTGACGAACGGCTGAAACAACCGTTCGATGATGTCCGGCGCGATCCCGGGGCCGGTATCCGACACGCGGACCTCGACGAGGCCCTCGTCGGGCAGAGCCTTGGTCGAGACGACGAGCTCGCGTCGCGGGCCGTCCACCATCGCTTCGATGGCGTTGCGGATGAGGTTGAGCAGGACCTGCTGGACCTGGATGCGGTCGACCAGGACGAGCGTCGCCCGCGGGTCGAAGCGGTAGGCGACCCGCACGCCCTTCTCGCGCGCGCCGATCAGGGCGAGCGCGCTCGAGTCCTCGACGAGCTTGGGCAGGCTCTCGATGTGCCGCTCGCTCTCGCCGCGGGCGACGAAGTCGCGCAGGTGACGAATGACCTGGCCGGCGCGCAGCGCCTGGTTCGCCGCCTCCTCGACGGCGTCCGACAGCGTCGAGACCTGCGGCCCGTCCATCTTCTCCAGGATGCGCCGGCAGCCCTTGAGGTAGTTGGCGATGGCGGTGAGCGGCTGGTTGATCTCGTGGGCGAGGGTCGAGGCCATCTCGCCGAGCGCGGTGAAGCGCGACATGTGCACGAGCTCGGCCTGCAGCTCGGCGAGGCGCGTCTCGGCGCGCTGGCGATCGGAGACGTCGCGAATGAAGCCGGTGAAGCGACGACGGTCGGCCTCTCGCATCTCGCCGATGGCGAGCTCCAGCGGAAATGTCGTGCCGTCCTTGCGCTGGCCCGTGACGACACGGCCGGTGCCGACGATGCGGCGCTCGCCGGTCTCGAGATAGCGCCGCATGTAGCCGTCGTGATGCTCGCGGTAGGGGCTCGGCATCAGGATGCGCACGTTCGCGCCGATCACCTCCTGCGGCTCGTAGCCGAAGAGCCGCACGGCGGTAGCCGAGAAGCTCTCGATCGTCCCGCGCTCGTCGGTGACGATCATCGCGTCGGGCACGGCATCGAGGATCGAGGTGAGATGCGCCTCGCGGCGCTCGAGGGCGTCCTCGGCCGCGACGAGGTCGGTGATGTCGACGGTCGTCTTGGCGAATCCGACGGGCGCACCCGCATCGTCGGTGAGCAACGTGATCGTCGTCTTGACGATGAGGCGCGAGCCGTCCTTGCGCTGCCGCGCGCCCTGCTCGACGCAGCGCCCGGACGCGCGGGCGATCGCGAGCTCACGCTCCGGCTTGCCGTCGGCGACGTCCTCGGGCGGATAGATGATCGAGAAATGCTGTCCCAGCACCTCCTCCGGCGTCCAGCCGGTGATCGCGCATGCACCGGCGTTCCAGCTCGCGATCCGGCCATCGGCGTCCAGGACGACGAGGGCGACGTCGGTGATGGCCTCCACCAGCTGGTCGGCGGCGAGGCGATGCGTCGTGGGCTGCGCCATGCGCGAGGCGGGCTCCGTTCCCGTCATATTGAACGAAGCCGAGATGTAGGATGCCTGCCTGCGCGGCGCCAGCGACCTCGCAGAGCCGAGCCCGATCATCGCGGCCACCATGCGAGCCACGCCAGGGGATCGACGCCGATCAGACGCGCATGGCCCTGGAGCAGAAACCAGGCGTAGAGCACCAATCCGGCGAGCGCCGCGATGGCGAGGCCGCCCCATTCCGTCCGCGGCCCCCCGCGCCCGGCCAGCGCGCGCCAACGCCCGTCACCGAGGTGCCTTCGCGCCCGCCGATCGAGGATCGGGAAGCCGGCGACCGCGAAGGCGGCCATGCCGCCGAAGAGGACGAGCGAAACGACATCCCCGTTCGGCGGAACGTGGGCGAGCGCCCAGACGAGAAAGCCCCAGAGGACGGGATGGCGCGTTACCGCCACGACGGCGCCGGGCTTGCCGCCCGCGCGCAGGGTGATCGAGAGCGGGTTCGGCTGCGCGAGCCCCGCGACCAGCAGGACGAAGGCGACGGGCATGGCGACGAGCGGGATCCACGCCTGCCAGGGCGCCGGGTCCCAGAGCGGGACGACGGGCGCCCGTCGGGCGGCGTCGATCAGCCAGGCCAGCAGGGCGAGGGAAACCAGGGAATAGCCGACGAGATAGGCGCGCCGACCGACGCGCGCGACGAGGCGGTCCTTCAGCCCGAGGCGAGCGGGCAGGCTGTGGGCGAGCAGGAAGACCGCGAGCGCGGCTGCGAATTCGATCATGGCGGGCGGTGCACATTCGACGAGAAGCCCCATCGCTCAACGCGGTCGTCGCGTCTTTGTCGCAGAGCAAGCTCGGCAATCGGTCGTCAGCCGTCGCCGCGGGCGATGCGGGCCAGCGCGGCGCGGTCTCGCACGGCGATCCGACGACGCCCGCCGGCGACGACGCCGTCCCTCTCCCAGGCGCTGAGGATACGGCTCACGGTGTGGAGGGTCGAACCGGTCATCTCGGCGACGTCCTGGCGCGACAGCGGGAAGTCGATTTCCACACCCTCGGGCCCGGCGCGGCCGAAGCGCTCTGCGAGACGCAGCAGCGCGTGGGCGATCCGCTGCTCGACCGGCTCGGTGGCGAGCTCGACGACGCGCACGTGCGCGTCCTGCAGGCGCCCGCCGACGGTCTGGAGCGCGTTCGCGGCGAAAGCGGGATCGAGCGTCGTGAGCCGTGGCCAAGCCGTTGTGGGCCAAGCCGCAGCGGTGCTGTCGACGATGGCGGTCGCCGTGGCAGGATAGGTCGTGCGGCCGACCGCGGGAGCGATGCCGAACAGATCGCCCGCGGAGACGAAGCGCACGACGACCTGCTGCCCGTCCGGCGTCAGCCTGGTGACGCGTAGCCGCCCTTCGATCAGCACGAAGAACGAATGCGCCTCCTCTTCCTGCACGAAGACGGTGGCCGCCTGGGCGTATCGCACCATGCGCGCCGCGGCGAGGATCTCCTCGAGGGCCGGCGCGTCGACCCCGGCGAAGAGCGGCATGGCGGCGAGCCGGGCTCGGTCAAACGGTGTCAAGGGCGGGCTCCGTTCGGCGCCGAGGGACGCCGCTCCCATGTAGCATTCGCCGGCGAGGCGGGTCGAGCGAGCTTGCGCCAGGACGAAGACACGTGGACCTCCGCGGACGATCCGAACGGCGAGGTCGTCCGGCGCGTTTGCCACGCGTGTGCACGAACACTCGGGGAGACTCCATGACCATCGATCCGAAGCAGCTGCCCTCCGGCGCCGGCGACGTCGCCGCGACCTACCCCCAGGTCTGGGATGCCTATGCCGCCCTCGGCAAGGCGACCTCGGAAGCCGGTCCCATCGATGGCCGTACGGCACGGCTCGTGAAGCTCGCGCTGGCCATCGGCGCGCTTTCGGAGGGTGCGGTCCATTCACACACCCGTCGTGCGCTCGACGAAGGGATCGAGCCGGCGGCGCTCAAGCAGGTGGCCATGATGGCCATTCCGACGATGGGCTTCCCTCAAGGCGTCCGCGCGCTCACCTGGATCGAGGACATCACCGACGCAGCGTGAGCGGTCGCGCGATCTCCTGCGCGCGATCCGCCGGAGACGCGAGGCACCACGCTAGGCCTTGCATTGCTCGCCGTTCGGAAGAACAAATGCCGGGCGACGAACCGCCCGGGCGAGCATGCATCCTGACCAAAAGCGCGAGATCCGCCACCTGCCTCTGTTCCGGCACATGCTGCTGGCGAGCTTCGAGGCGCTGATGCAGAGCGCCGACGCGATCAGCTGTGCCTCGGGCGAGCGCCTCATCGAGCAGGGCGAGCCGGCCGACTACCTGCATGTGGTGATCGAAGGGGCGATCGAGCTCTACGCACGCTGGAAAGACCGCGAATCGACGATGGCGGTGGTCGGTCCGGCGGGCAGCTTCATCCTCGCCGCCTGCATCCGCGACGCGCCCTATCTCATGTCGGCGCGCGCTCTCGAGCGCGCGCGTGTCCTTCGCATCCCGGCCTCGGACCTGCGGGCGGTATTCCGCCGCGATCCGGAGTTCGCCGTGTCGGTCTCGCAGGAGCTCGCGGGTGCGTACAGATCGGTCGTCCGCCACGCGAAGGGCCTGAAGCTGCGCACCTCGCGCGAGCGCATCGCGTCCCATCTGCTCCGGCAATCGCGCCAGGCCGGAGACGCGGACACCTACGTCCTCGCCGTCGAGAAGCGGCTGCTCGCGAGCTATCTCGGGATGACGCCGGAGAACCTGAGCCGGGCGTTGAGGTCGCTGGAGGACGACGGCTTGAAGCTCGACGGCTTGCGCGTCACGATCACGGATCGCGCGAAGCTGACGGCGCTGGCCAGCCCCGACTGGCTGATAGACGGACCGGATCCCGAGGGCGCGACCGGCGGCGTCGGCCTTCCCCCCGTGGCCTCTTCCGGCTGAGCGCAGCGTGCGCCGCCGCCTCCGCTCTCAGCGCTCGGCCGCCCGCGACACGGCCTGCGCCCCCCGCTCCGCGGCCGTGGCGACGTCGCGAAACAGGAACTCGAGCTCGCGATAGACGCTCTTGTCGGGCTCGGCCATCGGGATCTCGTCGAGCTCCGCGAGGAGCTGCAGGAGCAGCGCGATGCGCTCGCGCTCGCCGCGGGCGATGGCCAGCACCTCCCGGCGCGCCCGCTTCTCCTCGAGCGCCGCGAAGCGATCGAGCGCGCTCTCGAGCCGGGCCTTGCATTCGCACCCCAGGCCCAGGCTGTCGATCACGGCGCGCACCCGCGCGAGTGCGGGTCCGGGCTGGTTCGCCGACCGGGATCGGATCGGCAGGTCGACAATGGTCACGATGCCCCTCCATCGGGCCGGAACGACCTCCGGCATTCGCCGCAGAGGATGCCTCCGCACGGCGCGGGCCGACGTTGCTCCAGCACAACTCCGAGCTTGATGATCGAGACTCTCGGCCGGCGGACCAGCCACTCACGACGCCGGCCGGCGCAGGAGACGAGCGACGTGGACGGGGATGCGCTCGCGCGAGATCTTGGCATGAGCCGAGGCACGCTGGAGCGGATCGTCGCCACAGGCCCGCAGGCCGGCCGCGAACTCCATCGCATGCCCGCGGCGCTCAGGCTCGATCCCGATGCCGTCACGCAGCGCGAGCCCGTTCGCATGCAAGACATGAGCGCCACGCGCTCGACGTGCCCGACGGTGGGAGCCTGCAGGTCGGCCGCACCCCGGGCGTGTTCCACGAGGTCGGCTAGAGGTCGACTGTGATCTCCCCGTCCGCCTCGGCCGCGCGCGAGCAGCACAGGATAACCTTTCGCTCGCGCTCCTTGGCCGAGAGCACGAAGTCGCGGTGGTCGACCGCGCCCGCCGCGAGACCTGCCGCGCAGACGCCGCAGATGCCGCTCGAGCACTTCGTCTCGACGTGGACGCCGATGCGAGCGAGCGCCTCGGTCGCGCTCTCGTCGGCGGCGACGTCGAGGCTGCGGCCGCTCTTCGCCAGCACCAGACGGAAGGGGAAGCTCTCGCGCTCGGGCAGCTCCGGCACCGTGAAGAACTCCCGGTGGAGCGCCTCCTCCGGCCAGCCGTTCGCCCGCGCCGCGTCGAGCACCGCGTCCATGTAGCGGACGGGACCGCAGGTATAGATGTGCATCCCGGGTGCATAGCCTTCGGTAAGCGCGGCGAGGTCGGCTCGGGTGCCATCCTGCGAGCAATGCAGCGCCACCCGGTCGCCGAAGGGCGCGGCCGCCAGATCCGCCGCGAACGGGGCGCGCTCGCGGCTCGGGCAGGAATAGTGCAGCGCGAAGTCCCGGCCGAGCGCATGCAGCCGGTGCGCCATCGGGATCATCGGCGTGACGCCGATGCCGCCGGCGAAGAGCAGCGAGCGCGTCGCGTCCTCGACGAGCGGGAAATGGTTGCGCGGCGGCGAGACGAAGACCCGCCGGCCCGGCCGGAAGGCGCGATGCATCAGCTTGGAGGCGCCCTTGCCCTCCGGCTCCTTCAGCACGCCGAGCACATAGCGCGAGCGGTCGGCCGGATCTCCGGCGAGCGAGTATTGCCGCAGGTATTCCGGCGCGATCACGACGTCGACATGGGCGCCGGGCTCGAAGGCCGGCAGCTCCGACCCGTCCGCCGCGACGAGCTCGAAGCGCGCCGTGTCCGCCGTCTCCTCGACGCGCGCCGAGAGGATGGTGGGGATCACCGGCGGCGGGCCGTCGGGCATGCGGAAGGGCGGTGCGAGGCCCTCGGTCTCGCCGGCGAGGAGCTTCTCCCTGTAGACGTCGGGGGTGAGGAGCGCCCGGTAGCGCGCGATGCCGGCCTCGCGGTCCATGGGATAGGGCACCGGATAGGGCGGCGGCATGGCGTCGGCCGGATAGACCGCGAGCGTCTGGTCCTCGTAGCGCAGATCGAGCGAGGTCTGCAGCTCGCGCCTGTTGGTCTGCGCGGCGGGGATGTAGGCCATGGTCGCTGGGTCCATGTCGATGTCCCACCACCATTTCTTGGCCTTGTTCTGCCGCCCGTTGCCGACCGCGTCGTCGAGCTTCGCCAGCGCCTTGGCCAGGAACGGCGCCTTCATGGCGAGCCAGCGGAACGGCGCCTCCTGGAACAGGCCCTCCAGGTTCCACGGGCAGGTCTTCATGCAGCGCCCGCACATCGAGCCCGCATCGTTGGTGATGCGGTAGCGGGCGCATTTCTCGGCGTCGGACTTCCAGATCTCGTAGCCGTTGTACATCAGCTTCGGCCCGGCGGTGATGGCGCCGGACGGGCACTCGCGGGCGCACTTGTTGCAGCTCCCGCAGAAGCTCTGCAGGCCGAAATCGATCGGCCTGTCGTGGGCGAGCGGCATGTCCGTCGTGATCGCGCCGGATTTCAGCCGCGGGCCGAGATAGGGGTTGAGGATCACCTCGCCGATGCGGCTCACCTCGCCGAGGCCCGACAGCAGCAGCAGCGGCGGCTGCAGCACGTCGCCGTCGAGCACGGAATGCACGCGCGCCGAATAGCCGAGCCGGCGGATCTGCTCGGCGACGATGCCGCCGATCAGCGAGGTGCGCAGGTAGGCGCGCATGGACTGGGCGGCGGAGATCCAGTCGTCGCCGGTGGTGCCGTCCATGGTCTCGTGGCCCTGGTCGACCAGGATCGAGATCGCCTCGCCATGATAGGGCGTGACCGGCTCGCCGGCGGCGTCGTGGGAATAGTAGGCCCAGTCCGGGCAGCGGGAGATGCCGACCGCGTCGGCGCCGAGGAAATAGAGCGTCGCCTTCACCGCGTCGGCGTTCGCCTGCGGATCCTGCGCCTCCGGCGCGGGGGCGCGATGCGCCTCGCCTTGCTGCAGCAGGAGCAGCGCGCCGAGCGCCCGGCGCGAGCAGTATCCGAGCGGGTTGCGCAGGACGTAGAAGCCGTTCTTCGCCTTCTCCTGCACCGCCTTGCCCATGTCCCCGAACAGCGCGCGCGCGAAGAAGTCCGCCCGCTTGGGGAAGCGCGGCACGCGCGGCTCGTCGATGAAGGTGGTCGGCGTCTCGCGCGTCGCGATGCGCTCGAACGGGTAGGCCCCGTCCTTGAAGCGGCGGCGCGCGAAGGGCAGCCGGTCGCGAGCGCTCTTGAACGTGCCGCTGCCCGCCCACCAGGCCGGCCCGTGCGAGGCGATCCGCGCCGCGAGGCCGCGGGGCGCGAGCGGGCGGTCGGTGGCGAGATCGAGCGTCGTCGTGATCACGGCGAGCGCGTAGCCGCGCCCGACATACGGGTTCGTGGCACGGCCGTCGGGGCCGATCTCGTTCAGGCCCGCGGCGACGCCCAGCCGCTCGAGATCGACGTCGGACGAGGTCGCGGTGTGCGCCCGCGCGGCGTAGCCGAGGAGACGCAGGTAGTTTGCGAGCACGACCGCGGCTTCCGCCGCCCGCACGGCCGAGCGCGCCGCGCTCGTCCCCGCGATCCAGGCGGCGCCGGGCTCCGCCGGATCGGGCGCGCGGGGGTCCTCGACGAGGACGACGATGGCGTGGGTGTGGTGGTCGATCGGGCCGGGCGGGGTCGCGGCGGCTTCCTTCACGTCGGCCATGATCACGTCGATGCCCGACGAGAAGGTCTTGGTCTGGCCGCTCTCGATGCGCGCGACGAGCGCGTCGAGGGCCGGGTTGCGCGTCGGCTCGGCGAGAAGCGCCTCGGGGGGCAGCCGGCAGATCCCCATCTGGCTCGCGTCGAAGAAGTAGCCCGCGGCCTTGAGGTTGTTCGCCCGCTCCTGCGGGTCGTCGGGGATCGGCGCCTTCGTCGCCGCCACCGCGCCCTCGCGGATCGCGTCGAGCATGCCGATGAAGAGCCCGATGGCGCCGGCGATGGTGCTCGCGTCGGCCGATGCGTCGCAATCGAGCGCCTGATGCGGCGGCAGCCGGGAGAGGTCCGGCGCGGCCTCCTGCCGGGCGAGGCGCTCCAGCGGATAGGGGCCGAGATGGACGGGGCGGTTTCTGGTGGAGAAGAGGCGCATGAGGTCCGTCGAAGTGTCCGTCAGGGCGTCGCGAACATCGCGTTGGGCAGCGTGAGCGCGATCTCGGGGAAGAGGACGAGGAGGGCGATGCAGACCAGCATCGCGCCCCAGAAGGGCATGACGCCGGCGAAGATCGTCTCGAGCTTCGCGTCGCGCGCGATGGTCGAGACGACGAAGCAGTTCACCCCCACCGGCGGGCTGATCAGCCCCATCTCGAGCACGATCACCATGATCACGCCGAACCAGATCGGGTCGAAGCCGAGCCCGACCACGACGGGGAAGGTGATCGGCAGCGTGATCACCATCAGCGACAGCCCCTCGATCACCATGCCGAGCACGGCGTAGAGCGCGACGATGATCAGGATCGCGGTGTAGGGCCCGAGCTCCGCCGAGACGAAGCCGTTCGCCACGATGCCGGGCAGGCCCGAGAGCGAGACGAAGGGGGCGAAGACGTTGGCGCCGATGAGGATGAGGAAGCACATCCCCGTCGTGCGCAGCGTGTCGACGAGGCAGCCGGCGAGCGTCTCGCGGGTGAAGCCGCCGCGCAGGACGAGCATCACGGCCGCGAGGAAGGCGCCGACGCCCGAGGCCTCGACCGGCGTGAACACGCCGGTGTAGATCCCGCCGATCGTCACCACGATGATGCCGACGATCCCCGTCGCCCGCCACAGCGAGGCGATCCGCTCGGCCCAGGTGGAGGCCGGCCCGCTCGGGCCCTCCTCCGGGCGAAGCCGCACCACGATGGCGATGGTGACGAGGAAGAGCCCGGTGAGCAGCAGCCCAGGCAGCACGCCCGCCATGAACAGCCGCCCGATCGATTGCTCGGTGAGGATGGCGTAGAGCACGAAGCCGGTGGAGGGCGGGATCAGGATGCCGAGCGTGCCGCCCGCCGCGATGGCGCCGGTGGAGAGCTTCTGGCCGTAGCCGTAGCGGCGCATGTTCGGGTAGGCGACGCGCCCCATCGTCACCGCCGAGGCGATGGAGGAGCCGGACAAGGCCGCGAAGCCGGCGCAGCCGACGATCGTCGCCCCCGCGAGCCCGCCCTTGCGGGCGCCGAGCCAGCGATAGGCGGCGTCGTAGAGGTCCTTCGACAGCCCCGCCGCCGAGGCGAGGTTGCCCATCAGGATGAACAGCGGCAGCACGGTCAGCTCGTAGTGCGAGGCCGTGGCGAGGGCCTGGCCCGAGAGCGTGTAGGCCGCCGAGATCGGGTCGGTGAGCGCGACGAGCCCGGCGAGCCCCGCGATCAGCATGGCGACGCCCACCGGCACGCCGAGCCCCATCAGGGCGAACAGGCCGAGGAAGCCGACGACGCCGACCGCCGCCGCGCTCACGGCGCGAGCCTCCCGCGCAGGGCGCCCGCCGCGAACAGGACGGCCGAGAGCCCGAAGCCGGCGGAGAGCGCGTAGTAGAAGGGACCGTAGGGGATGCGCAGCAGCATCGTCGTCTCGCCGAACATCGCCGCCTCGCCGCCGTTCACGAAGCAGCGCCAGGCGAGATAGCCGAGCGCCGCGGCCGACGCCGCGTAGCCGGCGCGGCGCACGAGCCCACCGGCCGCGGGCTTCATCCGGTCGACGAGCGCCGTGATCGCCACCGCCCGGTCGCTCGCGATGCACATGGGCACCGAGGCGGCGACGACGATCGCGAGGATCACCTGGGTGAGGTCGTTGGCGCCCAGGATCGGCGCGTTGGCGAAGGTGCGCAGCAGCGCGTCGGAGACGGTGAGCAGCATCAGCGCCAGGACGCCGGCCCCGCCGACGACGGCGATGCCCGCCGCCGCCCAACGCTCGAGGCGCGTGCCTCCGCCCGAGGGCCCATCCGAGACCGGGTCCATGCGCTCGCCTTTCGCGTTCGTCGTTCTTTTGCCGGCTCAGTTCGCCGCCGCGAAGCGCGCGAGGAAGGCCTCGCCGTCGAGCCCGACGGCTTCGCCCTGCGCCTTCAGCTCGGCCGCGATCGGGGCCGCCATGGCCGCGACGAAGGCCGCGCGTGCCTCGGGCTCGAGCTCGATCAGCTCGACGTTCGCCTCGCGCAGCATGGCGATGCCGCGATCGCCCGCCGCCTTGAAGGCCGCGGCCGCGCGCATCGACAGGTCGCGCCCGGTGAGACCGTCGAGGGCGGCGCGCTGCTCCTCGGAGAGCTTGTCGTAGGCGCCCCTGTTCATGATCAGCGTGAAGGTGGAGAGCGCTCCCGGCACGTTGGTCGTGACGTGCTTCGCGACCTCGTGGAGGTTGTAGGAGCCCACCGCCGAGGCGTCGATCATCACCGCATCGACCACGCCCGTGCTCATGGCGTTGTAGACCTCGGTCGCCGGCAGCGAGACCGGGATGCCGCCCCAGGCCTCGACGATGGAGGCGGTCACCGGATCGGGGATGCGCACCTTGAGGCCGGAGACATCCGCGAGCGTCCGCACCGGCGTCTCGCGGCTGAACAGGATCGACGGATTGTTGGTCCAGAAGGCGAGCAGCTCGACCTGCTCGAAATCGCCGTCGAGCGCGTCGATGTTGTCCCAGATCGTCGCGGTCGCGCTCTCGGGATCGGCGAACAGGCCCGGCACGTGCAGCATCACCGAGCGCTGGAACTGCGCCGGCGTGTACTGGGGCAGGTTGAAGGCGATGTCGGCGATGCCGGTGACGGCGCGCCGGTACTGCTGGTTCGGCCCCGCGCCGAGCTCGCCGGCGGGATAGACCTTGATGGTGAGCGCGCCGTTGGTCGTCGCCGCGATCTCCTCGGCCAGCGGCGTCATCACGTGCCGGTCCATCGGATGCTGCGGGGACATGAAGTGGGCGAGCTTCAGCTCGGTGGCGGACGCGGCCGCGGCGCACAGGGCGGCGCCGGCCGCGATCGCCGTGATGGCGATGCGACGCATGTGGTTTCCTCCCGATCGGGCCCCTCTCGGCCCGCGTGCGCCCGGTTCGGCGCTTCTTGTTGACGGGTCAACATACCAGCTGCCTGCGACGGCGACAACCTTCCCTCGACGCCGGATTCGCGCTTTGGTGAGCCTGGAGGCCGAGCATGAGCGACCCGCAGGCATGAGCGATCAGGACGACCGTCGCCTCGCGCGCCGATCCGGCGCAGCGCGGGCGCACGAGGACACGCAGACCGACTCGGTACCGGTGCGCAGGGCGGGCCGCGCTCACCTGCCCGACCCGCCGCGGGTGGAGACGTCCGTCGACTTCACGGAGCTGCTGCTGCACCAGGTCGTCGGGTTCTCCACCCGCTTCGTGCAGAGCGTCGCCTCCACATACACGCAGCGCCATGGGATCGGGCTGCCCGAGCTGCGCACGCTCTTCCTGCTCGGCCGCCACGGCCGGCTCGCGCCGATCCGCCTCGCGGAGCTCGCGGGAACGGATCGCGGCACGGTCACCAGGGCGCTCAGGACGCTTCGAGCCCGAGGCCTCGTCGTGGTGCGCGCCGATCCCGAGCACGGACGCCGCACCACCGCGCAGCTCACCCCGGACGGCGCCGCCCTGCACGACCGCCTGGCGCGCTTCGTCGAGTGGCGCAACCAATGGCTCAAGAGCCACTTCAGCCGCGAGGAGCTGGCGACCCTCGTGGACCTCCTCGGCCGCCTCGACGACCTGTCCCGCCGCCTGCCGACCGATCCGGCGGACATCGATGTCGCCCCCCGCGAGGACTGACCGCGCGATGTGCGGCGTCGCGGTTCGGAGGCGGAAACGAGACGAGAGATCGACGTCGCGTGCGCGCGCCGTGCGACGTTCCGTCGGCGGATCTCGCGACCGTCGCGGCCGCGGCCGGGGAACCCGTCGCCGAGCGCGGCCTTGACTCCGCGAACCCCGCAGACACGCGACATGGAGACGTCCCATGGCCGAGAAGCCGCGCGACGACGAGCCTCGCGACGACGAGAAGACCCCGACCCACGCTCCCGGCGAGGACGCCGTTCCCGGCCGCAACGGCACCAAGCCCTACCCGGTCAACGATCCCGAGCTCACCGATCCCGGCAAGACCCGAGGCGCCGAGCCGGACGTGCTGCCGGTGCGCCCTAGCCCGACCCCGGGCAGGGGCTCGGGCAAGATGCCGACCATGTGAGGCCTGCAGGCCGGGCTCTCACGCCCGGCCGAGCATCTCCCCCATCACCCCCGGCACCCTCTCCG
>JBNPEA010000118.1:0-5339 GCA_051117315.1 Salinarimonas sp. | reverse complement strand
CCCACGCCGAGCCCTGGGACTCCACTCACCGCGGGCCGGACCCCAGCCGGGGGCTCGTGGCGGCGGGCTCGGCGCTCGCCGCGGCGCGCGCCGAGGCCGAGGCAGCGGGCGCGGCGGTGCTCCTCGTCGACAACGGAGACCTGCTCCAGGGCGCGGCGCTGGGCGATCTCGTCGGCGCGTCGGGGCTCGCGCCCGGCGAGACACATCCGATGATCGCGGGCCTCGCGGCGCTCGGCTGCGACGCGGCGACCCCGGGGAACCACGAGTTCAACTACGGCCTGGCCTTCATGGAGGCCGCCTATGGCGGTGCGCCCTTCGCCGTCGTCAACGCCAACGTCGCGCGCCGGGACGGCACGCCGCTGTGCGCGCCGTTCGTCGTGCTGGAGCGTGCCGTGCCAGGCCTTCCGCGGGCGCTTCGCGTCGGCGTCACCGGCGTGCTGCCGCCGCAGATCCTCATGTGGGACAAGGCGCTCCTGGGCGACGCGCTCGTCGTCGAGGACATGGTCGACGCCCTCGCCCGCACCGTGCCGGCGATGCGCGCCGCCGGCGCCGACGTCGTCGTGGTGCTCTGCCATTCCGGCATCGCCGAGGGTCCGCGTTCCGGCGGCGAGGAGAACGCCGCGCTCTTCGCCGCCGAGGTCCCGGGCATCGACGTGCTGGTCTGCGGCCACCTGCACCGGGTCTTCCCGGGCGGGCGCGACTTCGTCGATATCGCGGGCGTCGACGCCGTGCGCGGACGGCTGCTCGATGTGCCGGCGGTGATGCCGGGCTTCTTCGGCTCGCATCTCGGCATCGTCGATCTCGACGTCGATCTCGACCCCGCGGCCGCCGCGCCCGACGGTGCGGTGCGCATCGCGGCCGCCGCCTGCGAAGCGCGCGCTGTCCCGCCGCTGCCCGACCCGCCGCCGCCTGCCGCCGCCGCGATCCTGCGCCTCACGGCGGACGCCCACGCGCGCACCCTCGCCTTCGTGCGGCAGCCCGTGGGCGAGACGCTGCGGCCGATCGACACCTACTTCACCGCGCTCGGCGACGACGCCCCCCTCGCCCTGCTCTGCGCCGCGCAGGCGGCCTTCGTGCGTGCGGCGGTGGCGGGTACGGCGCTCGCCGAGCTGCCGCTGCTCTCGGCCGCCGCGCCCTTCCTCGCCGGTGGCCGCGGCGGGCCGGGCGCCTATACCGACATCCCCGCCGGGCCGCTCGCGATGCGCGACCTCGCCGCGCTCTATCCCTACCCGAATGCCGTGTGCGCCGTGCGGATCACCGGCGCAGGGCTGGTGCAGTGGCTCGAGCGGGCGGCGGGGCTGTTCGCGACGATCGACCCGACGGCGGCCGGGCCGCAGCCGCTCGTCGACGCACGCTTCCCCTCCTACCATTTCGACATGATCCAGGGCCTCGCCTACACGATCGACCCGACGGTGCCCTCGCGCTTCGACCGGGACGGCGACGTGCTGCACCCGGACGCGCGGCGCGTCCGCGACCTCTCGGTCGAGGGCCGCCCCGTGCGCGACACGGACGTGTTCCTGCTCGCGACCAACACCTACCGCGCCGGCGGCGGCGGGCGCTTCTGCGGCGGGCGGCTCGAGGCCGCCTTCACCTCGACGACGCTCGTGCGCGAGGCGCTGCACGCCTTCGTCGCGGCGGGCGGGCCGCTCGCGATGGAGGAGACGCTGTCCTGGCGCCTCGCCGACCCGCCCGCGCATGTCGAGGCGCTCTACGCCACCGGCCCGGGCGCGCGGGGTCGCGAGCCGGCGAAGCTCCGGCTCGAGGATCGTGGCCACGACGCGGACGGCTTCCGGGTCTACCGCTACCGCGGCCGGCGCTGACCCGGGCTCCGGGCCTGGGACTCGACGCCTGGGACTCGGGGCTTGGGACGCGGGGCCTGTGGACGCGCGCGGCGTGCCCCTCCCCTCCCCGCCCGCGCGCTGGTAGACCTGGGGCATGACCGCAGATCCCGTGCTCGAGGCCGCCGCGCCGCCCGCCGTCTCGCCCCCGCAGGCGACGCCCGCCCGCGCCTCCCGCGGCGGCGGCGCGGCCAAGGATGGCGTGAAGGGCGCGGAGGACCGCGTCACGCCGATGATGGCGCAGTACGTGGAGATCAAGGCGGCGAACGCCGACTGCCTGCTGTTCTACCGCATGGGGGACTTCTACGAGCTGTTCTTCGAGGACGCGGAGATCGCGTCGCGGGCGCTCGGCATCGTGCTGACCAAGCGCGGCAAGCATCTCGGCCAGGACATCCCGATGTGCGGCGTGCCGATCGAGCGCGCCGACGACTATCTGCAGCGCCTGATCGGGCTCGACCACCGCGTCGCCGTCTGCGAGCAGATGGAGGATCCGGCCGAGGCGAAGAAGCGTGGCGCCAAAGCCGTGGTGCGCCGCGACGTGGTGCGGCTCGTCACGCCGGGCACGATCACCGAGGAGCGCCTGCTCGAGCCCGCCCGCGCCTCGCTCCTCGTCGCCGTGGCGCGGCGCAAGCTCACGGAAGAGGACTACGCCTACGGCGTGGCGGCCGTCGACATCTCGACGGGCGTCTTCACCGTGGTGGAGACCACCCGCGGCGGGCTCGGGCCGACGCTCGCGCGCCTCGACCCGCGCGAGATCGTGCTCCCCGACACGCTCCACGACGACCGGGATCTCGCGGGCGTGTTCCGCGAGATCGGCGCGCCGCTCTATCCGCTGCCCCGCGACGGGCTCGACGCCGCCTCGGCCGAGCGGCGGCTGAAGGAGACCTTCGGCGTCGCCACGCTCGACGCCTTCGGCGCCTTCACCCGCGCCGAGATCGCCGCCGCCGGGACCGTGCTGCTCTACGTCGAGCGCACCCAGATCGGCGCGCGCCCGGCCCTGCGCCCGCCGGCGCGGGAGGACGGCGCCGGCGTCCTCGTCATCGACCCGGCGACGCGGGCGAACCTCGAGCTCGTCCGCACGCTGTCGGGCGAGCGCGCCGGCTCGCTGCTGGCGGCCATCGACCGCACGCTGACCCCCGGCGGCGGGCGGCTGCTCGCCGAGCGGCTGTCGGGGCCGCTCACCGACGTCGCCGCGATCCGCCGACGGCAGGACGCGGTGGCGCGGCTCGCCGAGGACACGCTTCTGCGCGAGCGGCTGCGCGAAACCTTGTCCGCCGCCCCAGACTTGTCCCGCGCGCTCGGCCGCCTCGCGCTCGAGCGCGGCGGGCCGCGCGACCTCGCCGCCGTGCGCGACGGGCTCGCCGCCGCCCGCGGGCTCGCGGAGATCCTCGCCCGCGCGGATGACCTGCCGGACGAGATCGAGGCCGCCCGCGCGGCCCTCGCCGCCCTGGATCCCGCGGTCGAGGCGCGGCTCGCCACCACGCTCGCGGCGGACCTGCCGCTGTCGAAGCGCGACGGCGGCTTCGTCGCCGCGGGGATCGACGCCGCGCTCGACGAGGCGCGCACCCTCCAGACCGATTCGCGCCGCTTCATCGCCGGGCTGCAGGCGAAATACGCCGAGGAGACCGGCTGCCGCACGCTGCGCATCAAGCACAACTCGATGCTCGGCTACTTTCTGGAGCTGCCCGCGGCGGCCGGCGAGGAGCTGCTGCGCGGTCCCCTGAAGGGCACCTTCATCCACCGGCAGACCATGTCGGACGCCATGCGCTTCACGAGCGTGGAGCTGGGCGAGCTCGAGAGCCGTATCGCCTCGGCGTCGCAGCGCGCCGTGGCGATCGAGCTCGCGCTGTTTGCCGACCTCGCCGCCATGCTCGCCGCCGCGCGCCCGGCGATCACCGCCGCCGGCGACGCGCTCGCCGCGATCGACGTCGCCGCCGCGCTGGCGGACCTCGCCACGGAGCGCGACTGGACGCGGCCGAAGGTCGACGACGGGCTCGCCTTCGTCGTCGAGCAGGCCCGCCATCCCGTGGTGGAGGCCGCGCTCGCCCGCGAGGGCAGGCCCTTCATCGCCAACGACTGCGACCTCTCGGGGGAGGATGCCGGCGCGATCGCCGTGATCACCGGCCCCAACATGGGCGGCAAGTCGACCTTCCTGCGCCAGAACGCCCTCGTCGTCGTGCTCGCCCAGATGGGCGCCTTCGTCCCCGCGGCGTCCGCCCACATCGGCGTCTGCGACAGGCTGTTCTCGCGGGTGGGCGCCGCGGACGACCTCGCGCGCGGGCGCTCGACCTTCATGGTCGAGATGGTGGAGACCGCCGCGATCCTGAACCAGGCGACGCGCCGCTCCCTCGTCATCCTCGACGAGATCGGGCGGGGCACGGCGACGTTCGACGGGCTCTCCATCGCCTGGGCCGCCGTGGAGCACCTGCACGACGGGAACCGCTGCCGGGCGCTGTTCGCCACGCACTTCCACGAGCTGACCCGGCTCACCGAGCGCTTCGCGCGCATCGACACGCTCACCCTGCGGGTCGCCGAGCACGAGGGTGCTGTGATCTTCCTGCACGAGGTGGTGAAGGGCGCGGCAGACCGCAGCTACGGCCTCCAGGTCGCCAAGCTCGCGGGGCTGCCGGCGCCGGTCGTGGTGCGCGCGGGCGAGATCCTGCGCGAGCTCGAGCGCACCGAGCGGGAGCATCCCCGTGCGGCGCGCCTGGACGACCTGCCGCTCTTCGCGGCGCCGGTCAGGACCGCGCCGCCCCCGCCGCCCGCCGCCAAGCCGCAGCCCGCGCGCGACCCGCTCCGCGAGGCGCTCGCGGCGCTCGACCCGGACGAGATGACGCCGAAGGCGGCCCTCGACGCGCTCTACGGGCTCAAGCGCGCCGCGAACGACCGCGGAGAGGAGCGTACGTCGTGAGCGCGATGCGTCCCGCCCGCTCCCACGAGGGCGAGGCCGTGCGCACCCTCGTGCGCGCCGCCTTCGCGATCCACGTGCCGACGCTCGGCCGGGAGCCCGGGCCGATGGGGCACGATTGGCCGGCCTGCGTCGCCGCGGGCGAGGTCTCCGTGCTCGACGACGCGTCGGGCGCGCTCGCGGCCGTCGCGCGCCTCGTGCCGGAGGCGGAGGCGCTGCTCGTCGAGACGATCGCCGTGCGCCCGGACCTGCGCGGGACAGGCCTCGGCCGCATGCTCCTCGCCTTCGCGGAGGACGACGCGCGTCGGCACGGGCTCGCGCGCCTGCGCCTCTACACCAACGCCCTCATGACGGACAACATCGCCCTCTACGCCCGCCACGGCTACCGGGCGACGCACGAGGCGGGCGAGCCGCCGATGCGGCGGGTGTGGATGGAGAAGGCGCTCGCCTGACGCTCCGGACCCGCGTCAGAGCGCGCGCACCAGCACCGCCTGCCGGTCGAGCCCCACCCCCGTCATGCGCCAGCCGCGGCGCTCGTAGAAGCCGATCGCCTTCGTGCCCTGGCCCGTGGCGAGCCAGGCCTGGGCTTGGCC
>JBNPEA010000151.1:0-25177 GCA_051117315.1 Salinarimonas sp. | reverse complement strand
CGTTGCGGCCGAACTCCTCGGCGAGCGGCGTGCCTTCCCAATCATAGGAGAAGAAGGCCTCGCGGATCGCCTCCTGCAGCTCCGGAACGAGGTTGTAGACCACGCCGTAGCCGGTCGTCGGGAAGGTCTGCGAGGTGTAGATCACCTCGAGCTGGTCGGCGGTGACGACCTCGCGGTCGATCATGCGCGCCTTCACGGAGTTGGCGATCGCCGCGGCCGGGTAGTCCTTGTTGGCGACCCCCAGGATCGAGTTGTCGTGCGCGCCGGAGAAGACCGGCTCGAAATCGGTGCCGGCGGCCATGCCGAACTCGGAGGCGAGCAGGGCGGAGGGCGCCTTGAAGCCGGAATTCGACGTCTCCGACGTGAAGGCCAGCTGCTTGCCGCGGATGTCCTCGACGCTCGCGATGCCCGAGCCCGGGTAGGTGATGATCTCCATCTCGTAGCCGAAGGAGCCGTCCTCCGCCGCCATCATGGCGAACGGGCGGAAGCCCGCGCAGGCGACGGCGAGCGGGTTCGAGCCCGTGTTGAAGCCCGCGATGTGCAGGCGCCCCGCGCGCATCGCCTCGATCTGGGCGGCGTTCGACTGGACGGGGAAGAACTGCACGTCCTTGCCCGTGGCCTCCTCGAGATGCTCGAGGAAGTCGGCCCAGACCTCGGCGTAGACGGCGGGGTCCTCGACCGGCGTGTAGGCGAAGATCAGCGTGTCGGGATCCACGAGCTCGGCGGGATCGCTCGGGATGTCGGCGATCAGGTCGCCGTCTTCGTCCGTGAAGCGGTCGCCGAGCGTGAACTCGGCCTGGGCGGCGCCCGTGGCGATGAGCAGCGCCGCGGCGGCGGCGAAGGTGCGGAAGAACATTGGCGTGACCTCCAGTCCAATCGGGCGCCTCGATGCCGCGCGCGTCTCGCACGGCATCCGGTCCGGCCCGCTAGCCCGCGGTATCGTCCACTGATGACAGCTCCGTGACAAGCGCCCACCGGCACCCGGACCAGACGCCGCACCCCGGCTTGCCTTCGCGGACGGTTCGTCTAGAAGCCGCAGCGAGGCCGCCCCCCGCGGCCCGGGAGCCCGCCCCATGGCCTTCGCCCTGCGCCTCGCGCGCGGAATCGACGCCCTGAACCAGCGCATTGCGCGGCTCGCGGCCTGGCTCGTGGTCGCGGCCGTGGTCATCTCGGCCGGCAATGCGATCTCGCGCAAGGCCTTCTCGCTGTCGTCGAACGCCTGGCTCGAGCTGCAATGGTATCTGTTCGGCGCCGTCTTCCTGCTCGGTGCGGCCTGGACGCTCGAGCGCAACGAGCATGTGCGCATCGACGTCGTCTCCTCCCGCCTCGCGCCGCGCACGCGCGGCCTCATCGACGTCGTCGGCCATGCGCTGTTCCTGATCCCCTTCGCACTTCTGCACATGCTCACCGCCGTGCCGTTCTTCCTCCTGTCCTGGCGCACCGGCGAGGTCTCGCCGAACGCCGGCGGGCTGCCGCTGTGGCCGGCCAAGCTCCTCGTCCTCGTGGGCTTCACCATGCTCCTCGCCCAGGGCGTCTCGGAGCTCGTCAAGAAGATCGCGGTTCTGCGCGGTGCGCTGCCGGGTGACGACGAGGGCGCGGGCGGGGCGCCCGGATCGGGGCTCACGGCATGAGCGCCTTTCTCGTGGCGAACCTCGCGCCGATCATGTTCGGCTCGCTCGTCGTGCTCATGCTGCTCGGCTACCCGATCGCCTTCTCCCTCGCGGCGCTCGGGCTCGGCTTCGGCTTCGTCGGCATCGAACTCGGCCTGTTCGCGCCGGGCTTCTTCCAGGCGCTGCCGGAGCGCGTCTACGGGGCGATGGCGAACGAGACGCTGCTCGCCATCCCCTTCTTCACCTTCATGGGCCTCGTGCTCGAGCGCTCGCGCATGGCCGAGGACCTGCTCGACACGATGGGCCAGCTCTTCGGCTCGGCCAAGGGCGGGCTCGCCTACGCGGTGGTCTTCGTCGGTGCACTGCTCGCGGCGACGACGGGGGTGGTGGCGGCGGCGGTGATCTCGATGGGGCTGATCTCGCTGCCGATCATGCTGCGCTACGGCTACGATCGGCGCCTGGCGTCGGGCGTGATCGTCGCCTCGGGCACGCTCGCGCAGATACTGCCGCCGTCGCTGGTGCTGATCGTGCTGGCCGACCAGCTCGGTCGCTCGGTGGGGGACATGTATGCCGGCGCGATGCTGCCGGCTTTGATGCTGACCGGCCTGTTCGCGCTCTACGTCTTCGTCAACACACTTCTGCGTCCTGCCATGGCGCCGCCGCTGCCGAAGGAGGCGCGCCTGCTGGGCTCGGGCGTCGCCTCGCTTCTCGTGCTCGCGGCGGTGGCGACCGGCGTCGGATGGGGCGCGACCCTGTGGTTCTCGGGGCGCGTGGAGCAGGCGCCCTACGTCTGGGGCGCCGCGACGGGCGTGCTCCTCGCCTTCCTCGCCGCCTGGACGAACCGGCGCCTGAAGCTCGGCGTGCTCTCCTACCTCGCCGAGCAGGTGACGCTCGTCCTGGTGCCGCCGCTGGCTCTGATCTTCCTCGTGCTCGGCACCATCTTCATCGGCCTCGCCACGCCGACGGAGGGCGGCGCCATGGGCGCTGTCGGTGCGCTCGCGCTCGCGGCGATGAAGGGACGCCTCTCGCTGCGGCTCACCCGCGAGGCGGCGGAGTCGACGCTGCGGCTCTCCGCCTTCGTCATGTTCGTGCTGATCGGCGCGCGGGTGTTCTCGCTGACCTTCTACGGGGTGAGCGGCCACATCTGGGTGAAGGACCTGCTGCTCGCCCTGCCGGGCGGGGAGGCGGGGTTCCTGCTCTTCGTCGGGCTGACCGTGTTCTTCCTGGGCTTCTTCCTCGACTTCTTCGAGATCGTCTTCATCCTGGTGCCGCTCCTCGTCGCGCCGGCGCAGGCGCTGGGGATCGACCTCGTCTGGTTCGGCGTGCTGCTGGCCGTCAATTTCCAGACCTCCTTCCTCACCCCACCGTTCGGCTTCTCGCTGTTCTACCTGCGCTCGGTGACGCCGAGCGGGGAGTACGAGGACACGGTCACGGGCCGGCGCGTCCGCGGCGTCGACACGCTGGAGATCTACCGCGGTGTCGTGCCCTTCGTGGCGATCCAGGTGCTGATGATCCTCGTCGTCTATTTCGCGCCGGGCATCGTCACGCACTACCGCTCCGACGCGCCGGTGCTCGACGAGGAGCAGGTGCGCGAGCGGCTCGACCGGCTGATCATGCCGGGGCTGGGCGACGACGCGGGCGGGGGAGGCGGCTTCGGGCCGGGCTTCGGCCCGCCGCAGATGCCGAGCTTCGCGCCGCCGCTGCCGACGGAGTGACGCTCAGGCGCCCTCGCGCAGGGCGCGCTCGATCGCGACCAGGATCCGCGGGTCGGTGGGCGAGGTCGGCGTGGCGAAGGTCGCGGCGATGCTCCCGTCCGGCGCGACGAGGTACTTGTGGAAGTTCCAGCGCGGCGCCTCCCCGGGGCGCGCGCTGGCGGCCCAGGCGTAGAAGGGATGCGCGTCGGCGCCGACGACCCGCGTGCGCGCCGCGAGCGGGAAGGTGACGCCGAAGGTGCCTTCGCAGAAGGCCGCGATGGCGGCGTCGTCGGCGAGCTCCTGGCGGAAGTCGTTCGAGGGCACGCCGAGAACCACGAGCCCGCGCGGGCCATAGCGCTCGTGCAGGTCCTGGAGCCCGGCGAGCTGGCCGACGAAGCCGCAGCGCGAGGCGGTGTTGACGACGAGGACAGGCCGCCCGGCGAAGGCGCCGAGGTCGATGCGCCCGCCGTGGATGGCGTCGAAGGAGAAGGCATGCGCCGAGAGGCGCGACGCGGGTGCGGGCTCGGACCCCGCGGGGCCCGGCTGCGATTGCGCCCGCAACGCCGTCGCGGCGAAAGCGAGGACGAGCGCCGGGGCCAGGCCGGCGAGCGCGAGCAGCGCGGCGCGGCGGGCGAGGCGGAACGGCATGGGCGGTCTCCCACGATCTCCTGAGCGGCGCCGTCGCGCGGACGGCTTCGGAGAAGGTGGCGCGCCGCACCGTGCGGCCAAGCCCTCCGGCGCGGCGTCAGAGCGCGACGTAGAGCCCCACCCCGGCGACGGCGCCGAGCGCGACCCAGATCGCCGTCGTGCCGTAGCCGCGCGGCGCGGGGGCGCTCTCCTCGGCGCTCCAGGCGAAGGCTTCGCCTGCGGATTGCGCGACGCGCTTGAGATGAGAGGCGTGGGCGTTCAGGACCACGGTCCGGGTCTCGGCGCGCGGATCGGCGCTGCGACCATGTCGCGCGCTAGATGTGCCGCGACGGCTCGACGGGATCGTCCTCATGGCCTCCTCCACCCTGCCGGCGGCGGTGTCCCGCCCCGTGGCCTCGCGCGTCGCCCACCCCATGTTCTACGTTGCGGATGACGCTAGCACGACGCCCTCCGCGAGACGAGATCCGTCGCAGCGCGGATCGCGGGATCGGACCGCGGAAGCGGCGTCTGCGGGGCACGCGCCCGCGTGACGGCGTTGCATGCGGCGCCGCGCGACCCTAGAACACGGGCGTATCCCCCGAATCGCGTAAGGAGTGGCGCATGGCAGAGGCCGACGACACGCTCGCGCCCGAGACGGTGCCGCTCGGCCCCGACGAGCCCGCGCCGCCGCCGATCTTCCGCGACGAGGAGGACGGGGGCGTCTCCCGCGCCTTCATCGAGGCGGTGCGCGAGGCGCTGCAGCGCGAGGACGGCGAGCGCCTGCGCGGGCTCGTCGGCGAGCTGCACGAATCCGATCTCGGCGACCTGATCGAGGCGCTCTACCAGGAGGAGCGCCTCGCCCTCATGGTCCTGTTCGGGCCGGATCTCGACTTCACCGCGCTGACCGAGGTCGACGAGACCATCCGCGTCGCGCTCCTGCGCGAGCTGCCGACGGAGCTCGTCGTCGAGGGCATGCGCGAGCTCGACATCGACGACGCGGTCTACATCCTCGAGGACCTCGGCGACGAGGAGAAGTTCGAGATCCTCCAGCAGCTGCCCGTGATGGAGCGGGCGGCGCTGCAGCGCTCCCTCGACCTGCCGGAGGACGCCGCCGGCCGGCGCATGCAGACGCAGTTCATCGCCGTGCCGCCGTTCTGGACGGTGGGCCAGACGATCGACTTCATGCGCGAGAGCCAGGACCTGCCGGAGACGTTCTACGAGATCTACGTCGTCGATCCCACGGTGCGGCTCAAGGGCTCGGTCTCGCTCGACCGCATCCTGCGCACCCAGCGCCCCAAGCGCATCGCCGAGATCATGACCCCGGCCGAGCACGCGATCCTCGCCACCGACACGCAGGAGGCGGCAGCGCGCGAGTTCACCCGCTACAACCTCGTCTCCGCCGCCGTGGTGGACGCCGCCGGGCGGATGGTCGGCGTCATCACCGTCGACGACATCGTCGACGTCCTGGAGGAGGAGGCGGACGCCGACATCAAGGCGCTCGGCGGCGTCAAGGCGGACGAGGAGCTGTCGGACTCGGTCTGGTACATTACCCGCTCGCGCTTCACCTGGCTCGCCGTCAACCTGCTCACCGCGATCCTCGCCTCTGTGGTGATCGGCTTCTTCGCGGAGGCACTGGAGCAGATGGTGGCGCTCGCCGTCCTGATGCCGATCGTCGCCTCGATGGGCGGCAACGCCGGCACGCAGACCATGACGGTGGCCGTGCGCGCGCTCGGCACGCGGCAATTGGGGCGGGCGAACGCGATGCGCATCGTGCGCCGCGAGATGATCGTGGGCCTGCTCAACGGCATGGCCTTCGCCGTGGTGATGGGGATCATCGCCGCGATCTGGTTCGACCTGCCGAGCCTCGGGCCGGTGATCGGGCTCGCGCTCGTGATCACGCTCGCCTCCGCGGCGCTGGGCGGGATCGTCATCCCGCTCGTCCTCGATCGCTTCAAGATCGACCCGGCGGTCTCGTCGGGGCCGTTCGTGACGACGGTCACGGACGTGGTGGGCTTCTTCGCCTTCCTGGGGATCGCCAGCGTCTGGTTCGGGATCGGGTGAGATTCGGCACGGACTTGCGTCGGGCGGACGACCTCGAGTTACTGCAGATTTATCACACAGTCGATTCGGGGTTGCTAATTCTCGTTCATTGTGCTGACCTCTCTCTACGTCGACGCCTGCGTTCCGCAGACACGGCGTCCTGGGCACGACATCGAGCGACACGGCCTGTCTCGCATTGGTTCTCAGAGAGCGCGCGCACTCGGACGCGCCCGGCCGTGCGTATTCCTAGCGACCACGAGGGGGCACCATGGGCGATCTCAGCAAGCCGAGCATGGGCGTGACGACGACCGACACGGGCACGCTGATCATCCAGATGAACGTGTATGCGCACGCGATCACGCAGCAGCCGCAGTTCCCCTACGTCGACGTCGACGGGCTGCGCGATATCAACGACCAGCTCGCGACCGCGCAGGGGCACGCGAATGCGTGGCTGACCGATTACAGCGGCCAGGTCTGGAACCGCCTGCAAGGGCTGATCAGCTTCGGCGAAACCTTCGAGAACCTGTACTCGTCGCTCTACACCTACGCCGAGAACATGGCTGACCAGAACCAGTTCTACCCGAACCAGATCGACGGGCTGATCGCGAGCCTCCAGGCGCTCCAGTCGCTCGTGCGGACGCAGCTCGACGCGTCGCAGCAGACCTACGAGGTCATTTCCCAGTACATGACCGAGGTCGAGGCCGATCAGTCGGCGTTCATGACGGACTACGACACGGCGAACACGGCGCTCGGCGGCGATCAGGGCGAGATCGCGCAGCTGCAGAAGAAGATCGCTGCCGAGCAGGCGGCGCTGAACAAGGACATCGCCATCATCGGGCTCGGCGCTGTCGCCGTCGTCGTCGGCGGCCTCGCCGTCGCGGTGGGCGCGCTCGCGGAGTTCGAGACGGCCGGCCTGTCGACGGTGATCGTGGCGGGCGGCATCCTCCTCATCGTCGGCGGCGTCGGGTCGGCCGGCTACGGCGGCTACAGCTACGACCAGACCGCCAACCAGCTCAAGGCGGACCAGGAGCAACTCGCCAACGACCAGGCCGAGGTGTCGATGATCAACGGCATGCTGGCCCAGATCACGAACATCACGACCACGCTCGGCAACACTGTCGGCGCGCTGCAGAACCTCGTTACCGCCTGGCAGCAGATCGACAACGGCATCAGCCAGACGATCGCCGACCTGCAGGCGCCCGAGCAGTATCTCGAGAGCCTGCAGCAGGACGACCCGTCGGCGACGCCGCAGACCGTCTCGATCATCCTGTGCGCCGAGCTCGAGACGGCCCAGCAGGACTGGGAATCGACGATAGCCATCGCCGAATCGCTGATGACTGCAGGCCGCAACATCGACTGGGTGAACACCGGCTCCGAGCTGCCGACCCAGGCGGCGATCGCCCAGGCGGCGAACGTCCCGCTCGAGCCTTCGGCCCACGCGGCCTGAACCGGAGAGACCGCCATGAACGCCCCGAGCCGAGCGGCGGCTTTCGACGCCGCCCTCGCCAAGGACGCGCGCCTGCGCGCGCTCCGGCCCTCGCAGATGCTCTCGCGCGCGACTCGTCTGACCGTCGACGGCGTCGGGGCGATCGACCAGCAGATCGCCGCGGTGGCCGCGATCGAGGTCGACCCATCAGTGGTGCCCGGCCTCGCCTCCGATCTCGACGCGCTGAACGCGACCCTGGCGCAATGGAACGCCGGCTTGCGCGACCTCGTCGTCGGAACGATGACCTCGATCGTCTTCCTCGACGACCAGCTCGCGAGCTCCTGGGACAACGTGGACCGCACCGACGATGCCGCGCTCTTGTCGTTCGCCGACTCGCTGCGCGCGCAGATGGCCGTCGAGAACAGCGACACGACCTATCTCGAGCAGCAGCTCGCGCCCTTCAGTGAAGGCGTCGACCAGTCCATCTCGCGAATCTCCTCCGACCTGGACGCGCTCGAGGCGGAAATCGCCGCGGCGCAGGATCGCGCGGTGGCTCTCAATCAGCAGCTGAAGAGCGCCGAGGATCGAATTCACTACTACGAGACGCATCCCTGGGAGTTGCTGTTCGCAGGCTTGTCGATCATTCGCCTGATCGAGGACATGAACGACATCCTCCGGGCGCTCGACGAGGCCAACAAGGCGATGAGCGATCTCCAGCAGGTCGAGCGTCAGATCGGCCAGCTGTCTGCCGCGCGCGCGCCGCTCCTGTCGCTGAAGCTGGCGCTGACCGGGCTCTCGGGGGGGATCGCCAACATGACGACGGCGATTCAGCAGATCGGGGCGGCCCTCGAGACAATCCTCGAGACACCGCCGCTGACGCCGATCTTGTCCGCGCAGCTCGCGGCGATGATGGCGGACCTCGCACGCTCCGAGGAGATCGCCCGCGAAATCCTCGACGAGAGCTGATGGAGCCCCCGGAATGCCGGTGCCGACCACCCACCCGATCTTGAACCGGCCGCACCTCGTCGTGCCCGGCGTGCCCGCCGCGGCGCGGAGCCTCACGGCCGCGTTCTCCGTGCTCTCCGCCAACGCGCGGCTGATCCTCGGGCAGCCGGATCTCTCGCTCACCATCCTGCCGACGTTGCCGGAGGATCAGGCGCTGCTGCGGCTGCACGTCGAGGAGTACCAGCGTGGCGACGACCTTTCCGCCGGCATCCTCGCGACGCTCCAGGCGCTCGTCACCATCGCGGAGCAGGTGCAGAACCTCGGCGGTGCGCTGCTCCCGACGGCGCGGACCCTCGACACGTCAGATCCGTCGAGCCCGGACTACGCCGAGTCGCTGGCGACCTGGCGCTCCGTTCTGTCGACGCTCTCCCGGGCGACGACATCGCTCGACCCGGATTCGCATTCGACCGCGCTGACCGTCTCCGCCAATGTCGATGCGCTCGCCGCTTTCCTCCAGAACCAGATCGCGGACGATGCGGCGCGCTTCGCGGCGGCGGTCCGGCAGGCGGCCCAGTCCAACGACATCCGCTCGCTCTCACTGCAGATTTCCGCTCTGCAAGGCCAGATCGACGATATCGACCAGGAGATCGCCAAGGGCGCCACGACGGAGATCGTGCCGGCGCTGAAATTCGGGTTCTCCATCGCGAAGACGGCCTTCACCGCGACGGAGTTCGGCCCGCTCGCCCTCGCTGTCGGGTTCGACATCAAGGACGAGGTCGGCGAGATCACCGAGTTCGGGAAGGAGATGGAGGCGAGGAACCAGGAGCTCGACGACCTGATCGTGCAGTACGAGACCCTCGTCGCGTCGCTGATCGACGAGGTCCAGCAGATGGCGGTCCTGCTGACGATCCAAGGCGACCTCACGGTCTTCGCGAGCAACCTGCGCGAGGCGCGGGACGTGGCGCAGCGCCTGCTCGGCGCGACGCAGCTGCTGGGCCAGGGCATCGCCATCCTGGAGGCGGTGGACGTGCCGCCGGGTCCGGCGTGGTTCGAGGAACAGCTCGACGCCGGTATCGAGGCCTGGGGCCGCATCGCGCAGCTCTGCGAGGCGCAGCTTCGCCTGGCCCGCCGGCTCGGCGGCTGAGAACGCCGCAAGCCGCGGGTCGGGCTCGCCATTTCGAAGCGTCGCGCTATCCTGTTTACCGGATCGTAGGGATTGCCGATTGAATCCTCGGCGCGTGCGTCCTCTCCCGGAAAGCCCGATGACCCTAGCGCCCGCCCGCGTCCTTCCCCGCCTCGCCGCGCTCGCCCTCGGCCTCGTCGTGGCGAGCTGCTCGCTCGCCCCCGACTTCTACCCGGCCAAGGGCGACAACGATCCGCATCCGGGGGTGCGGCGGGTGCACGCGCTGCCGGTGCACGGCATCGACGTCTCGCGCTGGCAGGGCGACGTCGACTGGAACCGCGTGCGGCAGGCGGGCACCCGGTTCGCCTTCATCAAGGCGACGGAAGGGGGCGACCACATCGACCCGAAGTTCCGCGAGAACTGGGAGGGCGCGCGCCGCGCCGGCATCCCGCGCGGGGCCTACCACTTCGTCTACTGGTGCCGCCCGGCGCACGAGCAGGCGCAATGGTTCATCGACAACGTGCCCAACGAGCCGGACATGCTGCCCCCGGTGCTCGACATGGAGTGGAACAACCACTCCCGCTCCTGCACCCGCCGCGTGCCGCCGGAGGAGGCGCTGGAGAAGACGCGCATCATCCTCGCGATGCTGCACCAGCACTACGGCCGCCTGCCGATCATCTACACCGACATCAACTTCCACCGCGACGTGCTCGAGGGCCGCGACTTCGACGCCACCTTCTGGCTGCGCTCGGTGGCCGCCGAGCCGCACGAGCGCTACCGCGACCGGCGCTGGAGCTTCTGGCAATGGACCCAGACCGGCACGGTGCCGGGCGTGCGCGGCGAGGTCGACCGCAACGCCTATTACGGCACCGAGCGCGAATGGGAGCAGTTCCTGGCCAGCGACTGCGATCCGCGCGACCGGCCGCGCTACGAGGCGCTGGGCTATTGCCGCGACAAGGGGGTCTGAGGAGGCGGCGTCCGAGCCGGCCTCACAGCCAGCGCCGCACCCGCGCCGCGTAGGCCCGCCACTCCTCCCCGAACCGCCGCGCGAGGTGCGCCTCCTCGCGCTCGATGGCGAGCTTCTGCACGAGGAAGGCCGCCACGACGGCGAAGCCGACGAGCCAGAGATTGTCGAAGACGAGGCCGAGCCCGGCGGTGAGCAGCGTGTTGCCGACGTAGATCGGGTTGCGCGAGAACCGGAACGGCCCCGACGTCACGAGCGCGTTCGCCCCGCGATGCGGCATGATGGTGGTGCGCGCCCGCGAGAAGGTCCACGCCGTCCAGAGGTCGAGCCCGAGCCCGGCGAGGATCGCGACGACGCCGAGCACGCCGAGCGCCATGCCGCCGCCGTGGCTCGTGGGGACGAGGTTCCGCTCGATCAGGAAGCCTCCGACGATGGCCAGGAAATAGACGATCGGCGGCCAGGGCCAGCGGTTGGGGGTGTCGTTCTCGGCCTGGCTCATCGCTCTTCCCTTCGTCGGGCGCGACCACCCGACCGGTGACACGCCACGCCCGCCTGATATAACCCGCTCGAGAGCAATCGCGCGAGGAGCGCCCCCGATGATCCCCAACGCCGCACCCGCTTTCGACTTCGACCTCGGCGAGACCGCCGACGCGATCCGCGAGAGCGTCGCCGCCTTCGCGCAGGAGACGATCGCCCCGCGCGCCGCCGAGATCGACCGGACGAACCAGTTCCCCCGCGACCTGTGGGTGCCGATGGGCGAGATGGGCCTGCACGGCATCACCATCGCGGAGGAGGACGGCGGCACCGGGCTCGGCTATCTCGAGCACGTCGTGGCGATGGAGGAGATCTCCCGCGCCTCCGCCTCGGTGGGCCTGTCCTACGGCGCCCATTCGAACCTGTGCATCAACCAGATCGGCAGGAACGGCACCAAGGCGCAGAAGGAGCGCTACCTCCCCAGGCTGATCTCCGGCGAGCACGTCGGCGCGCTCGCGATGTCGGAGCCCGGCGCGGGCTCGGACGTCGTCTCGATGCGCACCCGCGCGGACCGCAAGGGCGACCGCTTCGTGCTCAACGGCACCAAGATGTGGATCACCAACGGCCCGATCGCGGAGACGCTCGTCGTCTACGCCAAGACCGACCCGGACGCCGGGCCGAAGGGCATCACCGCCTTCCTGATCGAGAAGGGGATGGCGGGCTTCTCCACCCACCAGAAGCTCGACAAGCTCGGCATGCGCGGCTCGGATACCTGCGAGCTCGTGTTCGAGGACTGCGAGGTCCCCGAGGAGAACGTGCTCGGCGAGGTGGGCCGGGGCGTGCGCGTGCTGATGTCGGGCCTCGACTACGAGCGTGCCGTGCTCGCGGCCGGGCCGCTCGGCATCATGCAGGCGGCGATGGACGTGGTGATGCCCTACGTCCACGAGAGGAAGCAGTTCGGCCAGCCGATCGGCACGTTCCAGCTCGTCCAGGGCAAGGTCGCGGACATGTATGTTCGCATGAACGCCGCGAAGGCCTACGTCTACGCCGTCGCCAAGGCCTGCGACCGCGGCCGCACCACCCGCGAGGACGCCGCCGGCGCCATCCTCTACGCGGCCGAGCTCGCCACCCAGATCGCGCTCGATGCGATCCAGCTGCTCGGCGGCAACGGCTACATCAACGATTACCCGACGGGCCGCCTGCTGCGCGACGCCAAGCTCTACGAGATCGGCGCCGGCACGAGCGAGATCCGCCGCATGCTGATCGGGCGGGAGCTGTTCGAGAAGACGGCTTGAGGACGGCGCTCGCTGCGCGGCGGGAAATCACTTCCGCCGCTGGTCCCAGCTTGTCGCGGCCTTCAGCCGTTCAGGGGAACGACGTATCGGTCGATCTCGGCGACGAAGTCCGCCTCGGTCATCCGACCGAGCATGAGCGACACGACCCTGTCGCCCCAGATCGCACGGTCCGGAATGTCCAAGGCATAGCCGTTGAGCTCGAGGAACATGTTGAATGCCGTGAAGGCGGTTCGCTTGTTGCCTTGAGCGAAGGGATGACGTCGAGCGATCGCGAGCAGGAGACAGACGCCTAGGACGAGGATGTCCTCCTCGCCCTGGTACAGGCGCCTGTTCATCGGACTGCCGAGGCCGCTTTCCAGCATGTCCGGTCTGACGAGTGCGAACGGCTCACCCGTTTCCGCCACCTCGGCTTGGTTGATCGCCACGACATCGGCGGCCGTCAGCCAATTCGGCTGCATGGAGCGCGGCGTCACTCGGCCAGGCGCGCCCGGATGTTCGGGAACTTTTCCATCACCTTGCCGCGCAGGGCGTCTCGGTCGACCCCATCGGCGGGTCGCGCCGGGCGCTTGGGAGCCCTCGGGGCCGACTCGACAGCCGCCGTCGTGACGTTCACCGACATCTCGTCCCGCTTCCGCTCGGCCACGCAAGAACCTCCGCCTCTCGCATCCAGACGATAGCGCATCAACGCCGAGGCCGTCCACCGGTTCTGCGCTCCGAGGAACACGTGCGCCGCCTCGTCGAGTCTCGGGTCCCCGACCTGCGTCGCAATCCGGACGAGAGTGGTGGCTTGACTTCCATGATATGAGAAATATTCTCTCAACATGGAATCAACCGACACGCTTTCCGACCGCATCCGTGCCGCCCGGCACGCGCGGCGCATGACGCTCGACGCGCTCGCCGAGGCCTCCGGCGTGTCACGCGCGGCCCTGTCCAAGATCGAGCGGGGGGAGGCGAGCCCGACCGCGGCGCTGCTGGCGCGCCTCGCCGCCGGGCTCGGCACGAGCGTGGCGTCGCTGTTCGCGGAGTCCGGGGAAGGAGGGGAGGGCGGCGGCGCGCCGCTCTCACGGAGGGCGGACCAGCCCGCCTGGACCGACCCGCAAAGCGGCTACGTGCGTCGCAACGTCTCGCCGCCCGCGGCCAGGGGCGCCGCCGAGATCGTCGACGTGACCTTCCCGCCGGGCGGGCGCGTCGTCCTCGACAACGCGTTCGGCTTCCACGGCATCGCCCAGCAGGTCTGGCTCCTCGAGGGCAGCCTCGAGCTGACGATCGGCGGCGAGACCACGCGGCTCGCGGCCGGTGACTGCCTGTTCGTGCGCCTCGACGCCCCCATCGCCTTCCACAATCCCGGCGAGACGCCCGCCCGCTACGCGGTCGTGCTCTCGCGCCTGCCCGCCCGAGGGACGCCTCCAGCATGACCGCGTTCTCCATCCGCCGCCTCGACGCCGACGACGCGCGCGCCGCCTGCGACGCGCTCACGGACATCCACCGCGCCTGCGTCGCCGACGGCGCCTCCGTCTCGCTGATGGCGGACACGCCCCGTGAGGAAGCGCTCGGCTTCTGGCGCGGCGTCGCAGAGAGCGTCGCGACGGGCGGGACGATCCTGCTCGTCGCCGAGGACGGGGACGGCCGGGCGCTCGGCACGGTCCAGGTCTGTGCCGCCGGCAAGCCGAACCAGCCCCACCGTGGCGACCTCGCCAAGATGCTCGTCCATCCCCGCGCGCAGGGGAGGGGCATCGGCGCGGCCCTCCTGGCCGCCGCCGAGCGCGAGGCGCTCGCCGCCGGCTTGTGGCTGCTCGTGCTGGACACGACGCCGGAATCGGACGCCGAGCGGCTCTATGTCCGCGGCGGCTGGGTGCCGGTGGGCGTCATCCCCGATTTCGCACTGTGGCCGCAGGGCGGGCTCGGGGCGACGAAGCTGTTCTACAAGGATCTGCGGGGCTGAAGCGTCGCCCGCCACGAGCCGCAGCAGCGTCGTCTTGCCCGTGCCGTTGCGACCGACGATGCCGGTGAGCTCGGCACCGAGATCGAGGTAGAGCGCGGTGAGGACGGACTCACCGCGAGGCGTGGCGAAGGACAGGTTGGAGAGGCTGATCGAAGCAGGCATGGCACGAAACGTCTCGCAGCGGCACCGAGGGGGCGGAGGCGGCGAGGCGCGTGTCCATGTCGGATGATCTCCTGGCTCTTCGATCGAGGCACGCACTTAGTGTGTTCCGGGCGGATGTGCAAGGTCGCCCGGCCCGGCCGGGCGCCGTCACCCCGGCTCCACCAGGTCCCACCTGTTCCCGAACGGGTCCGCGAACTGCGCCACGACCCCGTAATCCTCCCGCCGCGGGGCCTCGAGGAACCGCCCGCCGGCGCCCTCGATACGGGCGCGGTCGCGGGCGAAATCGTCGGTGTGGAGGAAGAAGGCGACGCGCCCGCCGGTCTGGTCGCCGACGCGGGCGGCCTGGATCGGCGTCGCGGCGCGGGCGAGGAGGATGTCCGAGCCGCCGCCGGGCGGGCGCACCACGACCCAGCGCTTGGTCTGCGAGAGCGGCGTGTCTTCGACGAGGGAGAAGCCCAGGCCCGCGACGAAGAAGGCGAGGCCGGCGTCGTAGTCCGGCACGACGAGCGTCACCAGCGCGAGGCGCATCTCACGCCCCCGCGATCCAGCCGAAGCCCCACCAGGCGAGCGCGGTGAGCGCCACGAGCCACATGACGGCTCCGGCGAGGGGACGCGCGCGGCCCCGCGGCAGGGGCGGCCGGCCGGCCTCGACGCGGGCACGGTGATCGGCGAGCTGCTCGGGCGGGATCAGCCGGTGCAGCCCGGCGAGGCCGCCGACGACGACGAGGAGATCGTCTCCGAGCCCGGTGAGCGCCCTCCAGTCCGGCACGAGGTCGAATGGGCTGACGACGTACAGCAGGATCACGACGGCGAGGACCTTCGCCGAGCGGGGCGCGTGCGGATCGCGCACGGCCCGCGCCAGGGTGGAGAGGTCCGCGCGGATACGGCGGGCGCCGTCGCGCAGGCTCACGAGGCCGCCTTGCGCGCGCGCGGCGGAGCCTCCGCGGTGTCGGCCGGCTGCGCCTTCGCGGCGGGCTTCTTCGTCGCGGCGGCCTTCTTCGTCGCCGTCGCCTTCGTCGCGGTCTTCTTCGTCACGCTCTTCTTGGCCGTCGCCGGCGTCGCGGCCTTCTTCGCCGGCGCCTCGCCGGCCTCGCCGTCCGCGGCGGCCTTCTTGCGCGTCGTCTTCGCCGCGCCCGCCTTGGCGCCGGACGCCTTGCTCCCGGTCCCCTTGCGCGCGGACGCCTTCTTCGTCCCGCCGGCGGCGCGACGCGCCTCGAGCAGCGGCAGCGCCTCGGCGAGGGTGACGGCATCCGCCTCCGTGCCCTTGGGCAGTGTGGCGTTGGTCTTGCCGTCGGTGACGTAGGCGCCGTACCGGCCGGCCTTGACCACGATGGGCTTGCCGCTCTGCGGATCCTCGCCCAGCGCCCGCCCGGGATCACCGCCGCCGCGCCGCCCGCCGGCGCCGCTCTCCTTGGCGACGATGAGATCGATCGCGCGGTTGCCGCCGATCTCGAGCACGTCGTCGTCGCGGCCGAGCGAGGCGTAGGTCTTGCCGTGCTGCACGTAGGGGCCGAAGCGCCCGATGCCGGCCTTGATCGGCTCGCCGCTCTCGGGGTGCTTCGCCACCTCGCGGGGCAGCGAGAGCAGCTTGAGCGCGATCTCGAGATCGACGGCGGACGGCGCGAGACCCTTGGGCAGCGAGGAACGCTTGGGCTTCGTCTCGCCCTCGGCCTCGCCGAGCTGGATGAAGGGGCCGAACCGCCCGTCACGGAGCGTCACGTCGAGGCCGGTCTCCGGGTCCTTGCCCAGGACGCGCGTGCCCGGCTGGCCGCCCTCGGCGTCGCCGTCGGCGGAGGCGGCGGAGAGCTGGCGGGTGTAGCGGCACTCGGGATAGTTCGAGCAGCCGATGAAGGAGCCGAACTTGCCGAGCTTGAGCGACAGCTGGCCGTCCGCGCAGGAGGGGCAGGCGCGCGGGTTCGAGCCGTCGGCCTTGGGCGGGAAGATGTGCGGGGCGAGGTAATCGTTGAGGGCGTCGAGCACCTGCGTGGTGCGCAGGTCCTTGGTGTCGCCCACCGCCGCCGAGAAGTCCCGCCAGAAGTCGCGCAGAACCTGCTTCCAGTCGATCTCGTGGTTGGAGATCCGGTCGAGCTGCTCCTCCAGCGCGGCGGTGAAGTCGTACTCCACGTAGCGCTTGAAGAAGGCCTCGAGGAAGGCGACGACGATGCGGCCCTTGTCGTGGGCGTGGAGCCGCTTCTTGTCGAGCGTGACGTACTCGCGATCCTTGAGCACCTGCAGGATCGAGGCGTAGGTCGAGGGGCGCCCGATGCCGAGCTCCTCCATCCGCTTGACGAGGCTCGCCTCGGAATAGCGCGGCGGCGGCTCGGTGAAGTGCTGGGTCGCGGCGATGCGCTGACGCTCGAGCCGATCGCCCGCCGCCATCGGCGGCAGCCGTCCGGACTCCTCGTCCTCCTCGTCGTCGCGCCCCTCCTGGTAGAGGGTGAGGAAGCCGTCGAACTTCACCACCTGGCCGGTGGCGCGCAGGTCGAGCACGCGCGGGCCGACCTTGGCGGCGATGTCCGCCGTGGTGCGCTCGAGCTGCGCGGATTCCATCTGGGAGGCGATGGTGCGCACCCAGATCAGCTCGTAGAGCCGCGCCTGCTCGGGCTCGAGGTAGCGGGCCACCTGCTTGGGCAGCCGGCCCATGTCGGTGGGGCGCACGGCCTCGTGCGCCTCCTGGGCGTTCTTGGCCTTGGTCGTGTACTTGCGCGGCACGTCCGGGACGTAGCGGTCGCCGAACTCGCGGCCGATCACGGCGCGGGCGGCGCGCACCGCCTCCGGCGCCATGTCGACGCCGTCGGTCCGCATGTAGGTGATGAGGCCGACCGTCTCGCCGCCGATCTCGATGCCCTCGTAGAGGCGCTGGGCGAGGCGCATGGTCTGCGCGGGAGCCAGGCCGAGCTTGCGCGAGGCCTCCTGCTGGAGCGTCGAGGTGGTGAAGGGCGGCTGCGGGTGGCGCTTGGCGGGCTTCGCCTCGATGGTCGAGACCGAGAAGGTCGCGAGGTCGAGGTCCGTCTTGAAGCGCTCGGCGTCCTCGCCGTTGCCGATGTCGAGGCGGGTGATCTTCTTGCCGTCGGCGCCGACGAGGCGGGCGTCGAAGACGCCGCCGTCCTTGGTCGCGAGCGTGGCGACGAGGGACCAGTACTCGCGCGGCACGAAGCTCTCGATGTCGCGCTCGCGGTCGCAGACGAGGCGCAGCGCCACCGACTGCACGCGCCCCGCCGAGCGCGAGCCCGGCAGCTTGCGCCAGAGCACCGGCGAGAGGGTGAAGCCGACGAGATAGTCGAGCGCGCGGCGCGCCAGGTAGGCGTCGACCAGCGCCTGGTCGATCTCGCGCGGGGCGCGCATGGCGGCGGCGACGGAATCCTTGGTGATGGCGTTGAAGGTGACGCGCTCGATCGGCACGCCCTTGAGGACGCGCCTCTCGTTGAGCGCCTCCAGCACGTGCCAGGAAATCGCCTCGCCCTCGCGATCCGGGTCGGTGGCGAGGATCAGCTTGTCGGCGCCCTTCACGGCCTTGGCGATCTCGGAGAGCCGCTTCGCGCCGCGGTCCTCGAGCTCCCAGAGCATATGGAAGTCGTTCTCCGGGTCCACGGAGCCGTCCTTGGCCGGCAGGTCGCGGATGTGGCCGAAGCTCGCCAGGACCTCGTAGTCCCGGCCGAGATACTTGTTGATCGTCTTGGCCTTCGCGGGCGACTCGACGACGACGACTTTCATAGAAGGGGGTTCCCGGGCGGGCGCGACGGAGACGGGGCGCGCGCCGACGCCGCCCCTGGGCGACGACGCGAAGGGTCTAAGTGGGCAAGAGCGGCGGCGCTGTCAAATCGGGGACGGCTCGGACGTGCCCGGCGTCACCCCGGCGGCTGCGCGTCGATCACGCGATCGGTCGGAAAGTCGTAGATACGGCCCGTCTCCTGCCAGGAGGGGAGGGCGAGCGCCAGAATCCTGGGGGCGAGGTCCTCGGGGGTCGGGAGCGTCATCGGATCCTCGCCGGGCATGGCGGAGGCGCGCATGCGGGTGCGCAGCGGGCCCGGATTGACCAGCATCACCTTGACGGCCGTGATGTTGCGGATCTCGTCCGCCCAGGTGCGGGCGAGCACCTCGAGCCCGGCCTTGGAGATCGCATAGGGACCCCAATAGGCCTTCGCCTTGTGGGCGGCGCCGGAGGTCAGGAAGATCGCCCTTCCCGCGTCGGAGGCGCGCAGCAGCGGGTCGAGCGAGCGGATCAGCCGCCAGTTGGCGGTGAGGTTGACGCCGATCACCGCGTCCCAGCTGCCCTGATCGACCTGGTTGATCGGCGCGAGCTGGCCCAGCAGGCCGGCATTGCCGAGGAGCACGTCCACGCGGCCGTGGCGCTCGTGGAGCGCCGCGCCCAGCCTGTCGAGCGCATCGAAGTCCTTGAGGTCGAGCGGCACCAGCGTCGCCGTCGCGCCGAGAGCGCGGATCTCGTCGTCGAGCTCCTCGAGCGCACCTTGCGTGCGCGCGAGCGCCACGACATGCGCCCCCGCGCGGGCGAATTCCAGCGCGGCTGCGCGGCCGATCCCCCGCGATGCGCCGGTGACGACGGCGATACGTCCCTCGAGCGGCTTGTCCATGAGCGTGTCCACCTCGTCTGCTCAGTCGGCTTCGGCGAGAAGCGCGAGGCGCTTGGGCGTCTCGACGCCGAGATCGGTCAGGCCCGTCGGGTACTCGCCCGTGAAGCAATGATCGGTGAATTGCGGGCGCTCGGGGTTGCGCCCCTCGAAGCCGAGTGCGCGATAGAGCCCGTCGATCGACAGGAAGGCGAGGCTGTCGGCGCCGATATACGTCCGCATCGCCTCGAGGTCGTGCGTCGCCGCGAGCAGCTTGTCGCGCTCGGGCGTGTCGATGCCGTAGAAGTCCGGGTGCTTGATCGGGGGGCTGGCGATGCGGAAGTGCACCTCCTTGGCGCCGGCCTCGCGCATCATGCGCACGATCTTCACGGACGTCGTGCCGCGCACCAGCGAATCGTCGACGAGGATGATGCGCTTGCCCGCGATCACGCCGCGGTTGGCGGAGTGCTTCATGCGCACGCCGAGCTCGCGCACCGACTGCGTCGGCTGGATGAAGGTGCGCCCGACATAGTGGTTGCGGATGATGCCCATCTCGAACGGCACGCCCGAGGCCTGGGCGTAGCCGATCGCCGCGGGCACGCCGGAATCGGGCACCGGCACGACGACGTCGACGTCGGCCGGTGCCTCGGCGGCGAGCTGGGCGCCGAGATTCTTGCGGGCCTCGTAGACGCTCTTGCCGTTCACGATCGAGTCCGGCCGGGCGAAGTAGATGTACTCGAAGACGCACGGCCGCTCGGGCACGGCGGGGAAGGGCCGCAGGCTCTCGATCCCGTCGGCGGTCACGACCACGACCTCGCCGGCCTCGACGTCACGGACGAAGCGCGCCCCGATGATGTCGAGCGCGCAGGTCTCGGAGGCGAGGATGTAGCGCCCGTCGAGCTCGCCGATGACGAGCGGGCGGATGCCGAACGGATCGCGGGCGCCGATCAGCTTCTTGTTCGACAGGCAGACGAGGGCGTAGGCGCCCTCGAGCGCCCGCAGCGCGTCGAGGAAGCGCTCGACGATGCGCGGCTTGCGCGAGCGCGCCAAGAGCTGGAGGATCACCTCGGTGTCGGTGGTCGACTGGCAGATCGCGCCCTCGCGGATCAGCGCGCGGCGCAGGGTCAGGCCGTTCGTCAGGTTGCCGTTGTGGGCGACGGCGAAGCCGCCGGCGTCGAGCTCGGCGAACAGCGGCTGGACGTTGCGCATCACCGTCTCGCCGGTGGTCGAGTAGCGGACGTGGCCGATGGCGTTGCCCCCGGTCAGCCGCTCGATGACGTCGCGGTGCGAGAACGAATCGCCGACGAGGCCGAGCTTGCGCTCGGCGTGGAAGCGTGCGCCGTCGAAGGTGACGATGCCCGCCGCCTCCTGCCCGCGATGCTGGAGCGCGTGCAGGCCGAGCGCCGTGATCGCGGCGGCGTCGGGATGGCCGAAGATGCCGAAGACGCCGCATTCCTCGCGCAGCGTGTCGCCGTCGAGATCGTCGTCGCGGGCGGGAAGGCGGGCGGGAAGGGCAGCGTGCGCGGTCATGGCGTATCCTCGGATGAGCGGACCGAAGCGGAAACGGAGGCGCCCGCGCCGTCCCAAATGGGAGCGCGGGAGCGTTTCGAGAAGGCCCGGCCTCAGCTGCGGCCGGGCAGGGCCGTCGCGTCGGCAGGCTCGCCCGGGTCGCCCTCGACCCGCGGCGTGCGGAACTGCTGGAGCACGCCCTCGGGATCCTCGGGCATCATCGCGATCAGCGAATCGCCCGTGGACTGGAGCAGCGCGCGGGTGCGGGCGGTTTCCGCCCAGTCCGGCATCTGGCCCTGCACCAGCCAGGCGAAGAACACCCAGCCGATGACGCAGATCAGGAAGCCGCGGGCCGCGCCGAAGACGAACCCCAGCGAGCGGTCGATCGCGCCGATGCGCGAATCGAGGATGAAGTCGGAAACCTTCACCGTGATCAGCGAGACCACGATCAGCGTGAGCACGAAGATGCCCGCGATGGCCGCGACGAGCGCGATCGTGCCGTTGGCGATGTAGTCCTGCGCCAGCGGCAACGCGATCGGGTGCAGGAACCAGGCGGCCGCGGCCGCCGTCACCCAGGCGATGATGGCGAGCACCTCGCGGGTGAAGCCACGCACCATGGCGAGGAGGGCCGAAATCAGGACGACGCCGAAGACGACCAGGTCGAGGATGGGTACAGGCATGATCTCGCGGGCCTGAGGGCGAAATGAAGCGTTTTCACGGCGCTGCCGCTCGACGTCTGGGCAAAGCGTATAGCCGACGATTCCATGCCCGTCATCCTCGCTCGATCGCCCGCGTCCGCGAGCGGCCGCCGCGCGCCGCCACGGTGCCGACGAGATCGCCGATATGGGCCATCTCGCGCGCGTCGAGGCCGCTCGTCTCGCCGCGCTCGCCACGGGCGACCGGCGTGACGGCCGAGGAGAAGCCGAGCTTCGCCGCCTCCTTCATGCGCGTGGCCGCCTGCGACACGGGGCGCACCGCGCCCGACAGGCCGATCTCGCCGAAATAGACGGCGTCCGCGGGCAGCGGCGATCCCGACAGCGAGGAGACGAGCGCCGCCGCCGCCGCGAGGTCCGCCGCCGGCTCGGTGATCTTCAGGCCACCGGCGATGTTGAGGTAGATGTCGTGCATGCCGAGCTTGAGCCCCGCATGCGCCTCGAGCACCGCCACGACCATCGACAGCCGCGCGGGGTCCCAGCCGACCACGGCGCGCCGCGGCGTGCCCAACGAGGACGGCGCGACCAGCGCCTGCACCTCCACGAGGAGCGGGCGCGTGCCCTCCATCCCGGCGAAGACGGCGGTGCCGGGCGCCGCCACGTCGCGCCCCTCGAGGAAGAGGGCCGACGGGTTGCCCACCTCGGAGAGCCCCTTGCCGGTCATCTCGAAGACGCCGATCTCGTCGGTGGGGCCGAAGCGGTTCTTCACCGCGCGCAGGATGCGGAAGTGGTGCGCCGAATCGCCCTCGAAGGAGACCACCGCGTCGACCATGTGCTCGACCACCCGCGGACCGGCGATCTGGCCGTCCTTGGTGACGTGACCGACCAGGATCACCGCCGCGCCGGTGGTCTTGGCGAAGCGGATCAGCGCCTGGGCCGAGGCGCGCACCTGCGTCACCGTGCCGGGCGCCGAGTCCACCGTCTCGGTCCACATCGTCTGGATCGAGTCGATCACGGCGAGGGCGGGCGTGCGCCCCTGCGAGAGCGTGGCGACGATGTCCTCGACGTTGGTCTGCGCCGCGAGCTCGACGGGCGCGTCGGCGAGGCCGAGGCGCTCGGCGCGCAGGCGCACCTGGCCCACCGCCTCCTCGCCCGAGATGTAGGCGACGCGCTCCCCGGCCCGGGCGAGCGCCGCCGAGGCCTGCATCAGCACGGTGGACTTGCCGATGCCCGGATCGCCGCCGATCAGGATCACCGAGCCGCGCACGAAGCCGCCGCCGGTGACGCGGTCGAGCTCCGCCATGCCCGACGCCGTGCGCGGCGGCTCCTTGGAGGAGCCGGCCAGGCCCTCGAGCGGGAAGACGCGCCCCTTGCGGGCGAGCCGCGAGAGCGAGGGCCCGGCGGTGGGCGGGGTGTCGGAGATCTCCTCGACGACGGCGTTCCACTCGCCGCAGGCCTCGCACTTGCCCTTCCAGCGATTGTAGACCGCCCCGCAATTCTGGCAGATGAAGACGGCGCTGCGCTTGGCCATGTCAGCCGTCCCCTCCTCGGCCGACGTAGACGCGCCGGTAGCGCGGCCCGAGCCCGGTGAGGATCTCGTAGCCGATCGTGCCGGCGCGCATCCCCACCTCGTCGATCTCGAGGCCGTCGCCGATCAGCACCGCCGTGCCGCCGCGCGTGGCCGCCGCTGCGGGCGCATCGGTGACGTCGAGGATCGTGAGATCCATCGAGAGCACGCCCGCGAAGGGGCAGCGCACGCCCCCCACGAGGGCCTGGCCGAAGGGCGTGCCCGCGCGGATCTTCGCGTCCGTCCCGCCCGCCGAGCGCGGGTACCCGTCCGCGTAGCCGAGGGCGAGCGTCGCGAGGCGGCGCGGGCCGGGCGCCGTCCAGTGCGTGCCGTAGCCGGCGCCGGCACCAGCGGGGACGTCGCGGACCTGCAGGATCGACGCCTCGAGCCGCACTACCGGCCGCATCGGGTTGTCGCGACCCGGTGTCGGATTGCCGCCGTAGAGGCTGTAGCCGGGCCGCGCCAGGTCGCAGGGCGGCGCATCGGGCAGGAAGCCGCTCGAGGAATTGCCGAAGGAGGTGCGCCAATCGGGGAACGCCCTCATCAACGCCCGGAAGGCGTCGACCTGGCCGGCGTTGGCCGGCGCGCCCGGCTCCTCCGCCATGACGAGATGCGTCATCAGCAGCGTCTCGCCGAGGCGGTCGAAGGCGCCCTCGGCCTTCAGAGCGAGCGCCTCGTCCGGGGACATCCCGAGCCGGTTCATGCCGGTGTCGACGTGCAGCGCCGCAGGCAGCGCCGCGCCGCCGCAGGCCTCGAGCCACTCGCGCACCTCGGCGGCCGAGCCGAGCACGGGGCGCAGGTTCGCCGCGATCATCTCCCCCGCGCCGCCGGGAAGGAGGCCGTCGAGCAGGTAGATCTCGGCCGCGGGCGCGACCGCGCGAACCCGCCGGCCCTCCGATACCTGCGCGACGAAGAACGTGCGGCAGCCCGCCGCCGCGAGCGCGGGCACGGCGCGCTCGATGCCGGTGCCGTACGCGTTCGCCTTGACCACGGCCGCGCAGGCCGCGTCGCGCGAGCGGTCGCGCAGCAGGCGCCAGTTCGCGCCGAGCGCGTCGAGGTCGATCGTCAGCGTGGCGGCGTCGGCGCCTGGCAGGTGTCCGCCGGGCTCTTGCGCAAGGCTCATCGCGTCCTCAATCGCCCATCCGCTCGGGCAGCTTGTCCTCGTCGGCGAGGTTGCCGAAGCGGGTGATGTTCGCTTCGAACGACAGCTGCACGGTGCCGGTCGGTCCGTGACGTTGCTTGCCGATGATGACCTCCGCCTTTCCGTGTGCGCGATCCATCTCGGCCTGCCACTCGATGTGCTCCGACGTTCCCGGCTTGGGCTCGCGGTTCTGTAGATAATATTCGTCGCGGTAGACGAACATGACCACGTCCGCGTCCTGCTCGATCGAGCCGGATTCGCGCAGGTCCGAGAGTTGCGGGCGCTTGTCGTCGCGGGCTTCGACCTGGCGCGAGAGCTGGGAGAGCGCCACGATCGGCACGGCGAGCTCCTTGGCCAGCGCCTTCAGCCCCGTCGTGATCTCGGTGATCTCCTGGACGCGGTTCTCGCCCCTCTTGCCCGAGCCCGACAGCAGCTGCAGGTAGTCGACGATGAGGATGTCGAGCCCCCGCTGCCGCTTGAGGCGACGCGCCCGTGCCGTGAGCTGCGCGATCGAGATGCCGCCGGTCTGGTCGATGTAGAACGGCATCTGCTGCATCTCGCGGGCGGCGTCGGTGATCCTGTAGAACTCGTCCTCGCGGATGTCGCCGCGGCGGATCTTGTAGGAGGGCACGCCGGACTGCTCGGCGATGATGCGGGTGGCGAGCTGCTCGGCCGACATTTCCAGCGAGAAGAAGCCGACGACGCCGCCGTTCACCGTCTCGATCGTGCCGTCCGGCCGCTTCTCGCCGCGGTACGCCTTGGCGATGTTGAAGCCGATGTTGGTGACGAGCGAGGTCTTGCCCATGGCCGGGCGTCCCGCGAGGATGACGAGGTCGGAGGGCTGGAGCCCGCCCATCATCCGGTCGAGGTCGACGAGGCCCGTCGAGATGCCCGACAGCTTGCCCTCGCGCTGGTAGGCCTTCGCCGCCATGTCGATGGCCGCGGTCAGCGCGTCGGTGAACCGCTGGAAGCCGCCGTCGGTGCGGCCGGTCTCGGCCAGCGAGAAGAGCTTGCGCTCGGCCTCCTCGATCTGCTCGCGCGGCGAGGATTCCACCGGCGCGTCGAAGGCGGTGTTGACCATGTCCTCGCCGATGCCGATCAGCTGCCGGCGGGTGGCGAGGTCGTAGATCGTGCGCCCGTAGTCGAGCGCGTTGATGATCGTCGTCGCCTCCGCCGCGAGCCGGGCGAGGTATTGCGAGACCGTGAGCCCGCCGAGGTCGGCATCGCCGAGATAGGTCTTGAGCGTGATCGGGGTCGCGACCTTGCCCGCCTTGATCAGGCTCGCCGTGACCTCGTAGATCCGCCGGTGGAGCCCCTCGTGGAAATGCTCCGGGGCGAGGAAGTCGGAGACGCGGTAGTAGGCCTCGTTGTTGACGAGGACCGCGCCGGTGAGGGCAGGCCCGGCCTCGACGTTCGTCGGCGAGGCCCGGACCTCGC
>JBNPEA010000051.1:0-5357 GCA_051117315.1 Salinarimonas sp. | reverse complement strand
GGGGGGCGGGAGCCAGCGGGGTGAAGAGTGGCGAGGCAGGGCGACAGGGGGGGGCGCACAGGGTGGGGAGCGGGACAGACAGCATCACCCCGAAGCTCGTGCCCGCGTTGATCAGCGCGTAGGTGCGGTTCTGGTGGCGCTCGGCGACGAGGCGCATCACCGCGTCCGACATTGGCGGGTAGGCGAGGCCGGGGCTCGCCCCGGCGAGCACGACACCCGCGGCGAGCATCCAGGCATTGGCCGAGAGCCCGATCAGCGCCATGCCCCCCGCGGCCGCGAGGCCGCCGAGCACGACCGGCAGCCGCGGCCCGAGCGTGGCGGACACGGTCGAGCCGAACAGCGTCGCGAGCAGGTAGGCGGCATAGGATCCGCTGGCGATCAGGCCGAGGACGAACGCGTCGAGGGCGAACGCGGCCCCGATCTGGGGTACGAACAGGCCGTAGGTGTAGCGCGCGAGACCGTAGGTCACGCCCACGATGGCGATCCCGGCGGGGATCAGGGCGACGGGCGACAGCGGCGCCTCCCGGGGCGGCGGATCCGCCGTCGTCGGCTCGCGTTCGCTCACAGCCGCCGCGCGAGCTGGATCGCGATCGTGCGGTCCCCGGTCGCGCCCTGCCAGGGCACGTGGAAATGCCCGCCCTCCTCGCGCACGCTCCGGAACTGCCGGCTGGACAGCTTGATGCAGACGTTGGTGAGCACCCATGCTGGAAGCGCGACCGTGCCGTCGCTCCTGTCGGCATCGCGATCGACGGCGTGCGCGCACACGGCTGCGAGGACGGGGGGCGTGTCCTCGAGATCGACCGGCACCACGAAATGCGCGTAGTCGGCGAGCGTCGCGTGCGTCACCGAGCGCGCCGTCAGCTCGGAGAAGCGTCGCATCTCCGGCAGCGCGTAGAACGCACCGATCCCGCTCAAGGCGCCATCGACGACCACCTGCATCTCCGACAGGACGAGGTCGCCGGGGCGGGTGAGCCGCAGGAGCCGTGCGCGCGTGTTCGCCGGCGTATCGTTGCCCTCCTGGAAGCCCAGGTGCGTGATCACCATCGGATCCTCGTCGACGGCGAGGTCGGCGGCGGCGATCGTGTCGTAGTCGACCGTGAGCGATCGCACGCCCGTCTGCGGCAGGATGCGCGACACGCTCGCCCGCATGGTCTCCGCCGACGCCGGGTTGATGTCGACCGCGGTGTAGCTGGCGGGCGCGACGCCGAGCTGCGAGAGCCGCTCAAGCATGTGGCAGGTCTTGCTCGGCTCGGGGCCGAGCTCGACCCAATGATAGCGCCGGCCGGCTGCCGCGTGAGACACTTCCAGTGCGGCCATGGAGAGGAGGTCCCGCAGCCCGACCGGATCGTCCGTCGCCGCCCCAATCGTCGGATCGCCGATCGCGGCCTCGTTGAGCCGGCGCATGAGGCCGAAGATCTCGGCCAGCCGCGAGTTCTCGGCCTGATCTCCGGAATGAGGCGCGTACTTGCGGCTGTTCGCCCGTGTCACGATCCTGTCTTCGGCGACGCCCAGATACCAGGCGAGGGAGCGGCAGGCCCGCTGCTCGAGGTCGTCGACTGTGGTCGGTGCGTCCATGGCCGATCCTCATCACATCGATGATGACAAGACGATCTATATAATAACTAATGGTTGGTTTGCAAGGGAAATATCGATCTTTGGAATGGAGCCGCGCCGGCCTTCGGGTAGCCGCCTGCGCGCGCCCGCCCGCCATCCCGCAGCCCGGCGTCTTGCCTCCCGCCGCGCCACGGCGTAGCCCTGTGCGGGCGTCGCCGGCCCGCTCGGCCGGCGCGTTTCGGGGCGTGATCGATGACCATCCAGAAGCAGGCCGGGTTCTGGTTCGCCGCGTTCGTGGCCACGGCGTTCTTCCTGTGGCTGTTCTCCGACATCCTGCTGCCCTTCGTGGCGGCGCTGGCGCTCGCCTACCTGCTCGATCCGATCGCGGACAGGCTGGAGCGGCTCGGGCTCGGCCGGCTCACGGCGACGCTTCTCATCCTGCTCGCCTTCGTGCTCGTGCTGGTGCTCGTCCTGGTGCTGATCCTGCCGCTCGTGGCGCGGGAGACCACCGCCTTCCTCGAATCCCTGCCGGGCTACGTCACCCGGCTGCAGAGCCTCATCGTCGAGCGCGGCGCGCCGCTCCTCGACTACGTCGGCATCGAGATCTCGGGGCCGGAGCTTCAGCGCAACATCGGCGACATCGTCTCGCGGGGGGCGGGCTATCTCGGCACCGTGCTGACCACGCTGCTCGCGAGCGGGCAGACCGTCATCTCCGTCTTCTCGCTCCTGGTGCTCACGCCCATCATCGCCTTCTACCTGCTCGTCGACTGGGACCGCATGGTCGCCACCGTCGACAGCTGGCTGCCGCTGCGCAACCGCGACACGATCCGCCGGCTGGCGCGCGACATCGACGACGTGCTCTCGCGCTTCGTGCGCGGGCAGGCGACGCTGTGCCTGATCCTCGGCGGCTTCTATGCGCTGGCGCTCACCGTCCTCGGCCTGAACTTCGGCGCGCTGATCGGGCTCGTCGCGGGGCTGCTCTCCGTCATTCCCTACGTCGGCTCGATCACCGGCCTGCTCCTGTCGGTGGGCGTCGCCATCGTGCAGTTCTGGCCGGACTGGATCTGGATCGTGGCGACGCTGGCGATCTTCCTGTTCGGCCAGTTCGTGGAGGGCAACTTCCTCTCGCCGAAGCTGCTCGGCGGGGCGGTGGGCATCCATCCGGTCTGGCTGATGTTCGCGCTGTTCGCCTTCGGCTCGCTGTTCGGCTTCGTCGGGCTGCTCTTGGCCGTGCCGCTGGCTGCGATGGTGGGCGTGCTCACCCGCTTCGGCATCGCGCGCTACCTGCAGAGCGCCCTCTACGATCCGGCGAACGGCCGGGCCGCGCGCGGCGCGAGCCACACGCGGGAGGGCGGGGATGCATGAGCCCCGCGGGCGGATGCGCCAGCTCCCCCTCGATCTCGCCGGCGCACCGAGCCACGCGGAGGAGGACTTCCTCGTCGGCCCCTCGAACGAGGAGGCCTATGCGGCCATCGAGGCCTGGCCGGGCTGGAGCGACCCGGTGCTGCGGCTCGAAGGGCCGCGCGGGTCCGGCAAGAGCCATCTCGCGGCGATCTGGGCGGCGCGTGTCGGCGCGCAGGCGATCGCGGCGCGGCGCATCGGCGAGGACGACGTTCCTCGCCTCGCCGCGGGCGGCGCGATCCTCGTCGAGGACGCCGATGCCGGGCCGCTCGACGAGCCGGCCCTGTTCCATCTTCTCAACCGCGTGCGCGAGCGCGGCGGCTTCGTGCTGATCACCGCGGCGAGCCCGCCCGAGGCGTGGGGGCTCGCCACCCGCGATCTCCTCTCGCGCCTGCGCCTCGCGCCCGTGGCCCGGCTCGCCCCACCGGACGACGGCCTGTTCAAGGCCGTGCTGGTGAAGCTCTTCCTCGACCGCCAGCTCGTCGTCGACACGAGCGTCGTCGACTACCTCGCGCTGCGCCTCGAGCGCTCGCTCGCCGCCGCCGGGGAGGCCGTCGCCGCGCTCGACGCGGACGCGCTCTCGGCCAAGCGACGCATCACCCGCCCGATGGCGGCGGAGTACGTGGCGCGGCTGACGGGAGACGGCGACGCGGATCCGGCAGCCGACGGCGAGGATGGGGACTAGCCCGATTTCCGGGCGCGCCCGGCAGGCCGCGCTCTTCCTCCGGCAGGACGTTGCCTCTATCATCGCCCTGTCACATCGGTGTCGTCCAAGTGCGGGTCATCGGGGCGACGAGAAGGAGGGCATCTTGCGCGCCAACATCACCCGCGAGGAAGCGCAGGCCATCGCCGAGGTGGAGAACCCGCCCGCCGTGCAGAAGGGAGAGGCGCCCGAGGGCGCCGACCTGCGCGGCACGCCGCACCGGTTCGTCAACCGCGAGCTCTCCTGGCTGCAGTTCAACCGCCGGGTCCTGGAGGAGGCGCAGAACCCGAACCATCCGCTGCTCGAGCGGCTGCGCTTCCTCTCGATCTCGGCGAACAACCTCGACGAGTTCTTCATGGTGCGCGTCGCCGGCCTCAAGGGCCAGGTGCGCTCCAACGTGTCGGCTGTGAGCCAGGACGGGCTCACCCCCTCCGAGCAGCTCGCGCGGATCGCGCAGGCGGTCTCGACCCTGGCGAGCGACCAGCAGGAACGCTGGCGCCTGCTCGCGCCGGAGCTGCTGGAGGAGGGTATCGCCCTCGTGGGCGAGGGCGACCTCGATGCCGCCGAGCGCGCCTGGCTCGAGGACCACTTCCTCCACCACGTCTTCCCCATCCTGACGCCGCTCGCCATCGACCCGGCCCACCCCTTTCCCTTCATACCCAATCTGGGGATGTCGATCGCATTGAAGCTGCGTCGCCAGAGCGACGGGCGGCTGCTCAACGCGCTGATCCGCATGCCGCTCAAGATCGAGCGCTTCATCAAGCTGCCGGACGGCGGCGCGGGGCTGCGCTTCGTCGCGCTCGAGCAGGCGATCGAGATGCACGCCTCGCGGCTCTTTCCCGGCTACGAGCGCGTGGGGCAGGGCTGCTTCCGGGTGATCCGCGATTCCGACCTCGAGATCGAGGAGGAGGCGGAGGATCTCGTGCGCGTGTTCGAGACGGCGCTGAAGCAGCGCAGGCGCGGCAGCGTCATCCGGCTCGAGATCGAAGCTTCCATGTCCGACGATCTCGCCCAGTTCGTCGCCGACGAGCTCGACGTCGCGCCCGACGAGGTCTTCCAGGTCGAGGGCATGCTGGCCCTCAACGATCTCTCGCAGATCGTCGGGCTGGAGCGGCCGGAGCTGAAGTTCAAGCCCTACGCGCCGCGCTTCCCGGAGCGCATCCGCGAGAAGGGCGGGGACGCCTTCGCCGCGATCCGCGAGAAGGACATCGTCGTCCACCATCCCTACGAGAGCTTCGACTCGGTGGTGGGCTTCCTGGAGCAGGCGGCGCGCGACCCGAACGTGGTGGCGATCAAGCAGACGCTGTACCGCACCTCCTCGCAGTCGCCGATCGTGGCGGCGCTCGCCGAGGCGGCGGAGGCCGGCAAGTCGGTCACCGCGCTCGTCGAGCTGAAGGCGCGCTTCGACGAGGAGGCGAACATCCGCTGGGCGCGGGACCTCGAGCGCGCCTCCGTCCAGGTCGTGTTCGGCTTCATCGAGCTGAAGACCCACGCCAAGCTCTCGATGGTGGTGCGCCGCGAGGGCGGCAACCTCGTGACCTATTGCCACGTGGGCACCGGCAACTATCACCCGATCACGGCGCGCATCTACACCGATTTGTCCTTCTTCACCGCCGATCCCGTGATCGCGCGCGACGTCTCGCGGAAGGTCAACTACATCCCCGGCAACGCCCAGCCGGCCACTCTCCATCACATGGCG
>JBNPEA010000081.1:0-25389 GCA_051117315.1 Salinarimonas sp. | reverse complement strand
GTATCCCCCTGCGCTGCGGCGATGGCGAACCAGGTGAAGGAGGCCGGCACGTCCTGCGGCGCGCCGAGGCCGCGCGCAAGGAGGACGGCCAGATTGTACTGGCTGTCGCGCACGCCGTGCTCCGCCGCGCGGCGGAACCAGCCGATCGCGCCGGTATAGTCCGGCGCGCCGCCGACGGCGCCCTCGGCGAGGAGGACGGCGAGGTTGTGCATGGCGGTGACGTTGCCGCTCTCGGCGGCGCGGCGATACCAGATCTCGGCCGCCGCCGGATCGCGTTCGACCCCCACGCCCTTGTCGTAGATCTGGCCGATCCGGTACTGCGCCGGGACCACGCCACGCTCGGCCAGGCGCTCGAACAGGCGCGCGGAGAGCCGGGGGTCGCGCATGGCGTCGCGCCCGTCGGAGAGACGCGCGGCGAGCTCGAAGACGGCGGCCTCGTCCCCGGCGCGGGCCGCGTCGCGCAGGCGCGCGGGCGCGGCGTCGTCCGGGATGTCGAGGCCGGCGACGAGGGGCGAGACCGGGCCGGCCGCGAGGGCGGCGGCCATCGCCGCGTCCGGCGCGCCGTCGCCGACCGCCGCGGGCGGCACGACCCGCGCGGCGAAGGACGTTGCCTCGTCGCGGCGGGGCGGCAGCATGATCCGGCTCGCGGCTTCCTCGAGCGAGGGCGCGGTGATGACGAGGTCGCCCGCGGGGATGCCGCCCGAGAGCGGCGCCGCCGGCAGGCCCATGAAGGTCGGGGCCCGCACCGCCTCCGGGCCGGGGATCGTCTGTGTCGTCGTCGGGTCCGCGGCCGGGGCGGAGGGCTCGGCGAGCGGCGCGGGCGCCGGCGCCTCCGTTGTGATCCGCGCCGGCGGCTCGGCGCTGGCCATCGGCCCGTCGCCGCCGCGCTGGAGCATCGAGGAGACCTGGAGCGCGCCGATGGCGAGCACGATGGCGGCGAGGCCGAGGAGGAGCGGCTTGCGACGCCGCGCGAGCACGCGCTTCATGCGCGCCGCCAGGCTCGCGGGCGAGGCGCCGTCGTCCTCGGTGTCCGGCGTCTCGCTGCGGGCGGCGGCGGCCTCGGCGGCGGCGGACTGGGCGGCGCGGCGCGCGGCGGCGATGAAGCTCGCCTTGATGTCGCCGCCGTCCTGCTCGTCGCCGGACGTCGACGCCGGCGCCTTGCGGACGTTCCCGGGCTGCGGGCGGCCCGAGCCGGGCTCGAGCAGGATCTCGTCGATCGGCGCGCCGGCGGGGGCGTTCGCCTCCGCGAGGAGCGCGGCGGCGGAGGTGTCGAGCACCGGCGCCGGCGGCTCGGGCTCCGGCGCGCGCGGCGCGCCGCCGCGGAAGGCGGAGATGTCGAAGCCGCGCGGCGCGGCGGCCTCGCGGGCGGCGCTGTCGTGTGCGGCGCTCCCGGGTGCGGTGCTCTCGGCCGGGGCGGGGCCCGGCACCTCGGCCGCGGTCGCGCCATCCTTCTCCAGGCTCGGCCTGCGCGCGGCCGGCGCCGGCGCCTTGGCGGGGAGCGCCTCCGCGGCCTTCCCGCGGCGCGCATCCTTGTCGCGCATCGTGCCGGCCTCGAGCGAGGCGAGGCGCCCGACGAGCGCCTCCAGCGTCCCGTGCACGGCGCTCATCGTGTCGCGGCTGCGCCGGTCGGCTTCCGCCTGCGAGGTCTTGAGGCCCTCGATCGTGCGGGCGAGATCGGCGAACGCGTCCTGCCTGCTCGGCGCGGGGGCGCCCTCGCGCAGGCCTTCCCCCAGCCCGGCGACCTGGGCCATCAGATCGCCCATGGAGCGTTCGAGCGCGGCGAGCGCCGGGTCGGGCTCGCGCTCGCGCTCGAGCCGGGCGGCGATCTCGGAGATCTGGCGCTCCAGCGCCTCGAGCCCGTCGGAGCCCTCGCGCTGCGGCTCCTCGAGCTTCGCGGCGAGGCCGGCGAGCATGGTCTCCAGCGGCTTCAGCCGCTCGGCGTCCGAGGGCGTGCCGAGCCGCTCGTCGATCCGGTCGAGCCGGCGCACCAGGCCGTCTAGGTCGAGCGGCGACGTGGCGTGCGGCGCCTCGCGCAGGGCGTCGAGCTTGTCGGCCATGATGTCGAGGCGCGCCACCAGCGCCGCCGGGGCGAGCGCCTCCTGGCGGGCGCCCAGGCGCTTCTCCAGCATCTCGATCTGCTGCGCCACCGGCGAGACGTCGATCTGCGGGGCCTGCGCGGTCAAGGCGTCGAGCCGCGCCCCGAGCGCCTCGATCTGGCCGGCGAGCGGCCCGAGATCGACCGGCGCGGCGGCGGCGCGGCCGCCCTCCAGCTTCGCCGCCGAGGCGGCGATGCCCTCGATCTGCCGTGCCAGCGCACCCGTATCCGCCCGCGAGAGCAGGCCGGTGACGGCCTCGAGCTTCTCGCCCAGCGTGTCGATGCGCGTCCCGAGCGCACCCAGCGCGGCGTCGTCCGTCTCCGGGCGCGGCGCGGTGAGATGCTCGCGGATATCCTCCACCGCCGCACGCATCCCGGCGAACTCGACCGGGTCCACCTGCCCGCGGGCGACGCGCTCGACCTGGCGCGACATCTCGGCGACCTGCTCGGCGAGGTCCCCGACGCGGCTCGGCTCGGCGATCTCGCCGAGGAGCCCGCGCAGGTCCGCGACCTCGCCGACGAGCGCCTGCACGGTCTGCGGGTCGAGCCCCGAATCGGCGATGAGGTCGACCTTGTGCGAGATCGTCTCGACGGCTTCCACCAGCCCGTGCGGCGCGTTGCGCTGGACCTCGTCGGAGAGCCGGCGGACCTCGCCTTCGAGCCGCGACAGCGTCGCGCCTACCGCGGTCGCGTCCGGCCCGGCCTGGCCGAGCTTCGCCTGGATGACCGCCTGGGAGGTCTCGCGCGAGAGGGTGCGCAGGATGTCCTCGAGCGCGCCGACCTCGCCGCGTGTGGCGAGGCCCGAGACGGTCTCGCGCAGCTGCGCCAGCTCCTGGCGCACGCCCTCCACGGCCGGGGCGGTCTCCTCGCCCTGCGGACGCACGCTGTCGAGCTGGCCGGCGAGCTTGGAGATGTCGGCGCGCAGCCCCTCCAGGATCTCGGCGTGGGAGCGGCCGTCCCGCCGCGCGGCGCCCTCGGGCGCGGCGAAGCGCGCCGCGAGCGAGCCCGCGGCCGCGGCTGCGTCCGGGTCCTCCAGCGCCTGCTGACGCGAGCGGATCTCGGCCACGGCCTCCTTGAGCTCGTCGCGCACGGAGAGCCCACGGCGCCCGCGTCCGCGCTCCGGCGCCGCTGCCGGCGCCGCCGTCTCGGCCAGCCGCTCGCCGATCGTGGCGATGCGCTCCTCGAAGCCGCGCAGGGCGCCCTCGATCTTGGCGTCGATCGCCGCCTCGCGCGCGGCGTCGCGCTCGCGCTCGGCGCTCGTCTCCTCGCCGCGGCGGGCCTCGAGGCCGGCGAGGTGCCGCTCGACCTTGGCGACGGCGTCGAGCGCCGCCTGCATCGAGGGCTGATGGCCCTCGGCGACACGGCGGTCGATGTCGTCGAGGCGCCGGGTCATCAGCCCGAGCGCCTCGCCGAGCACGGTGGCGGTGCGGTCCTGGCGCTCGGCGACGGACTTCGTCGTCTCCGACATCCGGTCCTCGGCGCGCTCGATCCAGCGCGCTACGGACTCGAGCGCCTCCGCGGTCTTGGCCGCGCTCTCGCGGGCGCGGCGGTCCTGCTCGGCGGTGAGGGAGGCGATGACCTGGTCGAGGTTGCGGGTGGAGGCCTGCGCGCGGGCCTGGCCGGCGCCGCTCGCGCCGCCGCCGCGGGTGATCTTGCCCAGGCGCGTGGCCACGCCGTCGAGCTCGTCGTAGCCGCCGCCCTGCTGCTGGGCGGGCTGGGCGGTGCGGCGCCGGGCGGGCGCCTCCTCGTAGGCGTGGGGCGGCTCCTGGTAGGCGCGCGTCGCGCGGTCGGCGATGGCGACCGAGAGCCAGTCGTCGAGGCTCATCCCGGCGCGCCGCGCCGCCTCGCGGGCCGCGTCGCGCACGTCGGGATCGAGCCCGTCGAGGCCCCAGGGGGCGGAATGAGAAACGTTCTGCCGCATCGCCGCGCTCTCGGTCCTGTTGGCCGGCCGGATTGCCGCGGGGCGGTTGTCGTTGCTGCCGCGCATCGCGTGCCCGGCCGGGCACGGCGCCGCCCCGACGCGCCTGCCCCGGCGCCGTCCCGCGTCCGCCGGAAGTTGACGGACGGTTGCGGGCATGCGCCGACGCCTCGACTTTTCCCCGTCACGGTAAACACGGGGTTAATCGTTTCACACGAATTGCACAGGTGTCCGGGGTGCCGCGTTCCTGGGTCGTGTCTGCGCCAGCGCTGCCGCGCGCGGGGCGTGCCCGCGGAGCGTTCCGGTCGGGTCAGGGCGTCGCGGGGGCCGCGGGCGCGGACAGCCGCTCCTGTGCCAGGGCGAGCGCGTCCGCCCGCTCGGCCTCGCCGAGGCGCTCCAGCGCCTCGTCGAGCCAGGGATCGTCGAGGCCTTGCGCCGCCGCGGCGAGATGCCAGGCGGCGGCCTCGACCGGGTCCTCCTCCACGCCACGACCGGAGACGTGCAGTCGCGCAAGCCGGTTCTGGGCGACCGCGTTGCCGCGGAAGGCCGCCTCGCGGAACCAGTGCGCGGCGCGTGCCTCGTCGGGCGCGATCCCGTCGCCGTTGAACAGCGCGACGGCGTACTCGACCATGCCGGCGACGTCGCCGTTCCGGGCGGCGCGGGCGAACCAGGCGGTGGCGGCGATCGGGTCCTCCTCCACGCCGCGGCCTTGTGCGTGGAGCACGCCGAGCGCGTGCTGCGCCGGCGCGACGTCCGCCTGCGCGGCCGTGCGCATGAGCTCAGCGGCGCGGGCGATGTCCGCCTGCTCCGCCGAGCCGAGGAGGATGAGCGCGAGATTGTAGGCGGCCCGGGAATGGCCGGCCTCGGCCGCCCGCTCCAGCAGGGCGCGTCCCTCCCGCCGATCGGCCTCGACGGCTTCCCGGCCGCCTGCGCCGTCGCCTTGGCCCTCGATCGCGATCATGGCGAGGGCGAAGAGCGCGTTCGGGTCGCCCTGGCGGGCGGCGAGGCGGTACCAGTCGGCGGCGCGCGCGACGTCCTGCGGCACGCCGAGGCCCTGGGAATACAGCTCGCCGAGGAGCGTCATCGCGGCCGCGTCGTCGGGGTCGCGCTCGAGCCGCTGCGTGGCGCGGTGGAAGGCCGTGAGATAATAGCCGCGCTGGAAGGCGCCGTAGGCGAGATCGGCGTCGGGATCGGCCTCGTCGCCCACGGGCGGGGGGGCGGCGAGCGTCGTGTCGCGAAAGCGGCTGGTCTCGACGGGCTCGCGCGCCGCGGGCGCGCTGAGGAGGGGAGCGGCGTTCTCGCTCGCGTCCTCTCTCGCGTCCTGGTCCTCGCTCGCGACGGCATCGACCGCGGGGGCAGGCTCCTCGACGAGCGTCTGTGCGCCCGCGTGCGTCGCGAGGGAGGCGAGCGAGAGCCCCAGCCACAGCGCCGCGAGGCTGCGCGGGCGGCGCGCGGCGCGTCTCACGGTCCCGCCCCCGCCGCGCGGGTCCGCTCCTCGTCGACACCCGCGAGGATCTCGCGTGCCCGCGCGAGCGCCGCGGCCGGTCCCTCCGGGTCGGCGAACGCGGCCTCGCCGAGGGCGACGAACTCCGCCCCCGTGCGGCCCAGCTCCGCCACGGCGTCGAGGTCGGGGGCGTAGGCGACACAGGGCGTCTCGAAGATCTCCGCCCACCAGGCGGCGCGCTCGCGTACCGCCTCGAGCGCCGGCAGCGAGCCGTCGGCACGCGGCTCGCCGAACATCAGGTAGTCGACCCCGATCTCGCCGGCGGTCATCGCGTCATGGCGCGTCCTGAAGCCGCCGACGCCGACGATCCGGTCCGTCTCCAGCCGCTCGCGCAGCACACGCGCCTCGGCGAGATCGCGGGCGTGCACGCCGTCCGCACCGGCGCGGGTCGCCACGCGGCCGAGATCGATCGTCTCGCCTTCCGCCGCATCGCCTCGGCCCGCGACGGCGACGATCACGGCCGCGCCCGCTTCCTGCGCCACGGGTGCGAGCGCCTTGACGTGGTTGATCAGGAGCCGCTCCTCCCGCAGCGGGAGGCGCAGGAGCACGGCTGCGGCGCCGCCGCCGGCCGTCGCCGCGCGCAGGATCGGCGCGAAGGCGGCGGGGTCCTCGACGATGGGGGTGACGAGATACAGGAGCGTGGGGGTCACGGGAGGCCTCTTGCGCTGGGCGCGGGGGCTGTGCGAGCCCTGGCAGGGCGCTTCTTCGGGGAACGTCTTCAGGGCTTGGCCGCGCGCACGGCACGGGCTGGGAACGACGCGCCCGCACCGCCTTCTCTTGCCGTCCCCCGCCGCACGGCGCAAGGGGGAGCGAGGGAGCGGATCGGGCCGCCACTCGCCGACGGACCCGCCCGTGCGCAAGCGCCCGCCTCGTTTCGCCCCGATCCTGTTCGCGCTGTGCCTGTCCGGCGTCATGTCCTTCGTGTCTCGGGGATCGTCGCCGTCCGCGTCGCTCGGCTCGTCGAGCCGCCGGCGCCGCCGCGTCGAGGCGATGACCCGGCGTGCTCAGGTCGCCTCCGTCACCGCCCGCTCGATCTCGACGGCGAGGCCCCTGTCGAGGTCGAGCCGTGCGGCCAGCATGTCGAGATAGGCGCGCTCGGCCGGATGGTCGGGGATCATGGCGAGCAGCGAGGCGGCGTAGAGCTCCGCCGCCATCTCCGGCGTGCGCGCGGCGCGCACCACCTTGTCGATGTCGAGCGGCGCGGCGAGCTCGTCCATGACGAAGGCCTTGGCCTCGGCGTCGAGATCGAGCCCCTCGACATGGGCGAAGATGCGCGTCTGCTCCGCGGCGTCGACGTGGCCGTCCGCCTTGGCGCCCTGGATCATGGCGACGAGCACGGCCCGGGCCAGCGCCTCCTCGCCGCCCGGCGCGTTCGCGGGCGCGAAGCCGCTGTCCGACGGCGGGGCGAGCAGGGCCGCGCCGGCGGAGGGCATCAGGTGGGTGACGCCGGGCGCGTCGAGGACGGGGGGCGCGTTCCCCGTCGCGGCCTGACGGTTGCGCCAGGCGGTGTAGGCGAGGCCGGCGACGGCGGCGAGGCCGCCGACCTTCAGCGCCGTGCCCGCGGTCTTGCCGGCGAACTTGCGCGCCTTCTTGTTGCCGAGCAGAAGGCCGACCACGCCCCCGGCGAGCGCGCCCTTGAGCAGGTCGCCGCCGCCGCCGCCGCGCGCGTCCGCGCCGCTCCGGCCGCCGCCGTCGCCCGGCTGGCCGAGCATGCGGCGCGCCTGCGCCTCCAGGCCGGAGAGATCGCCGGCGCGGGCGGAACCGAGAACCTGGTCGAGGAGCTTCCTGGCGTCGAGCATGGCGGGCCTTCACTACTGGGGTGCGATCGTCCCTCAGATGGGCGCGCGCGAGCGCGGCCGCAAGCGGGAGCGCCGCCGTTCAGCGCAGGCCGTCCTTGTGGGCGACGGGCTCGTCGTGGGCGAGCGAGGCCATGGCCGCGTCGCGCCGGGCCTCCAGCGCGGCGAGGTCGCGCGGCTCGGCGGTGACACGCCGGCCGGCCTCGGCGGCGAGGTCGACGTGCTCGGCGAGCACCGCCTTGCGGTCGGGCTCCTGGGCGAGCTCGGCGAGCTGGGCGAGGGTCTCGAGCAGGTGCATCAGCACGGCCGGCTGGTCCGCGGCGGAGCGCCGGATCTGGTGGAAGGCGACGTCGACGAGACCGTCGAAGGTCGAGACCGGCGAGATCACCCGCACGACGCCGTCCGCGTCGGGGAAGCCCCGCTCGGCGGAGGGCCGCCGCATCACGGTGGCGATGGAGCTGCCGAGGCGGTTGATCACGGCGATGCCGGTGAAGGCGTCGTTCAGGCTCGGCGAGAGCGCGCGCAGGCCGATCTCGACGAGCTGGCGGAAGGCGAACTCGAGATCCTGCACCGGCGTGCGCTCGGGACCGACGACGACGGCCTCGCCGAAGGCGTCCTCGAGCGCCGGCGTCAGCCCCTCGGGCGGCGTCACCCAGGCGTGCACGCCGCCGGCGAGGATGTGGTGGCCCGGCCTGTAGGCGAGCTCGACCACGCAGCCCTCCTCGCAGGCCGCGCGGACGAGGAGGCCGTAGTCGATCGCCTGGATGTAGCCGCTCTCGCGCCCGTACAGCGGCACGGCGTCGGCATGCGTCTCGATGGAGCGCGGATGCTGGCGCTGGTCCGGGCGCAGGTCCGGCAGGAAATGCTCGATCATGGCGTCGAGCCGGTCGCCGACGCGGTGCACGAGCGTGTCCGCCACGATCGAGCGGGCGAGGTGGTGGACGTAGAACAGCAGCATCGCCACCGAGGCGAGGACGAGCACGGTCGCCCCGGTCACCGCCACCGCGGCCTCGCGCGCCGCCGCGTCCGGCGGCAGGCCGCGCAGCACCAAGAGCAGGTAGACGATGGTGGCGAGGAAGAGCCCCAGCCCGACCTGCGTGCGCCGGTCGCCCATGAAGTTGCGGATCAGCCGGAAGCCGAGCTGGTTCGCGGCCAGCGTGAGCACGACCATGGTGATCGAGATGGCGAGCGTCGCCATCGTGATCATCGACGACAGCAGCGTCGCGACGAAGTCGGAGGGCGCGGCCGCGGGCGCCTCGAGCCAGCCCCAGGCGTCGTCGCCCTCGGGCAGCTCGATGCGCAGGAGACCGATCCCGAGCGCCGCGGCTGCGAGCGACATCAGGCCGGGGACGAACCAGAGGCTCGACTGCACGGCGTCCCAGAGCGTGGCGATCCGGGAGCGGACCGGGCGAAACAGCGTGCGTCTACGTCTCATGGCTCCCCGTCCCGAACGGGGAGGCGAACGGCGGAGCGGCAGCGCCCGTTCCGCGGCTCAGCCGCGGCAATGCGCGCAGGCGCCGGTGATCTCCAGCACCTGCCGGCGCGGGGCGAAGCCCTCCTGCGCCAGCATGTGCGAGACCGCCTGCGACAGCGGCGCGGGGGCGAGCTCGTCGACACCCCCGCAGCGCTCGCAGATCAGGAAGGCGACGAGATCGTGCGGGGCGTGGGCGTGGGGGCAGGCGGTGAAGGCGTTGCGGCTCTCGAGCTTGTGGGCGAAGCCCTGCTCGATGAGGAAGTCGAGGGCGCGATACACCGCGATCGGCGCCAGCCCGCGCCCGGCCTTGCTCTCGCCGGGGCCGTCCTCGGCACCTCTGGCGTTGAGCGCATCCAGGATCTCGTAGGCGCCGAGCGGTGCGTGGCTCTCGAGCAGCCCCTCGAGCACCGCCCGCCGGATCGGCGTGAGCCGCACCCCCCGCTCCGCACACGCCGCCTCGGCCGCCGCGAGCGCCTCGGGCAGGGCGGCCGCGCGCGCGTGCGCGTGGGCGCAGGGGGTGGAGTGGTCGTGAGCGTGGTCGTGCGAGTGATCGTGGGCCATGCGTGACGATATAGCATCGCGCCCGGGATTATCACAGCCGGGCGAGCCGGTCGCAGCCGTCAAGCTCCACGCTCGCAAGCGCGCGACTGCAAGCTGAGTGCAAGCCGCGCACCGCATTGCCCACCCCGTCCCCCCCTGCTAAACCCCCGCCCATGCGCCACGCGGATCTCCTCATCACCGACGGCTGGGACGGGTATCGGCTGCTCGATACCGGCGAGGGCCGCAAGCTCGAGCGCTTCGGCGACGTCGTCATGGATCGGCCCGAGCCGCAGGCGATCTGGGCCAAGGGCGACCCGGGTCTCTGGGCGGGCGCCGACGCCTCGTTCGAGGCGGCGGAGGAGGCCGAGCAGGGGGCGTGGCGGTTCAAGGGCAAGCGGCTGGGGGACTGGCCCGTGCCGGTGCGCGACCTCACCATCCTGTGCCGCGCCACCTCGTTCCGGCACGTGGGCATCTTTCCCGAGCAGATCGTGCACTGGGACTGGATGGAGGCGCGCATCCGGGCCGAACGGCGGCCCGTCTCGGTGCTCAACCTGTTCGGCTACACGGGCGTCGCGAGCCTGGTCTGCGCCCGAGCCGGCGCCCGGGTCACCCATGTCGACGCCTCGAAGAAGGCGATCGCCTGGGCGAAGGAGAACCAGTCCGCGTCCAGCCTCGACGACAAGGGCGTGCGCTGGATCCTCGACGACGCGGTGAAGTTCGCCCAGCGGGAGATCCGCCGCGGAAACAGCTACGACGCCATCCTGCTCGACCCGCCGCGCTACGGCCGTGGGCCGAACGGCGAGGTCTGGCACCTGTTCGAGCACCTGCCGGTGCTGATGGACCTGTCCCGCCAGCTCTTGTCCGACCAGCCGAGCTTCGTCACGCTCACCGCCTACGCGGTGCGGCTCTCGTTCATGACGCTGCACGAGCTGATGCGCGACGCCTTCGGGGCGCGGGGCGGGGAGATCGCCTCGGGCGAGCTCGTCACCCGCGACCAGGCGAACGATCGCCACCTCTCCACCTCGCTGTTCGCACGGTGGACGCCCGAGAGCCGGCCGGGGGAGGGCTGAGCGTGGCCGATCATCCGCGGGTGCGCGAGGTCACGAGCCTGTCCAACGCTACGGTGAAGGAGCTGCGCGCGCTGCACGACCGCAAGGGGCGGCGCGAGAGCGGGCTGTTCCTGGCGGAGGGCGCGCGCACGGCGCTGGAGGCGCTCGACAACGGTCGCGCGCCGGAGATCCTGGTCTATCACCGCGAGGGCCGCGAGCGCGACGTCGTGCGCCGCCTGCGGCAGGCCTGCCTCGCGGCCGGCGGCGAGTGCCTCGAGGTCGACGACGCGGTGCTCGCCAAGGTCGCGCGCAAGGACAACCCGCAGAGCGTGGTCGCCGCCTTCCGCTGGACGCGCCGTGGCTTCGACGCGATCGATCCGGCCGCCGCGCGGGTGTTCGTGGCACTCGACCGGGTGCGCGACCCGGGCAATCTCGGCACGATCGTGCGCACGGCGGACGCGGTGGGCGCCGGGGGCGTGCTGCTGGTGGGGGAGACCTGCGATCCCGCGTCGGTGGAAGCCGTGCGCGCCTCGATGGGCTCGATCTTCGCCGTGCCGCTGTTCGAGGGCAGCGAGGCGGAGTTCCTGACGCTCGCCGCCCGCTGGCCCGGCAGCGTGGTGGGGACGGCGCTGCCGGCCTCCAAGCACTATCGCCGCGCGGACCTGCGCACGCCGATCCTGCTCGTCATGGGCAACGAGCAGGCCGGCGTGACGGACGCGATCGCCGCCACCTGCACCGACCTCGTGCGCATCCCCATGCAGGGCCGCGCCGACAGCCTGAACCTCGCGATCGCCACGGCGGTCGCGCTCTACGGCATCGCCGAGCCGGAGGACACCGGGCTCGGCTGAGCGCCCCGCTCCGCCTCGTAGCTCGCGATCTCGCGAGGCATGCCCTGCGCGTCGGCGAAGGCGACCATGTCGCGGCGCACGATCTCCTCGTATTGCCGCGGCGTGCGGATGGTCATGCGCCGGCCGCGGTCGAAGATCACGAGCGACAGGCCGCCGACGAGGGCCGAGCGCAGCATCTCGACGAGGGCGGAGCCCTTCCAGGCGAGGGGGCGGTCGGGGTCGACGAAGACGACGATCGCGTTCTCGGCCGCGTCCTTGTGGAAATAGGCGCCGGCCTCGAGCGGGTGGGGGATGCGGCGGCGGTCCGGGTGGCCGGTGCGCTGGGCGGTGAGGTAGCCGCACTCGTAGGCGCGGCAGGTCGCCGGCCGCTCGGGCGCGCCGAAGATGCCGCAGCCGAGCCCGCCCGCGGCCTGTGCGGCGATGTGCCCGCAGGGCCGGTACATCGGCTTGTCGAGGGCGTGGATCTCGGGAAGCGTACAGCAATAGGTGCAGCCGCGGCAGGCAGAGGCCGCGACGCCGAGCTTCGCCTTGCGCTTCGCCTCGCCCATCGTGCTCCGTTTCTCCGCCGCCGACGAGACCTCCCCGCAGGGGAGGTGGGCCGTGCGCAGAACGGGCCGGAGGGGGCGAGCGGGCGGGGCTCTCCTCCGACCGTCTCGCCCCCACCCGCCGGCCTGCGGCCGTCGACCTCCCCGAGGGGAGGTGGCGCCCCCACCCGCCGGCCTGCGGCCGTCGACCTCCCCGAGGGGAGGTGGGTCGCCTCAGGCGCCCTGCTTCACCGGCACGCCCTTCTCGGTGAAGAACTGCTGCAGCTCGCCGGACTGGAACATCTCGCGGGTGATGTCGCAGCCGCCGACGAACTCGCCCTTGACGTAGAGCTGCGGGATCGTCGGCCAGTTGGAGTATTCCTTGATGCCGGTGCGCACGCCCTCGTCGTCGAGCACGTTGACACCCTTGTAGGGCACGCCCAGGTAGTTCAGGATCTGGACCACCTGGCCCGAGAACCCGCACATCGGGAATTGCGGCGTGCCCTTCATGAAGAGCACGACCTCGTTCGACTTCACTTCCGCGTCGATGGTCTCGTGAGCGGTGGCCATTCTCGTCTCCTTGCTCCGGCGTTCAAGGCGCCGGACCTCGATGTGCGAGACCGTGCTCAGGTCTCGGCGGGGATGGTGGTGAGCGCCAGCGCGTGCAGCACGCCGCCCATCCGGCCCTGCAGGGCGGAATAGACCATCTGGTGCTGCTGAACGCGGCTCTTGCCCTGGAAGGAGGCCGAGGTGACGGTCGCGGCGTAGTGATCTCCGTCGCCGGCGAGATCGCGGATCTCGACCGTGGCGTCCGGGATCGCCTCCTTGATCATGCGCTCGATCTCGCGCGCGTCCATCGGCATCGGGTCGCCTCCCCCTCAGGCCGGCTCGGCCGCCATGTAGGCGGGCAGCCAGGATTCGTGTGCGTCCTTCAAGGACCCCACAGATATGGCCCGAGCGCCCGGCAGAATCAACGCGTCGCCGCCGGTCTTCCCGAGTGTCTTCGCGGGCACCCCCGCCGCGGCGGCGCGCGCGAGGAGCGCGTCGAGGCGCTCGGCCGGAACGGCCACGAGATAGCGGCCCTGGTCCTCGCCGAAGAGAGCGGCGTGGCTCGGCAGAGACCCCGATTCCCCGGCCGGCAGCGCCTCGATCCGCGCGCCGATCCCGCCCGCCATGCAGCTCTCGGCGAGCGCCACCGCCAGCCCACCGTCGGAGAGGTCGTGCACCGTGTCGAGGACGCGCTCTGCGATCAGCGCCCGCACCAGCTCGCCGGCGTGCCGTTCGGCGGCGAGGTCGACGGGCGGCGGCGCGCCCTCCTCGCGGCCGCAGACGAGGGCGAGGTAGAGCGAGGCGCCGAGCCAGCCCTTGGTCTCGCCGAGCAGCACCACGGCGTCGCCGCCGCGCTTGAACGGGATGGTGGCGTGGACGGCGCAATCCGCCAGCACGCCGACGCCGCCGATGGTGGGCGTCGGCAGGATGCCGCGCTCGTTGGTCTCGTTGTAGAGCGAGACGTTGCCGGACACGACGGGGAAGTCGAGCGCGCGGCAGGCCTCGCCGAGCCCGCGGATGCAGCCGACGAGCTGGCCCATGTAGTGGGGCCGCTGCGGGTTGCCGAAGTTCAGGTTGTCGGTGACCGCCAGCGGCAGGGCGCCGACGGCGCAGATGTTGCGGTACGCCTCCGCCACCGCCTGCTTGCCGCCCTCCACCGGGTCCGCCTCGCAATAGCGCGGGGTGACGTCGGTGGTCAGCGCGAGGCCCTTGGGCCCCTCCAGCACCCGCACGATCGCCGCGTCGCCGCCCGGCGGCTGGACGGTGTTCGAGCCGATGAGGTGGTCGTACTGCTCCCAGACCCAGCGCTTGGAGCACAGGTCCGGCGAGCCGACGAGCTTCAGGAGGGCCTCGTCGTCGGGGATCGGCGGGGCGACGGCGGCAGGGTCGATCGCCGGGCGCGGCGGGGTCGGCTGCCAGGGGCGGTCGTAGACCGGGGCCTCGTCGCCGAGCTCCTTGATGGGCAGATCCGCCTCGATCCGGCCCCGGTGCTTGACGACGAAGCGCAGCGTGTCGGTGGTCTTGCCGATGACGGCGAAGTCGAGCCCCCACTTGACGAAGATCGCCTCGGCCAGCTCCCGCTTGCCGGGCTCGAGCACCATGAGCATGCGCTCCTGGCTCTCCGACAGCATCATCTCGTAGGCGGTCATGCCCTCCTCGCGGCAGGGGACCGCGTCGAGGTCGAGCTCGATGCCGAGGTCGCCCTTGGCGCCCATCTCCACTGCCGACGAGGTCAGGCCGGCCGCGCCCATGTCCTGGATCGCGACGACGGCGCCGGTCGTCATCAGCTCGAGGCAGGCCTCGAGCAGCAGCTTCTCGGCGAAGGGGTCGCCGACCTGGACGGTCGGGCGCTTCTCCTCGGCGCTGTCGTCGAAGGAGGCGGACGCCATGGTGGCGCCGTGGATGCCGTCGCGACCGGTCTTGGAGCCGAGATAGACGATGGGGTTGCCCACGCCCGTCGCCTTGGCCGTGAAGATGCCGTCGGTGCGCGCCAGCCCCACCGCCATGGCGTTGACGAGGATGTTGCCGTCGTAGGCCGTGTGGAAGCCCACCGAGCCCGCCACCGTCGGCACGCCGAAGGAATTGCCGTAGCCGCCGATGCCCGCCACCACGCCGGAAACCAGATGGCGGGTCTTCGGATGATCCGGGGAGCCGAAGCGCAGGGCGTTCAGCGCCGCGATCGGGCGCGCGCCCATGGTGAAGACGTCGCGCAGGATGCCGCCCACCCCGGTCGCCGCGCCCTGATAGGGCTCGATGAAGCTCGGATGGTTGTGGCTCTCCATCTTGAAGACGCAGGCGAGCCCGTCGCCGATGTCGATCACGCCGGCGTTCTCGCCCGGCCCCTGGATCACCCACGGCGCGCTGGTGGGCAGCTCGCGCAGGTGCTTGCGCGAGGACTTGTAGGAGCAGTGCTCGTTCCACATCGCCGAGACGATGCCGAGCTCGGTGAGCGTCGGCTCGCGCCCGATCAGCGCGACGAAGCGCGCGTACTCGTCCGGCGCGAGGCCGTGCTCGGCCACGAGCGCGGGGGTGATGGGGGGCGTCGTCGCGTCGGTCATGATCGGGGTCCCGGCTGTCGCGACGGCTGTAGACGCTGGCGGGCGCAGACGCAATCCGCCGGGGACGGGCAGGGGGCTCGGCGGGGGGCTCGGCGGGGTCCTCGCGACGGCGGACGTACCGGTTCCTGACGAAGCGTCAACGCCCCGCGCCCGTCCGTCCCGTTCCGGCACACGATCGGATGGCATGCATTTCGCTCAAATGCCACTCGAATGCGTATCGATTTGTGGAGACGCGGCATGGACCTCATCAACCGTTTCATCGCGGACCGTCGCGGGGCGACCGCCGTCGCCTTCGCGCTGACGATCGTGCCGCTCATCGCGGTTGCCGGGGCCGCCGTCGACTATGCGCGGGCCACCAGCGTCAAGGCCGACCTGCAGCGCGCCGCGGACGCGACGGCGCTGCATCTCGCCAAGGAGTCGCTCGAGGGGCGTCGCCACGACGCGCAAGCCGTCTTCGTGGCCGCCCTCGTCGGGACGGGCGTGGATGTCACCGGCATCCTCGCCACGGCATCGATCGTGGGAACGCATCGCGTGCAGGTCGACGCCAGCGCCGTCGTACCGATGACCCTGGCCTCGTTCCTCCAGCCGCGCGTCGATGTCGGCGTGACGGCGACGGCCGCCGCGACCCAGCGCATGACGCCCTTCCAGATCGAGCGGGCCAACCTGAGCGTCGAGGCCGCGGACTACAACGAGCTGCGGGCCTACTGCTATCACGAGCGCCGCAACGAGCGCCTCGGCGTGATCCACAGCGAGAGCGGCCTGCGCGAGGACGGCTTCCTCAAGATCGCCGACAACACCGACCAGGGCGTCGCGGCAGCGCCGGAGACGCTGACCGTCGAGTGCGGGCCTGGCGAGGCGCTGAGCTACCACCTCATCAACATCCGCCACGCCCGCACCAGCGCCGCCGCGCGCCGGACCAACGAACGCTGGGACCACTACACCGACACGACGATGCGCGGCGGTGTGGCGCAGTACAACACGGAGTACCGCGACCTGATCGAGACGATCCGCTGCCGCACCGCCGAGGAATGCGACCCCGCCCATCCGGATTCCATCGTCCCGGGCAATGCGCAGCGCGGCCGCACGCCGGCGGTGAACACGCAGAGGTGCGAGCCGGGCGAGTACATGTATTTCGGCTGGGAGGACCGCCCGCCGCACATCGGCCAGTGGACGGACCAGGATTACGACGACATTCGCGTCGTGATGCGCTGCGGCGGCGACGTGCTCGGGCCGATCAGCGTCGCGCTGGTCGAGTGACCATACCGGCGCGGCCGCCTCACGCGGCCGCCGGCTCCGAGTTCTCGATCAGGACGGCGTAGATCGCGTCCGCGTCGTGGGCCGCGCGCAGGCGGTCCAGCACGCCGGGGCGGCGCAGGACGCGGGCGACGCGGGCGAGCGCCTTCAGGTGGTCCGCTCCCGCACCCTCGGGGGCGAGCAGCAGGAACAGCACGTCGACGGGCATGCCGTCGATGGCGTCGAAGTCGATCGGCTTCTCGAGCCGGGCCACGAAGCCGAACAGCCGGTCGAGCTTGGCGAGCTTGCCGTGGGGAATGGCGATGCCCTCGCCCACGCCGGTGGAGCCCAGGCGCTCGCGCTGGAGCAGCGTCTCGAAGATCGCCTGCTGGTCGAGGCCGGTCAGGCCGGCGGCATGGCTCGCGAGCTCCTGGAGAGCCTGCTTCTTGCCGCCGACCCGGAGGGCGGGGGCGATCGCGTCTGGGGATAGGAGTTCGACAAGCGGCATGGCGATCCATCAACCTCGGAATCGTCGCCGGCGCCCCGTTGGGGCGCGCCGTGCGTGACACGATACTCCGAGATCGCAGTTCCTCGTGATCGGTCCCTTTCGGGGCGCGGCTCGAACGAAGCGCGCCTCAGCGCGCGGGTTCCGGAGGATCGATCCACCCGATCGCCCCGTCGTGGCGGCGGTATACGACGTTCACGCGTCCGGTGCCAGCGTGCAGAAAGATCATGAAGGGCGCGCCCGAGAGGTCGAGCTCGAGCACGGCCTCGGCCACCGAGCGACGATGCAGGGCGCGGGTCGATTCGGCGATGACGACGGGGCTGTAGCCCTCCTCGGCGACGTCGGCCTCCTCGTCGACCTCCTCGGCCGGCGCCTCCAGGATCGCGTAGGCGGCCTCGACCGGGGCGATCTTGTTGCCCTTGGCGTCGGACTGGTGGTCGCGCAGGCGCCGCTTGTGGCGCCGCAGGCGCTTCTCGATTCGGTGCGCGGACTGGTCGAAGGCGGCGTAGGCGTCGTGGGCCATGCCCTGCGATTCGAGGGTCACCCCGGTGGGCAGATGGATCACGCACTCCGTGCGGAAGCCTGTGCCCTCCTTCTCCACGGTGACGTGGCCGGTGACGGAGCCGTCGAAGTACTTGGCGACGGCGGCGTCCACGCGCTCCTGGACCTGGGCGCGCAGCGCGTCCCCGATGTCCATGTTCTTGCCGGAGATCCTTAGGGTCATTCTCGCCTCTCCCCCGATGACGACGGGCTCACCCGTTCGGGACGGGCCCGGCGCCGTTCGTTCCTCCTTGTGGTAAGGAGGCGGGGCGCCGCCGTCAACGAAGGGCGGGGCCGGGAGGTCCACGGCGGGCCGTGCCCGCGCGCGCGCGCCTCACCCACCCTTCGCCCGACGACGCTCGATGGACGAGGGAATCCTCAGCGATTCTCTATACTTGGCGACGGTTCGCCGGGCGATGTCGATGCCGTCCCCGCGCAGGATCTTGACGAGCTGGTCGTCGGAGAGGATCGCCGTCGGACGCTCGGCGTCGATGAGCTGGCGGATGCGGTGGCGCACCGCCTCCGACGAGTGCTGGTCCCCGCCCGCCGTCCCGGCGATGGCCGCCGTGAAGAAGTACTTCATCTCGAACACGCCCCGCATCGTGCCGATCGACTTGTTCGAGGTGACGCGCGAGACGGTCGATTCGTGCATGCCGATCGCATCGGCGATGGTGCGCAGGTTGAGCGGGCGCAGGTGGGTGACGCCGTGGGCGAAGAAGCCGTCCTGCTGGCGCACGATCTCGCTCGCGACCTTCAGGATGGTCTTCGCCCGCTGGTCGAGCGAGCGGGTGAGCCAGTTGGCGTTCTGCAGGCATTCGGTGACGAAGGCGCGCTCGCCCTCGGTGCGGGCGGAGCGGGCGACCCGCGAATAGTAGGCCTGGTTCATCAGCACGCGCGGCAGCGTGTCCGGATTGAGGTCGATGAGCCAGGAGCCGTCCGGCGCCGGGCGCACGAAGACGTCGGGCACGAGCACCTCGACAGGCGCGCCGCCGAAGGCACGGCCGGGCTTGGGGTCGAGCGCGCGGATCTCGCGGATCATCTCGACGAGATCCTCGTCGTCGACGCCGCACAGGCGCTTCAACGCGGCGAGGTCGCGCCTGGCCAGCAGGTCGAGGCGCGAGACCAGCGCCTGCATGGCCGGATCGAAGCGGTCGCGCTCGCGCAGCTGGATCGCCAGGCACTCGGCGAGGTCGCGCGCGCCCACACCCGTGGGATCGAAGCGCTGGATCGTGGCCAGCACCCGCTCCACCATCGCGGGCGCGCAGGAGAGCCGGTCCGCCACCGCGTCGACGCTCTCGGCGAGGTAGCCGGTCTCGTCGATCGCGTCGATCAGGAAGCGGCCGACGAGGCGCTCCATCGGGTCGGTGACGGCGAGGTCGAGCTGGCCGGAGAGGTGCTCGGCGAGCGTCGCCTCGCGGGTCAGGCGGGCCTCGAAGTCGGTCTCCGCGCCGTCGAACGAGCCGCCCGGGCCGACGCCGGTCCAGGGGCCGGGGGCGAGCGGCAGGCGGTCGCCCTCGGCGAAGGCCTGCACCTCCGGGCGCGGGCCGACGCCGGCGCCATCGGGGTCGAAGGAATTGTCGAGGGAGGTGTCGAGATCGCCCTCGATCGCCGTGCGGTCGGAGGGCAGGGTGTCGGTGTCCCAGGCGGGCGCCTCCTCGGCGGCGGGCGCGCGCTCCGCACCGTCGAGCCCGACCGGCCCCTCGCTCTCCTCGTGGCGCTCGAGCAGCGGGTTGCGCTCGAGCTCCGCGTCGACATAGGCGACCAGATCGAGGTGGGACAGCTGCAGGAGCTTGATCGCCTGCAGGAGCTGAGGCGTCATGACCAGGGACTGGCCCTGGCGCAGCTCCATCCGTTGCGACAGACTCATGCGTACCCTCGCGATCGCCCGACCGGCACTACCGGCATGGAACTTGCTTTGCGATCGTTACGATACTTATAAGCCGGCGCCTCGTTCGTCAAAGCGCGCAGCGTCGCGCACCGTCCCGAACGAGTCGCCGCGCAACGCCTGTTGCGCCCGGGCAACGGCCACCGCCCCGTAGGGGAGGAAACGAGATCACGCCCTCCGGTGAGGAAGCGCGATCACGCCCGCGCCTTCTTCTCCAGCCGACGGGCGTGGAGCACGGGCTCGGTGTAGCCCGACGGCTGCTCGCGGCCCTCGAGCACGAGGTCGCAGGCCGCCTTGAAGGCGACGCCGTCGTAGGACGGGCCCATCGGCGTGTAGGCGGGATCACCCGCATTCTGGCGGTCGACGACCGCGGCCATCCGCTTCATCGTCTCCATCACCTGCTCGCGGGAGACCACGCCGTGGTGAAGCCAGTTCGCCAGGTGCTGCGACGAGATGCGGCAGGTGGCGCGGTCCTCCATCAGGCCGACGTCGTGGATGTCGGGCACCTTGGAGCAGCCGACCCCCTGGTCGACCCAGCGCACGACGTAGCCGAGGATGCCCTGCGCGTTGTTCTCGATCTCCGAGCGGACCTCCTCGTCGGACCAGTTCGGCCGGTCGGCCAGCGGGATCGTCAGGATGTCGGCGAGCGGCGCGAGGCCGCGCTCCGCCAGCGCGCCCTGGCGGGCCTTCACGTCGACCTTGTGGTAGTGCGTCGCGTGCAGCGTCGCCGCCGTGGGGGAGGGAACCCAGGCGCAGGTGGCTCCGGCCATCGGGTGCCCGAGCTTCTGCTCGAGCATCGCCTCCATGCGGTCGGGCATGGCCCACATGCCCTTGCCGATCTGCGCCTTGCCGGGCAAGCCGCAGGCGAGGCCGACGTCGACGTTGCGGTTCTCGTAGGCCTGGATCCAGGCCGTGCCCTTCATGTCGTTCTTGCGGACCATCGGGCCGGCTTCCATCGAGGTGTGGATCTCGTCGCCGGTGCGGTCGAGGAAGCCGGTGTTGATGAACACGACCCGGTCCTTGGCGGCGCGGATGCACTCCTTGAGGTTCACCGTGGTGCGGCGCTCCTCGTCCATGATGCCGACCTTCAGCGTATGCCGGGCGAGGCCGAGCGCGTCCTCGACGCGGCCGAAGATCTCGTTCGTGAACGCGACCTCCTCGGGCCCGTGCATCTTCGGCTTGACGATGTAGACCGAGCCGGCGCGGGAGTTGCCCGGGCCGTGGCCCTTCAGGTCGTGGATCGCGATCGCCGACGTGATCATCGCGTCGAGCAGGCCCTCGAAGACCTCGTTACCCTCGCGATCGAGCACCGCGGGGTTGGTCATCAGGTGGCCGACGTTGCGGATCAGCATCAGCGAGCGCCCGTGCAGCACCAGCTCGCGGCCGTCCGGATCGGTGTAGACCCGGTCCGGGTCGAGCTTGCGGGTGAAGGACTTCGGCCCCTTCGCCACCTCGGCGGCGAGGTCGCCCTTCATCAGGCCGAGCCAGTTGCGATAGGCGATCACCTTGTCGGCGGCGTCGACGCAGGCGACGGAATCCTCGCAGTCCATGATGGTGGAGACCGCGGATTCCAGGATGAGGTCGGCGACGCCGGCCTTGTCGCCGCGGCCGATCGGGTGGTCCCGGTCGATCGCGATCTCGGCGTGGAGCGCGTTGTGGCGGATGAGGACGCCGTCCGGCGCATCCGCGCCGCCGCGGTAGCCGGCGAAGCGGCTCGTGTCGTCGAGCCGAGTCTCGGCCCCGCCCTCCAGCGTCACCACGAGCGCACCGCCTTCGACACGATAGGCTGTGGCGCCCGCGTGCGAGCCATTGGCGAGCGGCGCGATCGTGTCGAGGAAGCCCTTGGCCCAGGCGATCACGCGGGCGCCGCGCTCGGGATCGTAGCCGCCGCCATGCGGCTTGTCGCCGAGCGCGTCGGTGCCGTAGAGCGCGTCGTAGAGCGAGCCGAAGCGGGCGTTCGCGGCATTGAGCGCGTAGCGCGCGTTGGTGATCGGCACGACGAGCTGCGGGCCGGCGATGTCGGCGATCTCCGGGTCGACGCCCGTGGTCTCGATGGTGAAGTCGGGACCCTCCGGCACCAGATAGCCGATCTCGCGCAGGAAGGCCTCGTAGGCGGCGGCGTCGTGGGGCTGCCCGCGGCGCTCGGCGTGCCAGGCGTCGATCGACGCCTGCAGCTCCGCGCGCCGGGCGAGCAGCGCCCGGTTCCTCGGGCCGAGATCGTGGACGAGATCGGACAGGCCCTTCCAGAACGCGTCGGCGGCGACGCCGGTGCCGGGCAGCGCCTCCTCCGCGACGAAGGCGTGGAGCTCCTTGGCGACCTTCAGGCCGTGGGCGTCGATGCGCTGCGTCATGGGTATCCTCCCGCGTCGGGTCGTCGTTCAGGGCGCGAGACTAGCAGCTAGCAGCGGGGTGGCCGACCTTCAATCGCGGCAGGCGGGCAGGCATCTGTTCGCTGGCGGAAAGAATGGGGAAGCGGTGTTTCACCCGCGCCACCTCCCCGCAGGAGAGAACGACGGCCGCAGGCCGGGTTGGCGAGGGCGGCGATGCGGCTCGCCGGGATGGTCGAACCCGCCTGGGCATTCGAACGGCCCATCGCCCGCACGGCGTGGACACCTCCCCGCCGAGGAGGACGCGGCATTCGAACCGTCGCCGCTCGGCGCGCGTTCTCGCAGCGCCTCTTCATGCCCCAGGAGACCCCGTGTCCAACGGCTTCTTTCGCATCACCCTCGCGGCACTGGTCGCGCTCTTCGCGCTGTACGTGGCCGAGCCCTACCTGCTGCGCGCCTTCTATTCCGACGCGGAGCCGCGGGCGGTGGCGGTGCGCGGCGACCTGGGCGGCATGGAGCTGAACGCGGTGGAGGTGTTCGCGCAGGCCTCGCCCTCCGTCGTGCACGTCTTCGGGCGCTCGCCCGGGGCGGCACTGCGCGGCCAGCGGGGCGGCGGGCTGCAGTCGGGATCGGGCTTCCTGTGGGACTCGGCCGGCCACATCGTCACGAACAACCACGTCATCGCCGGCGCCGAGCAGGTCTCGGTGCGGCTCGCCGACGGGGAGATCGTGCCGGCGAGCGTGGTCGGGCGGGCGTCCAGCGTCGACATCGCGGTCCTGCGGCTGTCGCGGCCGACCCGCATCCCGCCGCCGCTGCCGATCGGCGCGTCGGACGGCCTCGTCGTGGGGCAATGGACCTACGCCATCGGCAACCCGTTCGGGCTCGACCAGACCCTGACGACGGGCGTGATCTCGGCGCTCCAGCGAACCCTGCCGACGGGGCGCGGGCGCGAGATCGCCGACGTCATCCAGACCGACGCGGCGATCAACCCCGGCAATTCCGGCGGCCCGCTGCTCGACTCGGCGGCGCGGGTGATCGGGGTCAACACCGCGATCTTCTCGCCCTCGGGCGCCTCGGCCGGCATCGGCTTCGCGGTGCCGATCGACGTCGTCAACGAGGTCGTGCCCCAGCTCATCCGCGACGGCACGGTGCCGACGCCGGGGATCGGCGTCGTCATCGGCGAGGACGCGATCTCGCGCCGGCTGGGGATCGACGGCGTCGTGGTGCTGCGCGTCGTGCGCGGCTCGCCCGCCGAGGAGGCGGGGCTCGAGGGCATCGACATGCGCACCGGCGACATCGGCGACATCATCCTCGCCGTGAACGGCGAGCGGGTGGAGACCTTCGCGGACCTCACCCGCACGCTGGGCGACGTCGCCGTCGGCGACAGCGTGCGACTCGTCGTGCTGCGCGACGGCGAGACCCGCGAGATATTGGTGCAGACCCAGGACGTCTCGGCGCGGCTGTGAGCCGCGCCGATCAGATCGCCAGGTATTCCTGCCGCAGCTCCGTGTTGTCGAGGACGTCCTTGGCCGTGCCGTCGAAGACGATCTCGCCCATGTCGAGGATGATCGCGCGGTCGGCGAGGTGGAGCGCGGCGATGGCGTTCTGCTCGACGATGATCGTCGTCATGCCCAGCCGCTTGATCTCCTCGAGCGTGCGCTCGATCTCCTGCACGATCACCGGCGCCAGCCCCTCGTAGGGCTCGTCGAGCAGCAGCAGCTTGACGTCGCGCGCGAGCGTGCGGCCGATGGCGAGCATCTGCTGCTCGCCGCCCGACAGCGTCGTGCCCTCCTGCTTGCGGCGCTCGCCGAGCCGCGGGAACAGGTCGTAGATGCGCTCGATCGACCAGCCCTTGGGCGGCGCGATCTGGGCGAGCTGCAGGTTCTCCTCCACGGTCAGGCCCTGGATGATGCGCCGGTCCTCCGGCACGAGACCGATGCCGTTCTGGGCGGCGCCGTAGGACTTCATCTCGTGGATCGGCTTGTGGTCGAGCCAGATCTCGCCGTGGCGCACCTCCGGCTCGTCGACCCGGGCGATGGCGCGCAGGGTCGAGGTCTTGCCGGCGCCGTTTCGGCCGAGCAGCGCGACGATCTCGCCCTCGCGCACCTGGAAGGAGATGCCCTGGACGATGTAGCTCTCGCCATAGTAGGCGTGCAGGTCCCACACCGAGAAATAGGCGTGCTCGGCGAGCGTGCGCGGCTTGGGCGCGTCGCCCTTGAAGACCTCGTCCCCGAGCAGGTTGCCGCCCACCGGGGCGGTCGACGAGACGGGCGGGCCGGCGCTCGCCGGCCGGGCGACCGGAGGCTCGGCGATCCGGGGCTCAACCCCTGGCTCCGCGCGGAGTCCGGCGTCGGTCGTGTCGCTCATAGGTGCGCTCCCCCGAGATAAGCTTCCTGGACCTTCGGGTTGCCCTTGATCTTCTCGGGCAGGTCCTCCGCGATGACGGCGCCCTGGGCGAGCACCGAGATCTTCTCCGCCAGCGAGAAGACGACGTGCATGTCGTGCTCGATGACCACCATGGTGATGCCGCGCCCGGAGATCTCCTTGAGCAGGTCGATCGTGCGGTTGGTGTCGGCGCGCGACATGCCGGCGGTCGGCTCGTCCAGCAGCAGGAGCTTCGGGTCCTGCACGAGGCACATGGCGAGCTCGAGCCGGCGCTTGTCGCCCCGCGACAGGTGGCGCGCCTCGACGTGCGCCTTGCCGTCGAGCTTCAGGTCCGCCAGCGTGCGCATGGCGTGATCCCGGATCGCCCGCTCGCCCATGACCTGGGTCCAGGCGTGCATGCCGAAGGCCCCGTCGCGCCGCGCGAAGGCGGGGATCATGACGTTCTCGAGCAGCGACAGCTCGCCGAAGATCTCCGGCGTCTGGAACACGCGCGAGACGCCGATCTGGTTGATCTGGTGGGGCTTCATGCCGATCAGCGAGTGGCCGTCGAAGACGACGCTGCCGGTGTCGGGCTTGAGCTTGGCGATCAGCGTGTTGAGCAGCGTCGACTTGCCGGCGCCGTTGGGCCCGATGATGGCGTGGACGCTGCCCTCGGCGATGTCGAGGTTGACGTCGTTCAAGGCCTTGAGGCCGCCGAAGCGCTTGTTGACGCCCTTGACTTCGAGAATGCCCATGACGCCTCACTCCGCCGGCGAGGAGGACGGCGTCGCCACCGCCCGCTCGCGCTTCTCAGGATCGCGGCGGCGGAACAGCCGCCCGATCCGCTGGCCGCCCTCGACGATGCCGCCGGGCAGGAAGATCACGACGAGCATGAACATGATGCCCAGCGTGAGATGCCAGCCCTTGCCGACGAACGGGTAGAACAGCGCCACCATGGCGTCCTCCAGCCCGTCCGGCATGAAGGCGAACCACTGGTGCAGGATGCCCTCGTTGATCTTGGAGACGATGTTCTCCATGTACTTGATGAAGCCGGCGCCGAGCACGGGCCCGATCAGGGTGCCGGCGCCGCCGAGGATCGTCATCAGCACGACCTCGCCGGACGCGGTCCAGAACATCCGCTCGGCGCCTGCGAGCGGATCCATCGATACCATCAGCCCGCCCGCGAGCCCGGCATACATGCCGGAGATCACGAAGGCGGCGAGCGTGTAGGGCTTGGGGTCGAGGCCGGTGTAGAGCATCCGCTGCTGGTTCGACTTCACCGCCTTGAGCATCATGCCGAAGGGCGAGCGGAAGATGCGGATCGCCACGTAGAAGGCGACCACCATCAGGGCGGCACAGAGATAGTAGCCGGCGTTGAAGGTGAACAGCCAGCCGCCGAGCGCCAGCTCCGCGCTGTCGCGCATCTGCAACCCGAACAGGTTGGTGAGCGGGATCGAGCCGCCCTCCGTGGCGCTGACGCCGAGCACCCGCGGGTCGGACAGCGACAGCTGCAGCCCGGTCTCGCCGCCGGTGATCGGCGTGAGCACCGAGTATGCGAGCGCGAAGGACATCTGCGCGAAGGCGAGCGTCAGGATCGAGAAGTAGATGCCAGAGCGCCGCAGCGCGATCACGCCGACGAGGAGAGAGAACAGGCCGGCAACCACGACAGAGACGGGGATC
>JBNPEA010000145.1:0-25699 GCA_051117315.1 Salinarimonas sp. | reverse complement strand
GCCGCTCGAGCCCGCCGTGCGCGACGCCTGGCACGTGCTCTGCCGCGGCGCCGACCTGCCCCCGGGAGGGCGGCGGCGCCTGCGGCTCCTCTCCCGCGACGTCGACGTCGCGCGCGACGCGTCCGGGGCCGTCCGCGCCGCCGGGCCGGGCGGGGAGGCGCTCGCGCTCACGGAGGCCTACGGCCACGTCTTCGCCTGCCTCGGGCGGCCGGCGCGACCGCTCTTTCCGATCGCGGAGTTCGCCGAGGCCGACCGACGGCTCGCGACCTGCGGGGCCGTGCGGGTGCGCGCCTCTGGGCTGCGGCTCGTCGAGAACTTCCTCGACATGGCCCACTTCCCCTTCGTTCACACCGACCTCCTCGGCGTCGAGGAGCGGCCGGAGGTGCCGCGCTACGACGTCGAGATCCGCCGCGACGTCGACGAGGTCTGGGCCGTGAACTGCCGCTTCTGGCAGCCCAAGGCGGCGGCGTCCTCGTCCGCGGGGCAGATGAGCGAGTACGCCTATCGCGTGGCGAGCCCCTTCGCGGTGATGCTCTACAAGACCTGCCCGCAGGACCCGGCGCGCGACGACGTGATCGGCCTCCTGATCCGCCCGGCGGAGCCGGACCTCGCCTGGGCCTACGCCTTCGTGCTCGTCCTCGACGACGGCAGCGCCCAGGCCGCGATCGTCCACTTCCAGCAGACGATCTTCCTGCAGGACCGGATCGTGCTCGAGAACCAGCGCCCGCGCCTGCTGCCGCTTTCGCCCCACGCCGAGACGCCGACGCGCGCCGACATGTCGTCGATCGCCTACCGCCGCTGGCTCAAGGAGAAGGGGCTGCGCTACGGCACCGTGGAGGGCTCGGTGGTGGAGGGCGCGGGATGAGCCTCGTCTTGCACGATTGGGAGCTGTGCGCCGACTCGTACCGGGCGCGGCTGCTGCTCGGGGTGCTCGGCCTCGCCTACGCGCGCGTCCCCGTCGACGTCGTCCCCGGCCGCGAGACCGATACGCCCGCCTTCCGCGCGCTCTCGCCCGCCGGCACGATGCCGGTCCTCGTCGACGACGGGATCGTCGTCTGCGACATCGGCGCGATCCTGGTCCATCTCGCCGAGCGCCACGACCTCGCCGGCGCCTGGCTGCCGCTGGAGCCCGGGCGGCGGGCGCGCTGCCTCGAGCGGCTCGCCTTCGCGCTCGGTCCGCTGCGTGCGAGCGACGCCGCGCGGCGGGCGGCGATCTTCGAGGCGTCTGTCGCGCCCGAAGACCCACCCCTTGCGGACCCGCAGCCCGCGGCACGGGCCGCGCTGCGCGGGCTGGAGAGCCTCCTCGCCCGGCAGGCGCTCGCGGAGGAGGGGTTCCTCGTCGACGGCGGGGCGACCCTCGCCGATCTCGCCGCCTTCCCCGCCGCGGCGCTGGCGATCGACTGGGGCGAGGACCTGGCGCTCCTGCCCCTCACGCGCCTGTGGACCCGCCGCGTCCGCGCGCTGCCGGGCTTCGTCACCACGCCCGGCGTGCCGGAGTTCCTCTGACCCGTCCGCGGGCTTGGCGCGAGACTTGCTGCGACGCTCGCGTCAACGAGAGACGGGAGCGTCGCCATGCGGACGTGGATCAGGAACCCCCTCGCCATCCTGGCCGAGGCTGCGGGCGGGGGCATCGTCGTCGAGGGGGCGCGGATCGTGGAGCTCGTGCCGAGCGGCGGCGTGCCGTCGGCGGCCGTCGACGAGACCTTCGACGCCTCCCGGCACGTGGTGCTGCCCGGGCTGATCAACACCCACCACCACTTCTTCCAGACCCTGGCGCGGGCGCATCCGCAGGGGATGGACAAGGCGCTGTTCCCCTGGCTGCAGAGCCTCTACCCGATCTGGGGCCGCATCGACCCGGAGATGTTTCGGCTCGGCGTGCGGCTCGCGCTCACCGAGCTGCTGATGTCGGGCTGCACCACGGCGATGGACCACCACTACCTCTTCGCCCGCGGGCTCGAGGACGCCATCGACGTCGAGGTGGAGGAGGCGCGCGCGCTCGGCATCCGCGCGGTGATGGCGCGGGGCTCGCTGAGCCTCGGCGTCAAGGACGGCGCGGCTCCGCCGGACCATTGCGTGCAGGACGAGGACACGATCCTCGCCGACTCGGAGCGCCTGCTCACGCGCTACCACGACCGCTCCGAGGGCGCGATGACGCAGATCGCGCTCGCGCCCTGCGCGCCCTTCGTGGTCGGGCTCTCGCTGATGCGCCAGTCGGCGCGCCTCGCGGAGACGCACGATTGCCGCCTGCACACCCATCTCGCCGAGACCATCGACGAGGAGGCCTACTGCCTCGAGCGCTTCGGCCTGCGCCCGCTCGACTGGCTGGAGGAGGCCGGCTGGATGGGGCCGCGCACCTGGCTCGCCCACGGGGTGCACTTCACCTGCGACGAATGCGAGCGGCTCGGCCGCGCCGGCGTCGGCGTGTGCCATTGCCCCACCTCCAATGCCACGCTCGCCTCGGGTTTCTGCAAGACCCGCGAGCTGGAGGCGGCGGGGAGCCCCGTCGGGCTCGGCGTCGACGGCTCGGCCTCGAACGACTCCTCCAACCTGATGGAGGAGGTGCGCCACGCCGTCATGGTCAACCGCCTGCACTACGGCTCGGCCTCGGCCGTGACGCACCGCGACGCGCTGCGCTGGGCGACGGAGGGCTCCGCTCGCTGCCTCGGGCGCGACGACATCGGCACGATCGCCGCCGGCAAGCAGGCGGATCTCGCGCTGTTCACGCTGGACGAGCTGCGCTTCTCGGGCGCCCACGACCCGATCGCGGCGCTCGTCCTGTGCGGGGCGAACCGGGCGGACCGGGTGATGGTCGCGGGCGTGTGGCGCATCGTCGACGGCGTGCCGCCCGGCGTCGACCTGCGGGCGCTGGTGGAGGCGCACTCGGCGGCGGCGCGGAAGTTCGCGTGAGCAGGATGTATACAATAGCGCCACGCTTGCTCAACGCGTGAGCAGATAGCGGCGGAGCGCGCGGTGGCGTCGGCAGCGATGCCGTTCCTCTTCAACGGGTCCGGCCGGCGCCGATGCTGGCATAGGCATTGCACCGGGACGCGCGGCGCGGCCCGATCTCCGCCGCGCCCGGCCCGCATGCCTCCAGGGGAGCGCACAACCATGCTCAAGACGGATCTCTCGCGTCGTTCGTTGCTCAAGGCCGGCGTGGCCGGCCTCGCCGCCACGGCCCTTCCCGCCGGGCTCGCCCGCGCACAGGGCTCCGTCGTCATCGGTGCCGTCTATGTCGGCCCGCGCGCCGACTTCGGCTGGAACCAGGCCCACGCGGTCGCCATGGACATCATCAAGGGCGTGCCCGGCGTGACCGTGATCGAGGAGGAGAACGTCCCCGAGTCGGACGCCGTGGCGCAGACGATGGAGTCGATGATCAACCTCGATGGCGCCAACGTCGTGCTGGGCACCTCCTTCGGCTATTTCGACCCGTTCATGGTCGACCTCGCGGCGCAGTATCCCGACGTCCAGTTCCGCCACGCGGCGCCGCTGTGGAGCGCCGACAAGCACCCGGCCAACCTCGGCTCCTACTTCTGCTACCTGAACCAGGCGCACTACGTGAACGGCGTCGCCGCCGCGCTCTCCTCCGCCTCGGGGCGGATCGGCTTCGTCGCGGCCAAGCCCATCCCCAGCGTCCTGTCGAACATCAACTCGGTGCTGCTCGGCGCCCGCTCGGTGCGGCCGGATGCGACGGTGCAGCTGATCTTCACCGGCGACTGGTCCATGCCCGTGCGCGAGGCGGAGGCCGCCAACGCGCTGGTCGACGCCGGCTGCGACGTGATCACCTGCCACGTCGACGGGCCGAAGGTGGTCATCGAGACGGCGGAGCGCCGCGGCGTGAAGAGCTGCGGCCACAACGCCTCCCAGGCCGAGCTCGCGCCGACCGGCTTCATCACCGGCGCCGAGTACAAGTGGGAGACGATCTACCGCCTCTACGCCGACGCCTTCGCCGCCGGCGAGCCGCTGCCGAACGTCGTCGTGGGCGGCTACCACAACGACATGGTCCGCAACACCGCATTCGGCGCGGGCGCGACGCCCGAGGCGATCGCCGCCGCCGAGGCCGCGATCGAGGGGCTGAAGGCCGGCAAGCCGATCTACGTGGGGCCGCTCTCGGACAACCAGGGCAACCTCGTGATCGACGGCGAGAAGGACAATTACGACCCCGAGCTCGACGGCATGAACTACCTGATCGACGGCGTCGTCGGCTCGATCACCTGACCCGCGCAGCGCGCCCCTCTCTCACGCAGGGAGGGGCCGGACGCGCGGGGAGGGCGCCGCGCCCGCGATCCGCAACGGAGTGCACCCCGATGGCCGACACCGCCGCCGCCATCCCGAAATCCGCGCCGCGCCCGCGCACAGGCGGGCTGCGGCTCGGGCCGGCGGCCGAGGTCGTGTGCATCGTCGCCCTCGCGCTCGTGGTGTCCGCAGCGATCTTCTCGGCCTTCCTCCTGGTGATCGGCCATTCGCCGGTGGCCTTCTTCCAGCTCGTCTGGCTCGGTGGCTTCGGCACCGCCTTCTCGCTCCAGAACACGCTCCAGCGCGCGGCGCCGCTGGTGCTGACCGGGCTCGCCTTCGCCATCCCCGCGCGGATCGGGCTCACCATGATCGGGGCCGAGGGCGCGCTCGTCATCGGCGGCTTCGCGGCCGCCGCAGCGGCGATCCCGCTGGTGACGGGCGGCGCTCCGCCGGTGCTGACGCTGGCCGTCATGGCGTCGGGCGCCATGATCGCCGGCGGGCTGTGGACCGCGCTCGCCGGCTGGCTGCGGCACGCCCGGGGCGTCAACGAGACGATCTCGAGCCTGCTCCTCACCTACATCGCCATCGCCATCCTGTTCTTCTTCGTCGAGGGTGCGCTGCGCGACCCAGGCTCCGCCAACCGGCCCTCGACCCTCCCGATCGGGCGCGAGACCATGATCGGCGACATCCCCGGCACCAGCGTGCACTGGGGCCTGGCCGTCGGCATCGCGCTCGCGGGCCTGCTCTGGGTGCTGATGGCGCGCACGACCTTCGGCTTCGCCGCCCGGCTCACCGGCGGCAACCCGCGGGCGGCGCTGGCGCAGGGGCTGCCGGTCGGGCGGCTCGTCGTCGCCTGCGCCGCCATCGCCGGCGCCTGCGCCGGGCTCGCGGGCTTCTTCGAGGTGGCGGCGGTGCACGGCCAGGCCAACGCCGCCCTCGTCGCCGGCTACGGCTTCACCGGCATCCTCGTCGCCTTCCTGGCACGCCAGAACCCGCTCGCGATCGTGCCGGTGGCGATCCTGTTCGGCGCGCTCGCCGCGGCGGGCGGGCTGATCCAGCGGCGCATGGGCCTGCCCGACGCGAGCGTGCTCGTGCTCCAGGGCATCCTCTTCGTGGTGCTGCTCGCCTCCGAGACGCTGTACGGGCGCTTCCGGGTCTTCCGGCCGGCCGGGGAGGGGCGCTGAGCATGGACGCGATCGCCGACACCGCGCTGTTCACGCTCCTCGTCGCCATGATCGGCGGGGCGATCCGCGTCTCGACGCCGTTCATGTTCGTGGCGCTCGGCGAGTGCCTCACGGAGAGGTCGGGGCGCATCAACCTGGGGCTCGAGGGCAACCTCGTGCTCGGCGCCATGGTCGCCTACGCCGTCGCCTTCCACAGCGGCTCCGCCTGGGCCGGGGTGCTGGCGGCGGGCGTGTCGGGCCTCTTCCTCGGGGCGATCCACGGTTATCTGTGCAAGCTGCCGAAGGTCAACGACATCGCGGTCGGCATCGCCATGATGGCCTTCGGCACCGGCCTCGCGTTCTATCTCGGCAAGCCCTACATCCAGCCCTCGGCGCCGCGGCTCGAGGCGATCCCGCTCGGCGAGTGGACCGGCGTGCCGAGCCTCGCGACCGCGCTCGAGATCAACCCGCTCTTCTTCGTCGGCATCGCGCTCGCCGTCGCGATGTCCTGGTTCTTCCGCGCCACGCGCTGGGGGCTCGTGGTGCGCACGACCGGCGACAGCGCGCCGGCGGCGAAGGCGATGGGGGTCTCGGTCGATCTCGTGCGCTTCCTCGCCACCGCCGCCGGCGGCTTCCTGGCGGGGGTCGGCGGCTCCTTCCTGTCGCTCTACTACCCCGGCTCCTGGAACGAGGGCCTGTCGTCGGGCCAGGGGCTGATGGCGGTGGCGCTCGTCATCTTCGCGCGCTGGGACCCGATCCGCTGCGTCTTCGCGGCGCTCCTGTTCGGCGCCGCCGGCGCCATCGGCCCGGCGCTGCAGGCAATCGGGATCACGCAGGGCTTCTACTTCTTCAATGCCGCCCCCTACATCCTGACGCTGCTGATCATGGCCTCCTCCGCCCGCTCCCGCTTCTCCGGCCGCGATGCGCCCGGCGAGCTCTCCATCGTGAAATGAGGAGGGGGCGATGAGACGACGCGCGATCCCCCCTTTCCCGGATGGGCTGGTCGATTCACACGTCTCTCGCTGCGCAACGTCGACGGTCGCGGTCGGGTCGAGGGCCGCCGCGGTCCTTCTCCTTCCCTGTAGGGGAAGGTGGCCCGACGCGAAGCGGCGGGACGGATGGGGCACGCCGGAGGCGTGTTCCGCGCAGCGGAAATGGGGCATCCTCGACCTGCGCCGTCGAGCCCTGGACCGTTTCGGCTTCGCCGAACGCGCCTTCGGCGCGCCCCATCCGTCTCGGCTACGCCGAGCCACCTTCCCCTACAGGGAAGGAAAGGTCTCGGCGCGCCCGCAGAGCACTGCCACGACGCTGCTACACGGCTGCGCGCGACCCCTCTCCCGGTCGGGAGAGGGGAGAGGAGCCCTCCCATGACCGCCCTCGCCGCGTCCCCATCCCCCATCCCCCGCCGCGCCCCCTCGCTGGAGGCGCTCGGCATGAGCAAGGCGTTCGGCTCGCTGGTGGCGCTCGACGACGTCTCGCTGACGGTCGCGCCCGGCTCGGTTCACGCGCTGCTCGGCGAGAACGGCGCGGGCAAGTCGACGCTGGTGAAGTGCATCATGGGCTTCTACCGGCAGGACCGCGGGCAGGTGCTGCTCGACGGCGCCGAGGTGGCGATCCGCTCGCCGCGGGATGCGCAAGGCGCCGGCATCGGCATGGTCTACCAGCACTTCACCCTGGTGCCCTCGCTCACCGCCGCCGAGAACCTCGTCGTCGCCCGCGCCGACGCGCCCGCCGTGATCGACTGGGCCGCCGAGAAGGCGAAGCTCGCCGCGTTCATGGGGCGGATGCCCTTCCAGGTGCCCCTCGACATCCCGGTCGCCGACCTCTCGGCGGGCGAGAAGCAGAAGCTCGAGATCCTCAAGCAGCTGGCGCTCGACCAGCGCTTCCTCATCCTCGACGAGCCGACCTCCGTGCTCACGCCGGACGAGGCGGACGAGGTGCTGGGCCTGCTCGGCGAGATGGCGCGCTCCGGCGCGATCACCGTCCTGATGATCACCCACAAGTTCCGCGAGGTGAGCGCTTACGCCGACGACGTCACGGTGCTGCGCCGCGGCCGCCGCGCCGGCGGCGGGGCGGCGCGGGATCTCTCGGTGGAGGACATGTCGCGGATGATGATCGGCGAAACGCCGATCCGCGCGCGCGCCGCCCGCGTGCCGGTGGGCGAGGGGACCGTGCTCGAGCTCGCCGGGCTGTTCGCCGAGCATCCCGACGGGTCGGACGCCTTCTCCGGCGTGAGCCTGAAGGTCAAGGCCGGCGAGATCGTCGGCATCGCCGGCGTCTCGGGCAACGGGCAATCGGCGCTCGTCGAGGCGCTGTCGGGCCAGCGGCCGCTCTCGGACGGGCGCATCTTCATCAATGGCGTGCCGTTCGAGCCGACGCGGGACGCCTACCACCGCTTCAAGGTCTTCGGCCTGCCCGAGGAGCCGCTCAAGAACGCCGCGGTGCCGCGCATGAGCGTCGCCGAGAACATCGCCTTCCGCTCCTTCGACAAGCCGCCGATCGCGCGCCTCGGCTGGTGGCTCTCGCCCGGGCCGATGCGCGAGAAGGCGCGCGAGCTGATCGAGCGCTACCGCGTCAAGACGCCCTCGCCGGACACGCCGATCGCCAACCTGTCCGGCGGCAACGTCCAGCGGGCGATCCTGGCTCGCGAGCTGTCGAGCGACGTCGACGTGCTGATCGTGGCGAACCCCTGCTTCGGGCTCGACTTCGCCTCCGTCTCGGAGATCCGCGGCCAGATCCTCGAGGCGCGCAACCGCGGCGCGGCGGTGCTGCTCGTCTCGGAGGACCTCGACGAGATCCTGGAGCTCGCCGACCGGGTGGCGGTGATGTCGGAGGGGACGATCGCCTACGTCGCGCCGATCGGCGAGACCGATCGGAGCACCATCGGCAAGCACATGGCGGGGCACGGTAAATGATCGCGATCGCGGCCGAGCCCCACCCCTATGCGCTGGCGCCGGGCGCCACCGCGCTCGTCGTCATCGACATGCAGCGCGACTTCGTCGAGCCCGGCGGCTTCGGCGCGGCGCTCGGCAACGACGTCTCGCGGCTCGCCGCGATCGTGCCGACCGTGGCGCGGCTCCTCGCCCTGTTTCGCGCCCATGGCTGGCCGATCGTCCACACCCGCGAGGCGCACCTGCCCGACCTCTCCGACTGCCCGCCGGCGAAGCGCCTGCGCGGCGACCCGCCGCTCAGGATCGGCGACGCGGGGCCGATGGGGCGGCTGCTCGTGCGCGGCGAGCCGGGCAACCAGATCCTGCCGGACGTGGCGCCGCTCGCCGGCGAGATCGTGATCGACAAGCCCGGCAAGGGCATGTTCTGGGCGACCGGCCTCCACGAGACCCTGCAGGCGCGCGGCATCAGCCATCTCGTCTTCGCCGGCGTGACCACGGAGGTCTGCGTGCAGACCTCGATGCGCGAGGCCAACGATCGCGGCTACGAGTGCCTGCTCGTCGAGGACGCGACCGAGAGCTACTTCCCCGAGTTCAAGGCGGCGACGCTCGCCATGATCCGCGCGCAGGGCGGCATCGTCGGCTGGACCGCGCCGCTCGCGGCCCTGGAGGAGGCGCTGCGATGAGCGATCACGTCCCTTCGCCCGCCGATCCCGATGCGATCATCGACGCCATGGCCCCGCTGCTGGGCCTCGACGTTCCAGACGCCGACCGCCCCGGCGTCGCCGCCCATCTCGCCACCGCGGCGCGGCTCCAAGCGCTCGTCGACGCCGTGGCGATCCAGGACGCGGAGGAGCCGGCCCCGGTGTTCACGCCCGCCCCGATCGGGGAGAGCGGAGAATGACCGGGCCCGGCTCCTCGGCGACCAGCATCGCGGCGGCCGTCCGCGCCGGCGAGGTACGGGCGGCCGACGTGGTCGCGGCCGCCGTGGCGCGGATCGAGGCCGCACGCGGGCTCGGCGCCTTCACGGACGTCACCGTCGAGCGCGCCCGCGCCAGGGCGGCCGCGGTCGACGCCGCAGTGGCGCGCGGGGAGGATCCGGGGCCGCTCGCCGGTGCGCCGTTCGCGGTGAAGAACCTGTTCGACGTCGCGGGCCTTCCCACCCGCGCCGGCTCCAAGATCAACCGCGACCTGCCGCCGGCGACCCGCGACGCGGTGCTCGTCGAGCGGCTCGAGGCGGCGGGCGCCATTCTCGTGGGCGCGTTGAACATGGGCGAGTACGCCTATGATTTCACGGGCGAGAACGTCCACGACGGCCCCTCGCGCAATCCGCACGACCCGGTGCACATGTCCGGCGGCTCGTCCGGCGGATCGGGGACCGCGGTGGCGGCGGGGCTGGTGCCGCTGGCGCTGGGGTCGGACACCAACGGCTCGATCCGCGTGCCCTCGGCGCTGTGCGGGCTCTTCGGCCTGAAGCCCACCTATGGCCGGCTCCCACGCACGCGCAGCTTCCCCTTCGTCGCGAGCCTCGACCATCTCGGACCGATGGCACGCAGTGTCGCGGATCTCGCGGCGTCCTACGACGCCATGCAGGGCGCGGACGCCGGGGACCCGGCCTGCCGCCCGCCGTCGATCGCGCCTGTCACGCCGGCTCTGGCGCAGGGCGTCGCGGGCCTGCGGGTGGGCGTGCTCGGCGGCTGGTTCGCCCGCGGCGGCCTGCCGGAGGGCTTCGCCGCCGTCACCCGCGCCGCCGCGGCGCTGGGCGCGCGCGAGAGCGTCGAGATCGACGATATCGCCGCCGCCCGCGCCGCCGCCTACGTCATCACCATGCAGGAGGGCGCGGCGCTGCATCTCGAGCGCCTGCGCACCCGCGCGGCCGACTTCGACCCCGCGGTGCGCGAGCGCCTGATCGCCGGTGCGATGCTGCCAGGCGCCTGGGCGGTGCGGGCGCACAAGCTCCGGCGCGTCATGGCCGCGCGCTTCGCCCGCGCCTTCGACCGCTACGACGCGCTGATCGCACCCGCCACCCCCTGCCGCGCGCCGCGGATCGGCCAGGCGACGATGGTGCTCGAGGGCGTCGAGATGCCGGTGCGGCCCAATCTCGGGATCTACACCCAGCCGCTCTCGTTCGTCGGCCTGCCCGTCGTCGCCGTGCCGCTGTTCGACGCCGGCGAGCGGCTGCCGCTCGGCGTGCAGATCGTCGCGCCGCCCTGGCACGAGGACATCGCGCTTCGGCTGGCGCGGGCGCTGGAGGAGGCGGGCGTCGCCGAGGCGCGGGTCGGGGAGGGGACGCGATGAGCGCTGCAACGGACGTGGAAGGCCGCTGGGCCGGGCGGAACACGGGCAAGGAGGCGGTGCGCGGCGCCGCCTGGGCGCGGCTCGCGGAGCACGGCGTCGGCATCGGGCCGCTGGTCTCGCACATCCCGAACTTCGTCGGCGCCGATGCCGCGGCCTGGCGGCTCGCGCAGACGCCCCAGTGGAAGGCGGCGCGCACGATCAAGTGCAATCCCGACCCGCCGCAGATCCCCGTGCGCCTGCGCGCGCTCTACGACGGCAAGATCCTCTACGCGCCGGTGCCCTACCTCACCAGGGAGTTTCCCTACCTGCGCATCGACCCCGTGCGGCTTCTCGAGAAGGGCGTCTCCTTCGAGCTCGCGGCGACGTCGGAGGGCTACCTCATGCACGGCGAGCGCATCGGCTTCGAGGCGGTGGAGCCGCTGGACTTCTGCGTCGTGGGGTCGGTCGCGGTGTCGCGCGAGGGCGGGCGCACCGGCAAGGGCGCGGGCTTCGCCGACCTCGAGACCGGCATCTTTCGCGCGCTCGGCACGATCGGCCCGGCCACGCCGCTCGCGACGACCGTCCATTCCGTCCAGCTCGTCCCGCCGGGGGACGTGGTGCTCGAGCCGCACGATTCCCCGCTCGACCTCGTCGCCACCGAGGCCGAGCTGATCGTCACCGGCAACGCGCACCCGCGCCCCGCCGGCGTCGCCTGGGACAGGGTACGGCCCGACCAGTTCGCGGACATCCCCTTCCTCGCGGCGCTGCGGGACCGCATGACCGGTGCCGTGCGATGAGCGGGCTCGCGATCGACATCCCCGAGGTCGTGGCCGAGGTCGAGGCGGTCTTCGCCCGCTACGAGACCGCGCTCGTCGGCAACGACGTCGAGACCCTCGATGCGCTGTTCCTCGACGACCCGCGGACCATCCGCTACGGCGGCGCCGAGAACCTCTACGGCATCGCCGAGATACGCGCCTTCCGCGCCGGCCGCTCGCCGGCGGGCCTGGCGCGCACGCTCTCGCGCACGCAGATCACCACCTACGGCCGCGACATGGCGGTGGCCGCGACGCTGTTCCACCGCGACCGCGCCCCGGGCGACGTCGGCCGCCAGATGCAGACCTGGATGCGCACCGCGGAGGGCTGGAAGGTGGTGGCCGCGCACGTGAGCATCATTCCGCAGGCGAAGGCTGCGCCTCCGGGGTCGTCGCGGCAACGCACCCCACAGGGTCCGCGGTCGTCCATATCCGGAGAGGACGTCCGTGTGACTTGAAGCGCGGGCGAGAGAGCGCTAACCGTCGCTGGCGCGCACACGAGGACGGACGAGCCGATGAACGCCCCTGTCGACCCCAAGAAGCTCATCAAAGGCGCCACCGGCGACTGGGAGGTCATCGTCGGCTTGGAGATCCACGCCCAGGTCACCTCGCAGGCGAAGCTGTTCTCCGGCGCCTCGACGGGCTTCGGCGCCGCGCCGAACTCACACGTGTCGCTCGTGGACGCGGCGATGCCCGGCATGCTGCCGGTGATCAACCTCGAATGCGTCCGCCAGGCGGTGCGCACCGGGCTCGGGCTGAAGGCGCAGATCAACCTGCGCTCCATCTTCGATCGCAAGAACTATTTCTACCCGGACCTGCCGCAGGGCTACCAGATCTCGCAGTTCAAGCACCCGATCGTCGGCGAGGGCGAGGTCGTCGTCGACATGCTCGACGGCACCTCCTTCACGGTCGGGGTCGAGCGGCTGCATCTCGAGCAGGACGCCGGCAAGTCGATCCACGACCTGCACCCCACCATGTCCTACGTCGACCTCAACCGGTCCGGCGTGGCGCTGATGGAGATCGTCTCGAAGCCCGACATGCGCTCGTCGGAGGAGGCCAAGGCCTACGTCTCGAAGCTGCGCACGATCCTGCGCTATCTCGGCACCTGCGACGGTGACATGGAGAAGGGCAGCCTGCGCGCCGACGTGAACGTCTCCGTGCGCCGCCCCGGCGAGGGGCTCGGCACGCGCTGCGAAATCAAGAACGTCAACTCGATCCGCTTCATCGGCCAGGCGATCGAGTACGAGGCGCGCCGGCAGATCGGCATCCTCGAGGACGGGGGCACGATCGACCAGGAGACCCGCCTGTTCGACCCGGGCCGCGGCGAGACCCGCTCGATGCGGTCCAAGGAGGAGGCGCACGACTACCGCTACTTCCCCGATCCGGACCTGCTCCCGCTCGAGCTCGAGCAGGGCTTCGTCGACGAGCTGGCGACGCACCTGCCGGAACTGCCCGACGAGAAGAAGGCGCGCTTCGTCGCCGATTACGGCCTCTCCCCCTACGACGCGGGGGTGCTCGTCGCCGATCGCGAGCAGGCGGACTATTTCGAGGCGGTGGCGAAGGGCCGAGACGGCAAGGCTGCGGCGAACTGGGTGATCAACGAGCTGTTCGGGCGCCTCAACAAGGAGGGGCTCGACATCGAGCGCTCGCCGGTCTCCGCCGAGCAGCTCGGCGAGATCGTGGACCTCATCGCCGACGGCACGATCTCCGGCAAGATCGCCAAGGACGTCTTCGAGATCGCGTGGTCGGACGGCGGATCGCCGCGCCGGATCGTCGAGGAGCGCGGCATGAAGCAGGTCACCGACACCGGGGCCATCGAGGCGGCGGTGGACCAGGTGATCGCGGCCAACCCCGACAAGGTCGAGCAGGCCAAGGCCAAGCCGTCGCTGGCCGGCTGGTTCGTCGGGCAGGTGATGAAGACGACCGGCGGCAAGGCCAACCCCCAGGCTGTGAACGCCATCGTGAAGCAGAAGCTCGGGGTGGAATGACCCCGCGCATCCGCCCCGTCCGCGCCGAGGATGTCGCCGCCGTCCGCGCGGCGCTCGTGGCGAGCTGGCACGCCACCTACGATCGGCTCCACGGCGCCGGCAAGGTCAGCGAGATCACCGACCGCTGGCACGCCCTGGCCGCCCTTTCGCGGCAGGTCGACCAGCCGGGCGCGGTCTTTCTTGTGGCCGAGGACGAGGAGGGCGCCGTCCTCGGCTCGAGCCTCGCCCATGTCGCCGACGACGGCGAGGCCTGCCTGCGCCGGCTCTACGTCACGCCGGGCGCCGAGGGCCGGGGCCTCGGCAGGCGCCTGCTCGACGAGACCCTGGCCCGGCTGGCCGAGCGCGACGTCTGGCTCGAGGTCGAGCCGCGCAACGAGCGGGCGATCCGCTTCTACGAGCGCGAGGGCTTCGTGCTCGACCGGCGGGCCGAGGGCTGCGGCGGCCGCGACGACCTGCAGGCCGTGATCATGCGCCGCCCGGCCGGCCCGATCGCCCGCGCGGTCGTCGACGCGGACGCCCAGGACCTGTTCGGCCTCCTCACCCTCGCCTTCGCCGAGTATCCCGGCTGCTACATCGATCCGCACGGGGACTATCCCGAGCTCGTGCGCCCGGCGACCCGGCTCGCGGCGGGGGGGACCACGTTCTGGGTGATCGAGGATCGAGGCGGCCGGGTGCGGGCCTGCTGCGGCATCAAGGGGCCGGGCACGGACGGCGTCGCCGAGCTGACCAAGCTCTACGTGCGCGGCGACCAGCGCCGGCGCGGGCTCGGCGCCCGTCTCGTGCACCTCGTCGAGGACGCCGCCCGCGCCCGCGGCGCGCGCCGGCTCGTCCTGTTCACCGACACCCGCTTCACCAAGGCGCACCGCCTCTACGAGCGCGCGGGCTTCGTGCGCGTCGGCGGCGAGCGGGTGCTGCACGACATCTCGGGCTCGGTGGAGTTCCAGTACGAGAAGACGCTCGGCTGAAGGGCTGTCGGCCCGGGTCGCGAAGCGGACCCGGGGCCGAGGTCCGGCGACGTGTTTCTCAGCCGGCGCGAAGCGCCCGCGTCCACGAACGCCACTGCGAGCCTGCCGCGCTGCGGCGCCGCTCGGTCTCGTCCGAGCTTCCGGGTTGCTTCGCGATTCGGCAGTCGGCGGGCCGCCGCCCCGCGTCACCATCGCGCGGAACCCCGGCCGGCTCGCTCCGCGTTTCTCCGCATGCCGGCATCGCTAATCGGTGCCGTTGCGCCTATGCTTTCCCGATGGCGAACGCGAGGAGGCCAGAGCCGTGACCACGATCGACCTCACGCCGGCCGTGTCCGGCGAGCGCCGCGAGACGCTCCGGCGCTCGGGCCGGCTCTCCTACTACGTCGCCGGGGAGGGAGCGCCGCTGCTCCTGATCCACTCGATCAACGCCGCTGCCTCCGCCTACGAGATGCGCCCGCTGCACGAGCGCATGGCGGCGACACGGCGAGTCTACACGGTCGACCTGCCGGGCTATGGCTTCTCGGATCGCTCGTCGCGGGCCTACGACATTCGCCTGTTCACCAACGCCGTGCTCGACATGATCGACGTGATTCGCGAGGCGCACGGCCCGCGCGGCATCGACGCGATCGCGCTGTCGCTGTCGTGCGAGTTTCTCGCCCGCGCCGCCCGGGAGGCGCCGGACGCGTTCGCGAGCCTCGCCTTCGTCACCCCCACGGGCTTCGCCAAGGGTTCCCACCGCAAGCGCGCCGCGCCCGAGACGCCGATGCGCGTGCCCGGCATGCACGGCTTCCTGAACGCGCCCTGGGGCAAGGGGCTGTATCGCCTGCTCACCTCGGAGCGCTCGATCCGCTACTTCCTGCAGCGCACCTTCGGGCGCAAGGACGTGCCGGAGGCGATGGTCGCCTACGACTGGCGCGCGGCTCACCAGCCGGGCGCGGAGCACGCGCCGTTCGCCTTCCTCTCCGGCCGGCTGTTCTCCCGCGACGTGCGCGATCTCTACGAGGCCCTCGACCTGCCGATCTACGTGCTGCACGGCACGAAGGGCGACTTCAAGGACCTCTCGGAGGCGAACTGGGCGATCGCCCGTCAGAACTGGCTGTTCTCCGCCTTCGACACCGGCGCGCTGGTGCATTTCGAGAAGCCCGACGAGTTCCTCGGCGCCTACCAGCGCTTCCTCGGCGAGGTCGCCGGCATAAGGGCTGCTGCTAGCTGACGGGCTGTCAAGTTCCTGTTACGCTCGCGACGCGATGAACGTCTTGACACCTCCTCCCCACGCGGCGTCCGCCGCGCCCCTCGACGCCGACGATCCCGGCCGTCCCCATGCGGTGGTGATCGGCGCCGGCTTCGGCGGCCTCGCCGCCGCGGTTCGCCTGGGCGCGCGCGGCTATCGCGTCACCGTGGTCGAGAAGCTCGACCAGCCCGGCGGGCGGGCGCGGGTGTTCCGCGAGGACGGCTTCACCTTCGACGCGGGCCCGACGCTGATCACCGCGCCGCACCTGTTCGCCGAGCTGTGGGAGCTGTGCGGCAGGCGGATGGAGGACGACGTCGCGGTTCTCCCGCTCGACCCGTTCTACACGATCCGCTTCGACGACGGCGAGACGTTCCGCTACAGCGGCGACACGCAGGCGATGCGCGCCGAGATCGCCCGCCTCGCGCCGGGCGACCTGCCCGGCTACGAGCGCTTCATGGCGGTGTCCGAGGAGATCTGCCGGGTCGGCTTCGAGGAGCTCGGCCACGTGCCTTTCGCCTCGATCGGCGACATGCTCAAGGTCGCGCCCGACCTCGTGCGGCTCGGCGCGCAGCGCTCCGTCTACGGGCTGGTCTCGCGTCACTTCGCCGACGAGCGGCTGCGCACCGTGTTCAGCTTCCACCCGCTGCTCATCGGCGGAAATCCCTTTTCCGCCAGTGCCATCTACGCGCTGATTCATCATCTGGAGAAGCGCTGGGGCGTGCACTACGCGGTGGGCGGCATCAACCGGCTCGTGTCCGGCATCGTCGGGCTGATCGAGGGCCAGGGCGGCCGGCTGCTTCTCTCGGCGCCGGTGGAGCGCATCCTGCTCGAGGGGCGGCGCGCCTGCGGGGTGCGGCTCGAGAGCGGCGAGACCATCGCCGCCGACATCGTGGTCTCGAACGCCGATTCCACAGCGACTTACGCCAAGCTGCTGCCGGAGGGCACGAGGACCCGCTGGGGTCCGGCGCGCCAGCGCCTGGCGCGCTGGTCGATGGGGCTGTTCGTCTGGTACTTCGGCACCAAGAGGCGCTACGAGGACGTGGGGCACCACACGATCCTGCTCGGCCCGCGCTACCGCGCGCTGCTCGACGACATCTTCCGGAAGAAGCATCTGGCCGAGGACTTCTCGCTCTACCTCCATCGCCCGAGCGCCAGCGACCCGAGCGTCGCGCCTGCGGGGCACGACGCCTTCTACGTGCTCTCGCCGGTGCCGAACCTGCTCGGCGAGACGGACTGGGCCGCCACCGCCGAGGCCTATCGGCGCAAGGTCATGCGGCGCCTCGAGGAGACCGTGCTCCCCGGTCTGTCGAACGAGATCGTCACCTCCCGCGTGCTGACGCCGGCGGACTTCGCGCAGGACTACGCCTCGCTGCACGGCGCCGGCTTCGGGCTCGAGCCTGTGATGTGGCAATCGGCCTGGTTCCGCCCGCACAATCGATCCGAGAGCATCGAGGGGCTCTACCTCGTCGGCGCCGGCACGCATCCGGGGGCGGGCATGCCCGGCGTGCTCTCCACCGCGCGCGTTCTCGACCGCGTCGTGCCCGATCCCGCGCAGCTTCGAACGACGATGGCGAGGTCCCATGCCGGCACGTGACGCCCGTGAGCACGCTCTGGCCGTGCATCCTTCCGCCGTGCACGCTTCCACTGCGCACGCTTCCGCGGAGCATCGTGCGGCCGAGCATCCTTCCGCCGAGCATCCGTCGGCACACGCGGACATCGCCGCCTGCGCCAACCTCCTGCGCGGCGGCTCGCGCTCCTTCCACGCCGCCTCGCGGGTGCTGCCCAGGCGCGTCAGCGAGCCCGCGGCCGCGCTCTACGCCTTCTGCCGCGTGGCCGACGACGCGGTCGACCACGGCCACGACCGGCACGCCGCCCTCGCCCTGCTGCACGAGCGGCTCGACCGGGTCTATGCCGGGCACCCGGCGCCGCAGGCGATCGACCGCGCCTTCGCCGCCACCGTGACGCGCTACCGCATCCCCCGCGCGCTGCCGGAGGCGCTGCTCGAGGGCTTCGCCTGGGACGCGGCCGAGCGCGAGTACGAGACCTTGTCGGACGTCGCCGCCTACGCCGCGCGGGTCGCCGGCACGGTGGGCGCGATGATGACGCTGATCATGGGCCGGCGAGAGCCCGCCGTGCTGGCGCGCGCCTGCGACCTCGGCGTCGCCATGCAGTTCACCAACATCGCCCGCGACGTCGGTGAGGACGCGGCGAACGGGCGGCTCTACCTGCCGCGCGCCTGGCTGCGCGAGGCGGGTGTCGACGTGGAGGCCTTCCTCGCCGATCCGCGCCCCTGCGCCGGGGTGCACGCCGCGACGCGGCGCCTGCTCGCCGCGGCGGACGGGCTCTACGCCCGCGCCGCCGCGGGCATCGCCGCATTGCCGGGCGATTGCCGCCCCGGCATCCTGGCGGCGCGCGCGCTCTATGCCGAGATCGGCCGGGTCGTGGTGCGCCGCGGTCCGCTGCGCGCGCTCGAGCGCGCGGTGGTCCCCCGCGCGCGCCAGCTCGCCCTCGTCGGTGGCGCGCTGGCCCGCGCGCCCTTCCTCGCGGCCGCGCCCGACGAGACGCCGCCGCTGCCGGAGGTCGCCTTCCTGGTGGAGGCGGCCGCGGCCACCGGCCGCTACGAGCTCCCGCCCCACGGGATCGAGGAGCGCATCGCCTGGCTCGTCGACCTCTTCGAGCGCCTGGACCGCCGCGACGCCCCGCGGTGACGCTCCTCGCGCGGCGAGGGACCCCTCCCTGGCTCGCTGCGCGTGCCGTCCCCGCCCCGAGGGGCGGGAGCGGTTCGGGAAACCGTGGGGGGCGGCGCGGCGTTGAGGCCTCACAGCGCCGCCCGAGCCGAAAGGAGGCCACGATGGCGACGAACGACAGACGCGACCCCGCCGATCCGCGCATGCCCCATGCGGGCCAGGATCGCGCGGTCGACCCGGCGCCGGGTCCGACGACGGACCCGTTCGGCACCCGCCCCGGTGAGATCCGCCCCGGCGAGACCACCCGCGGCGCCGGTCCCGACCCGCGCCCGGCCGACCCGGTCGCGGACCGCACCCATCCCGCATCGCCGCAGCGCGACGATCGCATGGCCCGCCCCGCGCGCCGCTCCGGCACGGCCTGGGCCTGGGCCATCGGCGCGATCGTGGTGATCGGCGCGATCCTCGCCTTCTTCCTGATGGACGGCTACCAGGCGACCGACGTCCCCGTCACGGGAGCGGTCGAGGAGCCGGCGCCGGTGCCGATCGACCCGCAGGCGGACACGCCCGTGTCCCCGACCGAGCCGATCGAGGCGCAATGATCCCGCGACGGCGCGGGCGCATCTCTCACGTGCGCCCGCGCCTCACCAGGTCCGCAACGCCCGCAGGGTCGGGGTCTTCTTCGACTGATGCTCGCCCATGCGGCGGAACAGGCCGTCGAGCGCCTCGACGGCCGCTTCCACGTTGGGGCCCTTGTTGAGCATCACGCATTCGGCGCGTGCGGCCATCGCGGCGTCCGTCATCTCGCCGCGCGACGGCAGACCCGACTTGACGAGGCGCTCGAGCACCTGCGTCGCCCAGATCACCGGTACGTGGGCGGCCTCCGCCAGCCAGAGCAGCTCCTCCTGCATCTCGGCGAGCCGGGCGAAGCCGATCTCCACCGCGAGATCGCCGCGGGCGATCATCACCGCGAAGGGCTGGTGCCCGGCCGCGGCGAGGATGATCTCCGGCAGGTTCCGCACGGCCACCGGCGTCTCGATCTTGGCGACGAGGCCGATCTCCCGCCAGCGCGGCGTGCGGGCGGCGAGCTCCGACTGCAGCCGGCGGATGTCGTCGGCAGTCTGCACGAAGGAATAGCCGACGATGTCGGCATGCGCCGCAACGACGTCGAGATCGGCGCGATCCTTGGCGGTGAGCGGATCGAGAGCGAGCGCCGTCTCGGGAAAGTTCAGGCCCTTCTCCGGCTTGAGCCGCGCCCCGCCGAGCTTGGCCTGGTCGATGGCGACGACGAGTCCGTCGTGAGCGCGGGCCACGACGCGGCCGGAGAAGCGGCCGTCGTCGACGGCGACGCGCGCGCCCTCGCCGACGGCGTCGAGAATCTCCGGCGCCGTGCAGGTCGCCTGGAAGGGGAAGATCTCCGAGAAGCCGGGCGCCAACGTTCGCGCCAGCAGCAGCCGGTCGCCGGCGGCGATGCGCGCCCGCGGATCGGGCACGAGGATCTCGCCGGTGCGGATCTTCGGGCCGGCGATGTCCATCAGAATGCGCAGCCGCCGGCCGGTCGCGGCCTCGGCGGCGCGGGCGTGCGCGATCATGGCGCGCCAGGCCTCGGGATCGTCGTGCGCGCAGTTGATACGCAGCGCGTCCGCGCCGGCCCGCGCGAGGCCGATCGCGATCCCCGGATCGGTCGCGGCTTCGCTCGGCAGGGTCACCAGGATGCGGCCCTGGCGCTCGCACCGCGCCGGGCCGAAGAGGCGATCGGTCGCCGCACGCAGGCGCGTCTCGCCGCGGAAGAACTGCCGACGGGACGGCGCGCGCCGGCGCGTCGGCTCCCCGCAGAGTGCGGCGAGCGCCACGATGGCGGCGTCGAGGGTGGCGAGGACGCGGCTCTCGAGCCGGCCGAGCGAGGACAGGCCCCGCAGCATCAGCTCGCGCTGCAGCGCGCGGTGATCGTGCTTTCGAAGCGCCAGATAGTGCGCGAGGTTCAACGCCCCGACGGCGAACGGCGTGCGGTCGACGTCGGCCCGGCCGGTCTCGTAGCGCGCCCGGCCCGCGCGCGCCACCTCGTCCCGTAGGGCCTCGAGCTCCGCCAGCAGCGTGCGCGCGTTCGCATCCCCGTCCATCGTGCTCTCCCGTTCTCGACTGGGAGCGGGCTAACGAGCGAGCACGACAGGATCATGTCGCGACCGCATGCCGCTGTTGCCGCGAGGGCGGGGCGAGCCATATCGACGCAGGCTCGGGACGCCGGGCGCGGGAAGAGGAGGGACGCATGAGGGGAGTTCTGCCGGCCATCGGGATCGCGGCCGCGCTGGCCGTGTCGGCGCCGTCCGGGGCAGCCTTCGGACAAGAGCCCGGCTTGGTGCCGGGCGCCGATGTCTGGACCTACAATCCGCGGGCGCTGAGCGCCTATGTCAGTCCGGCGCACGGCCTCTCGCTCACGATCGCGTGCGACGTCGACGCGCTGCGCATCTACCTGTTCTCCGACGCCGCGCGCGGACCCGGTGGCGCGGAGGGCGTCGTGACCGCGCGCTTTGCCGTCGGCGAGGCGACGAGCGACGTCGTGCTGCGTCGCGACGGCCGCTACTTCTCCGGCGTGGAGCGCATTTCCGAGGCCTCGCCCCTGGTCGCAGCGCTGGCGGGGGAGGGGAGCGTCTCGGTCGTCGTCGGGGATACCGATGCCGGCACCTTCCCGCTCGATGGCGCCGGCGCGGCGCTGCGCGGCCTCGTGGCGGATTGCGGCTGATCCGACGGCACGTCCTTGCGGCCGCGGGGGGCCGGATTGCGCCTGCTCGTCCAGGTGCCGCATGACGACGCCGCCGATCCGGACGCCCTGCCCGCCGGCGGCGCGCGCGTCTCGGCGGATTTCGGCTCCAACGGCGGTGGCCGGGACGTCGCCGGGATCGCCATGGTCGAGGGGATCGACGGCTACCCGTGCATCGACCTCATGGACGCGCGCGGGACCCTGGTCTCCTCGCTCGCGGCCCGTCAGCGCGTCTGGGCCGCGCTCGAGGCGGTGGCCGGCGGCAATTTCGAGCTCGCCGGCTCCTCCGACGCGCTGCGCAGCCTGATCGGCGCCGGCGGGTGAGCCGCTCGGGAAGGGGGCGGCCTCACGCGGCCGCCTTCATCCGCCTGCGGTCCGCCCGCACGTTCCAGGCGAAGATCGCCAGCACGCCCACCGCGCCGAGGCTCTCGACGAGGGTGTTGTTCGGCCAGATCAGAGCCACGCCCGCTGCGAACAGGACGATGCGAAGCGGCCAGCTCAGCGGTGCCTCCATGTGCCCCTCGATCGCCGCGCCCAGCGCGTAGACGCCCACCGTCGCGATGACGAAGATGTGCAGCACCTCGAGCGGCGGTCCGCCGAGGAACGCCGTGTAGGCGAACAGGATCGGCATCAGGTAGAGGCCCTTGGCCACCTTCCAGGAGACCACACCCGTGGCCATCGGCGGTGTCTTGGCGATGGCGGCGGCCGCGAAGGCCGTGAGGCAGACCGGTGGTGTGACGTTCGAATCCTGGCTCAGCCAGAAGATGATCATGTGCGCCGACAGGAGCGCGAGCTTGACCGTGTTCGGGTCGAGCACCTGCGGGTAGACGAGGGTGAGCACCTCCGGCGGCATCGCGCCGATGAAGGCGACGGCCGCGTCCCGGCTCATCGGCGCTGCGAGCGCCGTCAAGGCGTTCGGGTCGGCGAGCATCAGGGTCATGCGCGCGCTCTCGGGCACGCCGCCCTGGACGAGGACGTCGATCAGCGCGTTGTTCTGGATGAGCGCGTGCAGCGCCGGCGCCGAGAGCGTCGCGAGCACGATGTAGGAGGCGGTCACCGGCAGGCCCATGCCCAGCACGAGCGAGGCCAGCGCGATCAGGGCCAGCGCGATGAGCAGGTTGTTTCCGGCCCAGTCGTTGATCATCAAGGAGAACGTGTTGCCGACGCCGGTCATGGCAATGACGTTGATGACGAGGCCGACCGCGACCAGCAGCACCGCCGTCATGATCATGTTCTGCGAGCCGAGCGCCAGCGCGTCCAGGATGGCGCGTGGCCCCATGCGCTTGGGTGTCAGCCAGGAGGCGGCGATGCAGGCGAGGATGGCGAAGCCGGCTGCGTAGACCGGCGTGTAGCCGGCGATCAGCAGCCCGATCAGCACGCCGACGGGGATCAGGAACGTCGGCCCCCCCTTCTTCAGCACCTGCCAGGCGCTCGGCGCGTCGGGATCGTTGGCGACGAGGTTCTGCTTCTTGGCCTGGATGCGCACGAAGAAGCCCACCGAGAGGAAGTACACCACCGCCGGCGCCAGGCTCACCGCCGCGATCTCGAGATAGGAGATCTGGGTGTAGGTCGCCATCACGAAGGCGCCGGCGCCCATGATCGGCGGCATCAGGCCGCCGCCGGTGGAGGCCGCGGCCTCGACGCCGGCCGCGAACTTGGGCGGGAAGCCCGCCCGCTTCATCAGCGGGATGGTGATGACGCCCGTGGAGACCGTGTTCGCCACCGCCGAGCCCGAGATCGTGCCGGTGAGGCCCGAGGACATCACCGCGACGAAGCCCGGCCCGCCGACGAAGCGGCCGGCCACGGCGCGTGCGAGGTCGATGATGAACTCGCCCGCCCCCGAGCGCACGAGGAAGGCGCCGAACAGGATGAACAGGAAGACGAAGGTCGCCGAGATCAGCGCGATCGAGCCGAACATGCCTTCGTCGGAGAAGATCGAGCGGAACAGCAGCGTCTCGAGCGAGAGGCCTGCGAACCGGAACACGCCGGGTGCCGACGGCCCCCACCAGACCACGTAGGTGAGCGCGACGATGATCAGGACGGGGATGATCAGGCCCGTCGCCCGGCGCGTCAGGTCGATGGCGCCGCCGATGACGATGAAGGCGAGCATCGTGTCGAGCGTCGAGAGCCGCACGCCGCGCTGGTAGATCGCGTCCTGGTTCGAGATCAGCCACAGCGTCGCCACCGCGACGACGAGGCCGAAGACGATGTCGAAGGCGAGCAGCGCACGCGCCGCGCGCGGGCTCCTGGTGCGGAAGAGGGGATAGCGCAGGGAGCACAGGAAGGCGAAGCCGGCGAAGTGGATCGCGGTGAGCCAGACCTGGTTGAAGGTGCCGATCGTGTTGGCCCAGATGTGGTAGAGCGCGAGCGCGATCCCCACCACCCAGGCCGCGCGGCCGATCCAGGTGCCCTCGAAGGAGCGCACCTGCGCCTCCACCTCGCCCTGGATGTCCTTGTTCAGCGCGACCGCGCCGTGCGGCGTCTTCTCGTCGGCTGCCGGGTCGAGGCGGGGCGCGTCGTCGGTCATGGAAGGCGTGTTCCTATCGCAGCGTCAGGCACTGCGCGATTCCGCATGATCCGGTCCGACGCAAGGGGTATGCGAAGGTCCGCCGCACGCCGCCGGTCGCACGCATCCCGGCATGTGATCGCGTCGTGCGGCGCGGGGTGGAGAGGGCGGCGCCGGGCGCCGCCCTCTCGTCTGGTCGCATCAGGGACGCAGGCGGTCCGGAACCGTGAGCCCGGCCTCCTCGTAGTAGCGCAGCGCGCCGGGATGCAGCGGCAGCGGCAGGCCGGGGAGCGCGGCATCGAGGCTCATCACGTTGGTGGCCGGATGGATCGCCTGCAGGAAGGGCAGGTTCTCGAAGATCGCCTTGGTGATCAGGTAGACGGTCTCCTCCGGGACGCTCTCGTTCACGGCGAGGAAGTTCGGCTGCGCGATCGTGGTGACGTCCTCGTCCTGCGAGGGATAGGTGCCGGCCGCGATCGGGTAGGCGGTCCACAGATCCTCGAAGGATCCGTTCGCCTCGGCGATCTGCTCGTCGGTGAAGCCGAGCAGGGTGGCGCCGTCGCCCATCGCCGCGAAGGCGCGGGTGACCGCGGAGACCGGCACGCCGGCCGGCGTCGACATGGCGACGATCTGGCCGTTCTGCAGCGCGTCCGCGGAGGGGTTGTAGCCCATGTAGGCGAGGTCGAACTCCTCGAGCGGCATGCCGAGGTTCGCCATGATCACCTCGTTCGAGCCGATCGTGCCGGAGTTCTGCAGGCCCATCGACACCGTCTCGCCGGCGACGTTACCCATGTCGGAGATGGTGCCGCTCTCGGCGTGGCGGCTGAGGACCACGAAGTGCTCGACGTTCGGCCACAGGCCGGTGATCGAGCGCAGGTTCTCCTGCGGGCCGGACTCCTCGATCGGGCCCGAGCCCTGGCGGGCGTAGGCGCCGAAGAGGCCCTGGAGAATGGCGAAGTCGGCCTCGCCGTCGCGCAGCAGGCGGATGTTCTCGCCCGAGCCGGCGGAGTTGATCGCCGACATGTTGATGCCCTCGGCGTTCTGGAGGCGCACCTTGACGAGGGTCGCGATGGCGACGCCGACGGGATAGTAGGTCCCGCCCGTCGAGGCGGTGGCGAGCAGGTAGTCCTGGCTCTCCTGCGCCGACGCCGCGTGCGGCGCCAGGGCGAGCATGGTGCCGGCCATGGCGGCGGCGAGGAGCGAACGCTTGGTCGTGTCGGCCATCAAATCCTCCCTTTCGCGCGGCGATGCCGCGTTTCGACGTATTTAGAATGGCCCGGCGCCGCCGGGTCAACCGTGCCGCCTACGGGAAGAGACGGATCGTGGCGGTTTCGTCGGGCGGACCGGTTGCCGTCGGCTCGAATCATACTTCAGCGGTTGTTCAACAGCATGTCCAGCAGCCCGCGGGCCGCCTCGACGGCGGGATCGGGCCGCGGCGCGGCCGGCGTCGGCGCCACGTCGGCCGACGCCGGGTCCGCGGGGGGCGCGCCCTGCGCGGGGGCGGGCGGCACGCCGAGGAGGCGCTCGAGGCCGCGTGCCGCCTCGGCCCCGACGGCCCGCTCCAGAACCTCGCCGGAGGACGGCGCGTCGATGCCGAAGACGCCGGTGCCGAGCTCGCGCAGGCGCTCGTAGGTGCCCATCGGGTCCTGCAGCACGCCGGCGACGTCGGGGTAGATCCGCGGGCGCGCCCACGGACCCTCGATCCGCACGGGCGTGCCGAAGCCGACGAGGCGAATGCCCTCGCCACGGCGCTGCTCGACGGCGATCCGCGGCTCGACGGTGAAGGCGAGGCGCTGCTGCGGCAGATCGACCGTGCCGGCGCCGCTCATGTCGACGAGCGGTCCCACGAGCCGCAGGGCGTCGGCGCGCGCGGTGCTCCCGGCGGCGGGTCAGCCCGCTGGCGTCGCCGTTGCCGACCGCCATCCGCGCGCCGCGCAGCCGCTCCACGCCAGAGGGGGAGTAGTGGTAGGCAACCGCCGGCCAGTCCGCCCGCAGGCGCGCGAACTCCGAGGCCGGGATCTGGTAGACGAGCGTGTCCTCGATCGCTTCGATCCGGTTGACCGCCCGTCCGCCGGCCAGCAGGGCGCGGGCATGCGCTTCGGCGGCTTTCGTCTCGCCGGCGCCGGCGGCGGCGACCAGGCAGAGCAGGCGGTATTCCTCGGGTCCGACCCGGCGGCAGCAACTCGGGTTGTAG
>JBNPEA010000025.1:0-25965 GCA_051117315.1 Salinarimonas sp. | reverse complement strand
GCGGCGGCGTGTGGCCGCGCGGTGCTCGCCCCGCGCCGCGGCGGCGCACCGCGGGCTCGCCCATCCCGGCCGGCTGGTCGCCGGTGCGCTGTTCGCCTCCGCGGCCGGCTCCACCGCGCCGAACGCGCTCGCCTCCCAGCCGACGCGCCACCCCGCGCCGCTGTTCGCGGACCCGAGTGCCGTCGCGGCGTCGCGCGGCCCCTCGCTCGCGTCCGTGCCGCAGCCGCCGCCCGCCGCCGCGCCCGGCCTCACCTTCGACATCGCGCCCGCGCCGCTTCCGCCGACGCGCGCGCCGGCCGTCGCCGTGCCGCCGGCCCCGCCGCCGGCGCCGACGCTGGCGCGGGAGGACGACCCGATCGGCGCGCTCATCCGCGAGAACGCCGCGACCACGACCGCTTCCCTCGGCGCGCCCGAGCCGGACGCCCGCGTGGCGGCGGTGCAGGAGGCGCTCGTCTCCCTGGGCCACGGCCCGATCACCGTCGACGGCCTGTTCGGCCCGGCCACCCGCGCCGCGCTCGAGAGCTTCGAGCGCGCGGAGGGCCTGACGGTGACGGGGGACCTGGACGGCGCTACGCTGCGTGCCCTCGCGGCGCGCTCGGGCGTGAGCCTCGACTGAGGCCCCGCGCGCGCCGCGCCACTCGGGAGCGCTCATGCGCCTGACCTCCGATTTCGTCGTCTCCGCCCTGATCCGCCAGGCCGGCATCGAGACCGTGCCCGCGATGCTGCGCCGTCGGGGTGCGGCGGAGGCGGGCGCGATCTTCGTCGTGGTCGACCGGCTCGACGGCACCGCCGATCTCTACGGCCCCGCGCCGCAGTCGCTGGTCGACGAGGCGGAGACGGGAGAGCGCCGCTTCGTCCCGCTGCTCGAGCGCGCGCCGCCCCTCGACGTCGAGGAGCGGATGCGCAAGGAGATGCGCTTCGACCCCGATCTCTGGCTCGTCGAGATCGAGGACCGGCAGGGCCGCCCCTTCGTGCCGCTCGCGCGCGATCCCGGCTGAGGCCGGCCCGCGCGCACGAGAAAGCCGGCGGCCCCGAAGGACCGCCGGCTCCCGATCGTCGGAGTCTGCCGCGGAGGGCTTACTCCTCGATGACGACGTCCACGCCCTCGTCCGCGCCGACGCGGCGGGCCTGCGGATAACGGGACTCGTAATCCTGCATGCCCTCCATGTCCGACTCGGTGATGCCGCGGACCATCAGCTGGCCCTCGCGCATCGACAAGCGATCGAGCGGCAGCGCCACGGTGTCCTCGCCGAGGCCGAGGAAGCCGCCGGCGCCGATGACGACGAGGAAGTCGTCCTGCGGCGTGACGATGATGCGCTCGACGTCGCCGAGCTCCTGACCGCGGAAGTTGTAGACCGTCTCGCCCTCGAGCTCGGAGATCGCGACGTTGCGCGTGGTGGCATCCACCGCGCCCGTGGCCTCGACCTCTTCCTCGATCAGCATGCCGCGCGCCCGGTCCATGCCGTCGGCCTGGGCCTGCTGCTGCTCCTGCTGGCCCTGCATGCGCTGCTGGTCCTGCTGAGCGGTCTGCATGCGCTCGTAGCGGACCGTCGGCTGGCCCTGCTCCTGCATGAACTCGACCGTCGGCTCGCCGGTGCGCTCGAAGGTCACCTCGGGACGGGCGCTGGAGACGGCGACCGCCGCCTGCTGCTGATCGTCCTCGATCGTCACCTGGGCCTGCGACTGCTCGACCGCCACGGCGGCCTGCTGCTGCGGCTGCTCGACCTGCACCTGCGGCTCGCCCTGGCGGACCATGACCTCGGGCCGGCCGGTCGCGACGTCGACCTGCGGCTCGGGCATGCGCACGATGATCTCGGGCTGCGGCTGGTTGATCGTCACCGTCGGCGGCGCCTGACGGACGATGATCTGCGGGTTCTGCTGGCGGACGGTCACCTCGGGCTCGGCCGGGTTGACCGTGACCTGCGGCGTCGGCTGCTCGATGCGCAGGCGCGGGGCGGTGCGCTCGACGACGATCTCGGCACCCTCGGCCTCGGCCATCTGCTGCTGCTGCTCGACCTGACGGCCGGACGCCGCCTCCATGGAGAGGGCCAGGACCTGCTCGGCCTCGGCCTCCTGGAACTGGCCGCCCTCGGCCTCCGTCGCGGAGCGCAGCTGGGCGACCTCCTCGCGGGTGATGTCCTGGACGTAGAGACGGCCGTCACGGAGCACGATCGCCTGCGTCGGCAGCAGGCGGTTCTGCCCGCCCTGGACGGCGACGACGGCGTAGCTCTGGCCCGAGCGACCGATCACGATCTGCTCGACGGTGCCGATCCGGTTGCCGTTGGCGCCGACGAGCGGCTGGCCGCGCATCTGCTGGGCGGTGACCCGGCCCTGCTGGCCCTGCTGCGTCTGGGCCTGCTGCATCTGCTGCTGCTGGCCCTGCTGCTGGTTCTGCTGCGTCTGAGCCATGAGAGCTGCGGGCGCGAGGGCGGTCGACCCCACGAGCGCAGCGAGGAACATACGTTTCATCGCTGGCATCCTTTCGTGTCTGCCGGGTTTGGCTGCCCCGGAAACACACAGGTGCGACATCGGTTCCTCGTCTCGATGTGAATAGACTGGCTTCCTAGAGATTAGCGTCTTGATCGAAGCTCAGCTTCCATGAGCATCCATGTGCAAAAGAGGAAAAGATGCCCTCATAGACCATGCATCGGCTCAGGAAGCGTTGCCTTTCGACTGCCTGGGGACGTCCGCGCCGGGCAGCGACAACTCGGAGAAGCTCGATCTCTGGCGCGGGTCGCGGCCCTGGCGCCCCTCCTGGACCTGCCGCGCCTCCGGGCCGAGCACCGGGACGTGCCGAGCCGTCCCGCCGTGCCGCGCGCCGATGGAGACGCCGTAGACGGCCTCGACGATCCGTGCGGATACCGAGCGCGGCACGCCGCGCGTCAGCCCCACCAGCCGGAAGACGATCGGCACGGACCGCGCGATCGCGGGATCGAGGGTGAGGAAGATGCGGATCGTCTCCTCCTCGCCGAGCCCCGCCGCCCGGGCGGCGAGCGCGAGCAGATCGTGGCGGGTGGGCTCGTGGAAGGCCCAGTCGGGCACGGTGTCGAGCTGCAGCGCCGCCGCGATCGCCGACCCGAAGGCCGGCCGGTCGCCGCGGTCCGCCGCGGCGAGGAGGGCGTCGACCGTGGCGGGCGTCGGCCGCGGCCGCGAGGTGGGGCGCGCATTCGCCGGCGGGGTCTCCGCGAGGCGCACCAGCAGGCGGGTGCGATTCGGCTCGTCGGCGTGGGCGAACAGGCTCGCGGCGTCCGCGACCGGCAGGTCGGGGCGGGCCAGGAGGGCGCGTGCCAGGGGAGAACGGTCGTGCGCGCGGGCGCGGCTCACGAGGGTCTCGAGCACCCGGCCCTGCAGCGGCGCGTCCGGGTTCTCGGCCAGCGCCCGATCGACCGCCGGCTCGTCGCGCGCCACGAGGCGGGCGACCTCGGTGAGGTCGAGGTCCTCGCGGCGCGCACGGGCGAGCGCGACGGGCGCCTCCGCCGGCTCGCGATCGTCGGGGGACACGTGGGAAGGGGAGATCTGGGCGAGCGCCGCCACGAGCCGTGCCGCCTCGCCGCCGCCTGCCGCGAGCATGCGCAGCACGATGGACGGCGTCTCCGGCAGCGCCGCCACGCGCCGGGCGACGTGGGCCGCGACGTCCGCATCGACTTGCGGCAGAAGCCGCGTGGCGAGCTCCGCGAAGGCGCCGGCCGCGTCCGAGCGCCGCCGCGAGGCGGCGAACAGGTCCGCCTGCACCCGCATCAGCACGGGCGCTACCGCCCCACCCTCGCGCGCGAGAATGGAGAGCCGGGCGAGATCCTCGTCGAGGGGCGGAGGCGGCGGGGACATGCGAGCGATCGGCGCGAGAGGCGGGAAGCCTCGAATACGACGGATCGCGTAAAGCACGCGTTAACCGTGGCGCGTCGGCAGGTGCCGGCCGCGTGATGACGCAAGCCGGCAATGTCGGCGCCGCGAGGTGAGCCTCAAGCCTCCGACCCGGGGCAACGACCGCTTGCCGCGGGTCCTTCGCCGGCGAAACCGTTCGCCGTTGCGCTGCGTTCCAGCTCCGCGACAATCACCCGCGGGGGAGGTCATGGAACTTCTGTTGCGTCGCCTGTGCGACATCGCTGTCGGGCACGGCCGGCTCGAGGTCGTCACCGCCCGGGGTGCCCGGTTCGTCGCGGGCGACGGCCCCGGCGAGCCCGCGGTCACGATGCGCTTCACCGATCCGGCGGCCGAGCGGGCGCTGATCCTCTATCCCGAGATGAAGCTCGGCGAGCTGATCATGGACGATCGCATCGTGCTGGAGCGCGGCACGATCTACGAGCTCGTCGCCCTGTTCATGCGCGGGCGCCCCGGAGGACGCGGGGTCTACGGCTCGCGGATGATGCGAACGCTGCGCCGCGGCATGCTGCGGCTGTTCGCCCGCAACGGCGAGCGCCGGGCGCGCGCGAACGTCGCGCACCACTACGACCTCGATCACCGCTTCTACGACCTCTTCCTCGACGCCGATCGGCAGTACAGCTGCGCCTATTTCGAGAATCCCGACGACGGGCTCGAGGAGGCGCAGCGGGCCAAGAAGCGCCACATCGCGGCCAAGCTGCTGGTCGAGCCGGGCCACGAGGTGCTCGACATCGGCTGCGGCTGGGGCGGGCTCGCGCTCTACCTCGCCGGCGTCGCCGGCGCCGGCCGGGTGCGGGGCGTGACGCTCTCGCGCGAGCAGCACCGCATGGCCGGCGAGCGCGCCGCCCGCGCGGGGCTGGCGAGCCGCATCGAGATCGTGCTCGAGGACTACCGCAGGACGATGGGCGACTTCGACCGGATCGTCTCGGTGGGCATGTTCGAGCACGTCGGCCCGGCGCATTACGACGCGTTCTTCGGCACGAGCGCGCGGCTGCTGCGCGAGGACGGCGTGATGCTGCTGCACACGATCGGCTCCACCGGCGAGCCGGGGCCGACGAACCCGTGGATCACCCGCTACATCTTTCCCGGCGGCCACATCCCGACTCTGTCCGAGATCGTCCCGGCGGTCGAGCGCGCGGGACTGCAGGTGGCCGACGTCGAGGTGCTGCGCCTGCACTACGCGGACACGCTGCGGGCCTGGCGCGAGCGCTTCCTCGCCCGGCGCGAGGAGGCGGCGCAGCTCACCGACGCGCGCTTCTGCCGGATGTGGGAGTTCTATCTCGCGAGCTGCGAGGCGGCCTTCCGCTACGAGGATCTCGTCGTCTTCCAGCTCCAGCTCGCCCGGCGCAACGACGTCGTCCCACGCACGCGCGACTACATCGGCGAGCGCGAGCGCATGCTGCGCGGGCTCGAGGCCGGCACGACGCCCGTGGCGGTGCGGCGCACGGGCTGAGGCGGATCACAGCACCAGAACGCCGGTGTGCTTGGCCTTGTCCTCGGGCTCGACGTGGATGGTGATCACCGCCTCGCCGACCGCCGCCCGCAGCCCGCCCTCGATCCGGTCGCAGATCTCGTGGGCCTCGCAGACGGTCATCCCGCCCGGAACGACGAGGTGGAAGTCGATGAAGGTCACGCGCCCCGCCCGGCGGGTGCGCAGGTCGTGCGCCTCGATGGCGCCGTCGGCGTGGCGCGAGATCACCGTGCGGATGGCCTCCAGGTCCTCGCTCGCCACCGCCTCGTCCATCAGCCCGCCTACCGAGGAGACCACGAGCTGCCAGCCCGACCAGAGGATGTTGACGGCGACGAGCAGGGCCAGGATCGGGTCGAGGATCAGCCAGCCCGTGACCGCCGCCAGGATCACGCCGACGAGCACGCCGACGGAGGAGACCACGTCCGTCATCAGGTGGCGCCCGTCCGCGGCGAGCGCCGGCGAGCGCCGCGCGCGTCCGGCCCGGATCAGCACCGTCGCCCAGACGGCGTTGATCACGCTGGCGAGGGCGTTGACGGCGATACCGACGGGGGTGAAGTCCGGCTGGTGCGGCGCCGACAGGGCGCCCCAGGCGGCGTGCGCGATCGAGAGCGCGGCGAGGATGATCAGCACGCCCTCGATCACGGCGGAGAAATACTCCGCCTTGTGGTGGCCATAGGGGTGGTTGCGGTCGGCGGGCTTGGCGGAGAGGCGGATCGCCACCAGCGCGGCCACCGCGGCGGCCACGTTGACGATGCTCTCCAGCGCGTCCGAGTACAGCGCGACCGACCCGGTCAGCCACCAGGCCGCGAGCTTCAGCCCCAGGACGAGCACGCCAACGGCGATGCTCCCCACCGCGAGCCGCATCACGGTCTCCACGAACGCAGCCCTTTCCCGACGGTGGATCTCGACCGGGGCCGTCCGGGCGCCGGTGGCGGCAGGGTTAGCAGGCCTCGCCCACGATCGCCAGGGCGAACCCGTCCCAGCCCTTGACGCCGAGCGTCTGCACGGCCGTCGCGGAGAGCCGCTTCTCGCGCCCGAGCGCCTCGATCACGGCCCGCGTGCCGCGCACCGTGGGGCTGGTGCTGTCCGCATCGAGCACGGCGCCGTCGCGCACGACGTTGTCGAACACGAGCACCGTGCCCGGCCGCGACAGGCGCAGCGCGAAGGCGAGGTAGTCCGGGTTCGAGGGCTTGTCGGCGTCGACGAAGACGAGGTCGAACGGCGCCGCGCCCTCCGCCTCCAGGGCGGCGAGCGTGTCGAGGGCGCGGCCGACGCGGATCTCGACCCGCTCGGACAGGCCGGCGCGGGCGATGTTCTCGCGCGCCACGCCCGCGTGCTTCGGGTCGACCTCGAGCGTCGTCACCAGCCCGCCCTCGGGCAGGGCGCGGGCGAGGTGGATGGTGGAATAGCCGCCGAGCGTCCCGATCTCGAGGATGCGCTTCGCCCCGGCCATACGCGCGAGGAGATGCAGGAGCTTGCCCTGCGCCGGCGACACGTCGATCGCCGGCAGACCCGCCTCGACGTTGGCGGCGAGCGCCATGTCGAGGGCGGGATCGGAGAGCGAGAGGGCCTCGGCGAACCACACGTCGACGGCGTGGGACTTGTCTTCGGTCGTCACGGGCGGCCTCCGGGCGTCTGGTCTGTGGCGTCGTGTGACCCCGCGGCCGGTATAGGCCCACCCGCGGGCGCTTGCCAACGCCGACGGCTCAATCCGCCAGCGTCTGCGTCTCGTCCGCGTCCACCGTCTCGATCACGGAGGCGTCCTCCAGCGTCCGGTGCACGGGGCACATGTCGGCGATCTCCAGGAGGCGGGCGCGCTCGGCGGGCGTGAGGTCGCCGGTGATGCGCAGGCGCCGCACGAAGCGGTCGGCGCGCCGGTGACGGCCGGCCTCTGCGTCGCCGCTGTCGTGGGCGTGCACCTTGTCGTGGGTCACGTCGACGACGACGCTCTCGAGCGCGAGCTTCTTGCGCCGGGCGTACATCCGCAGCGTCATCGCCGTGCAGGCGCCGAGCGCCACCGACAGGTACTGGTAGGGCGTCGGCCCGAGGTCCGAGCCGCCGAGCGCCCGCGGCTCGTCGGCGAGGAGATGGAAGCGCCCGTCGACCGAGACGGCCTGGAGCAGGCCTTCGGCCGAATCCTCGCTCACCCGCACGACGCCCTCGTGCGGCACGGCGGCCTCGTCCTCGGGCGGCGCGGGCAGGTAGCGCGCGGCCCAGGCGGCGATGACGGAGGCGGCGTACTCGGCGTCCGCCGGGCGGGTGAGCAGGTGGTCGGCGTCGTCGAGGGTGACGAAGCTCTTGGGATGCTTCGCGGCGAGGAAGATCGCGCTCGCATTGTCGATCCCCACCGTCGCGTCCCGCGGCGCATGGAGCACGAGCAGCGCCTTGCGCAGGTCGGCGAGGGCGTCGCGCAGGGTCGCCTCGCGCACGTCCTCGACGAAGTCGCGGGTGATGGTGAAGTCCCGCCCCCCGAGGCTCACCCGCGCCGAGCCCTCGCGCTCGATCGTCTCGAGCGATGCGCCGAGATTGTGGGTGACGTGGGCGGGCTCCGCCGGCGCGCCGATGGTCACCACCGCCTTCGCCTCCGGGATGCGCCCCGCCGCGGCGATGGTGGCGGCGCCGCCCAGCGAGTGACCGATCAGGATCGCCGGCGCCCCCAGCGTCTTGCGCATGTGATCGGCGGCGCAGACGAGGTCGGCGACGTTGGTCGAGAAGCTCGTGTTGGCGAACTCGCCTTCCGAATGCCCGAGCCCGGTGAAGTCGAAGCGCAGCACCGCGATGCCGGAATCCGCCAGGGCGGCGGCGATCCGGCGCACGGCGGCGAGGTCCTTCGAGCAGGTGAAGCAGTGGGTGAACAGGGCCCAGGCGCGCGGGCGGCCCGGGGGCCGGTCGAGGCGGGCGGCCAGCGTCTGGCCGTCGTGTCCGGGAAAGGCGATCTTCTCGATGGGCATGGGGTCTCCGGTGCGGTCTCCGGTGGGCTCTCCGGTGGGGTCACCCGGCTGCGGGACGGGACGCGCGACGCGCGTCATCTGACGGCTCCTTCGCCCCTTGCGCAACCCGCGTTACCCCCCATCTGACCGATCGCTGCAGCGCCGGGCCCCTCTGGCGGAACGGGTCGGCCCCCTTCCGCGATGTCGGAGCTGTTCCCTCGTTCGGGACCAGCCGCCGACCCGGCGCGCACGACGCGCGCGGCGACGACGGCCGGTGCCGGGCGGGGTCCCGCCCTCTCGCGTCGCCGGTGCCCGTCCATGACCACGTCCATCCTCCTCGTCCTCGCGGGCCTCGTCCTGCTCGTCCTCGGCGGCGATCTCCTCGTGCGCGGCGCGGTCAAGGCCGCGACCCGGCTCGGCGTCTCGCCCCTCGTCATCGGCCTCACGCTGGTGGGCTTCGGCACCTCCACGCCCGAGCTCGTCACCTCGGTGCAGGCCTCGCTCGCCGGCGTGCCGGGCATCGCCATCGGCAACATCGTCGGCTCGAACATCGCCAACATCCTGCTGATCCTGGGCATCTCCGCCGTGATCGCGCCGATCGCGATCGATTCGCGCGCGCTGACCCGGGACGGCGCGGTGGCGCTCTTCGTCGCTGCCCTGTTCGCCGCCCTCGCCTTCGTCTGGCCGCTCGACCGGCTGGTGGGCGCCGTCTTCGTGGCCGGGCTCGCCGCCTACATCTTCGTCGCGTTCCGGCAGGAGCGCTCGACGGTTCCCGTGCCGGACCACGGCGCGCTCTACGACAAGGCGGTGGCGACGCAGGGGGCCGACGAGGCGCTGGTGCCCGACCCGGCCGAGAAGGGCGGCGGGCTGCTCTGGCCGATCCTCCTCGCCCTCGCGGGCCTCGTCCTCGTCGTGGGCGGCGGCAAGCTCCTGGTGGACGGCGCCACCGAGCTCGCCCGCGGGCTCGGCATCTCCGAGACGGTGATCGGCCTCACCGTCGTCGCCATCGGCACCTCGCTGCCCGAGCTCGTCACCTCCGTCGTCGCCGCGCTGAGGCGCCAGGCGGACGTCGCCTTCGGCAACATCGTCGGCTCGAACATCTACAACATCCTCGGCATCGGCGGCGTAACCGGCCTGATCGCGCCGGTCGACATCCCCGTCGAAATCGCGCGCTTCGACGCGCCGGTGATGGTCGGCGTGACGCTGCTGATGCTCCTCGTCGCCTGGACGGGCCGCAAGATCGTGCGCTGGGAGGGTGTCGTGCTGATCGGCGGCTACGGCGCCTATCTCTGGTTCCTGTGGCCGGCTTGATCGGCCAGGAACGCCGCGATCGCCGCGCTCACCACGCAGAGCGGCGGGTGATCCCCCGCCTCCGGTGCCGCCGCGATCGCGAGGTGGTCGCCCGGGACGACGTGCAGCGGCGCGGGCGGGGAGGCGCCGTCGCGGCCGTAGGGTGCGAACCAGCCGGGAGCCTCGCTCAGGATCGAGACGAGCCGGATGCCCGCGGCGCCCGCCTCGGCGCGCAGCCAGCGAGCGGTCTCGGCCATGCCGGCGACCGTCAGGCCCAGCCCCGCGCCGATCTCGGGATAGGGATCGTCCCGCTCCGGCAGGAGGAGCGGGACGTCCATGAGGAAGAGCAGCACCGGCGGCAGCGCCGTGCGCGACGCCCGCTCCCGCAGCGCCAGCGCCGCGAGGAGCCCGCCGAGGCAAAAGCCCAGGAAGACCAGCGGCCCGCGGCCGGCGACGAGGCCGTCGAGCGTCGGCCCGAAGGCCTCGACGATCGGCGCGAGGGTGAAGCTCGGGTCGGCCTTGAAGCGGGCAACCTCGGCGGGATAGCCGATGGTCGTGACTGCGCAGGCCGGGAAGGCCGCCGCGAGGCGTGCCTGGAAGACGCCCGGATGCCCGCGCACGCCCCAGCTGGTGAAGGCGTCGCCCGCGAGCCCGTGCAGGAAGACGATGTGCGCCGCGCCGGGTGCCGCCTCGACGAGCCGATGCACGGCGATCATGCAGCCGCCTCCGCCGCGAACGCCCGCGCCGCCGCCAGCAGCGCGGCCGCGTCGTAGCCGAAGCGCTCCGGCCCGCCGCGGTCGATCGGCCCGCCCGGGGTCGACCTCTGGATCGCGCAGAAGTGGACGAGCCCGAGATCCATGGCGCCGCCGCGCCCCGCGCGCACCGCCTCGGCGAAGGCGTCGAGGACCCGCGCGGCGGTCGCCTCGGGCACGAGCGGCGCGGCGCGGTCTCCGTAGAAGTGCACGAACCGAGTCGTCGGCGAGGCGAGCCGCGGCGGCGCCTGGAGGTCGTTCACGGTGCGGATGCGCCCCGGCGCGGGCGGGCGGCGCTTGAGGACGGCGTTGATCGCCTCCTGCTCGCCGATGCCGTTCCAGGGCACAGCGGGCTTCACGAACTGGGTCTCCTCCCAGGCGGCGGCGAGGAGATCGCGGGCGAAGCCCCCCTCGCGCAGCGCGATGACGCAGGTATGCAGCGGCTGGGAGGCGCGCCCCAGGACCGGGTCGAGGCCGAGATCCGCGAAGAACGCGTCGGGGTCCTGGGCGACGACGTCCGCGTCGCTCGCCAGCAGCGGCGCGAGATCGTGCGCGGGCGCGAGCGCGACGGCGTCGGAATCGACCCACACCGCCCAGTCGTGGCTCTCGAGCGCGGCGAGGAGGGCGGGGATCTTCGCCCAGCAGGCCGGCCGCGCGCCGACGTCGGGTAGCGTGCCGTAGAAGCCGTAGCCGTGCCGCGCGGCATAACCCTGTGCTGCCGCGACCCCGATCGGCCCCAGGCGCGTGTACTTCAGCCCCGCGGGGTCCTCCGGTGGGGCGTTGCCCGTGACGATCGCGATGCGCGCGCGGCTCATGCGGTCTCGACGACGTCGGCGAGGCGCGTCATCGAGGCGAGGGTCGCCTCGTCGACCGGCCCCTCGACACGCATCCGGGTGACGCGGGCGATGCCGTCGAACTGCCCGTAGAGCGGCCCGTGCTCCTTCAGATGCCGGTCGACGGCCGCCTGGGAGGCGGCGCCGACGCGGATCGTCAGGATGGCGTTGCCGTTCTCCCAGCCCGCGGTGAGGAAGAGATCGTCGGCCGGCGCCACCGCCTCGGCGACCCGATCGCGGGCCGCCTCTGCCGCCTGCGCCTGGCCCGGATCGACGGCGATCGTGGCCGTGAGCCTGATGGGATGAGTCATGATCCACCTCCCCGCAGCGCCTTGGCCGCGTCCGTCGACATGCCCCAGAACACGATGGCGCCGTCCACCTTGCCGCCCTCGAAGGCGATCCCCTCGCGGTCGGCCCAGGTGACCGGCAGCGCCGCGTCGACGGCGAGCGGGTCGATCGTCGGCAGCTGGTCGTACTGGTTCTTGGCCAGCGCCACGGCGATGTCGACGATCTTGCCGGCCGGGACCTCGACCATCTTCTCGATGATCTTCAGCAGGATCTTGGTCCGGTTGGCCATGATCGCCGACTTGAAGCTCTGCACCCAGCCGGCGTTCCCGCCGTTGGCGACGGCCTCGCCCGCCTGCTGGCCGGCCTCCTCCTCGGCCCGCTCGATGTCCTCCTCGCTGGCGTGGCCGTCGAGCAGGCCCACGATCTCCTCGTCCTCGAAGTCCGAGACGAGCTGACCGCTCGCCTCCTCCTCCACCGATTCGGAGGCCGCGTTCTCGGCCGCGCCGGCCGCTGAATCGAGCGCCCCGCCGATCACCGCGAACAGCACCTGGAGCGCGACGTTCACCGCGATCTGGAAGGCCTGGACGTCGTGGTCGGGGATGACCGTGACGTGGAAGCTCTGCACCGGGTCGGCGACCTCCGCGAGGACGAGGTGCCCGTCGTCGCGGCGCACGATCCCCATCGTCACGAACTGCTCGGCGTTCATCGCCACCCGGATCTCGCCGGGGCCGTGCCAGGCCGGATAGGGGAAGTGCACGTTCGACATCGAGACGTGCGCCACCGCCCCGTTCAGCGTCAGCTGGAGATTGCCCGCCGGGATCGTCGGGTGGATCGTGGTCGTTCCGTCGTCCGCGTCGGTGTAGGTGAACGCGCCCCAGGTCATCGTGCCGGTGTTGTAGACCGTGCCCGTGGCGCTGGCGGAGAAGTCCGACAGCGCCGAGCCCTGCACGATCGACGTGATGGCGGGCATCAGGAGGTCCTCGTCGACCCGGTGCGGGCCGAGCGCGATGCAGCGGTCGCAGCCGTCCGGCGCGCCGTCGAGCACGCGCCCGTCGACGGCGAGCTGAAGCTCGCTCATCGAGCGGTGCTCGGTCATGGCGAGGAGCGCGACGATGGCGCCGCGCGGGTCGTTCGCGGGCAGCGGCGTGATGGCGACGGCGGCGGAGGTCGGCACGATCCAGGGGCGATCGCCGGCCGGCGCTGCGGCGACGCCGGTCGTGATCGAGCCGAAGGCGCCGGCGAGGAGCGGCACCTGCTGCTGGAGGATGGCGTGGAAGGCCTTGGCCACGTCGTAGACGTCGTCGCCCGTCACGCCCGGCGGGAAGCTGTAGCGATCGAGCACGACATCGGCTCCGCCCTCGGGCGTGATCGTGCCGTCGTCGGCGAGCACGAGCGCGACGAGGACGTTGATGGTCGAGCCGGCGAGGTCGAGCGACTTGCCGCCGAGGGTCGCCGTGCCGGTGGCGACGGTGCAGCCGACGACGATGCGGTTCGAGGGCGCGCCGGGGACGAGGTCCCAGGCGCCCCAGTCCCCCGCGACGCCGCCGCCGGAGAAGGAGGCGGGAACCCGTCCGCTCGCCTTCACCGCCGCGTCCACCGCGGTCAGCGTCGTGGCGTAGACGAGATCCCAGCCGAACGTGTCGAGCATGGTCGTGACCTCCCTCAGGTGCACGCGACGGCGGCGCTCGTGAACCCGAGCGCACCGGCGAGCCGCAACGAGCCGTCGAGATCGACGGCGGAGACGGTGAAGTCCTGGCTGTCGGTCCACACCATCGGGGCGTAGACGTTGTCCTGCAGGAGATCGATCGCCGGCGCGTCGTCGTTGGCGATCATGCCCTCGATCTCCGCCGAGAAGCCGACGAGGCCGACGAGCAGCGCCCCGATCACCACGATCACCGGTACCGCCGCGCCGCCGGTCACCACGGCCAGCACGGCGAGCGCGATGGCGAGCACGATCGCGAGGATGGCGTCGGTGATCTTCACCCATTCGGCGATGATGTTGCCGTGGGTCTCCTCCGGATCGCCGATGCGCTGGTAGGCGAGGGTGGTCTGGCCGGACTTGTTGGTGCCCTTCACGATCGTGTAGCGGTTCGTCGACCGGCACCAGGCCTTGACGCCCGCGTCCACGTCCGTCTCGGTGTAGGCGTCGATCGAGACCTGCGGACCTTCGATCATGAAGGTGAACTGCTTGAGCTGTGGTGTGTAGATGTTGCCCTGGTGCTCGACCTCCGGCAGGTCGACGGAGACGTTGGGCTTGAGCTGGATCTGCTGGTCGCCGATCTCGAGGTCCTCGGGCTTCAGGTTCGGCCACATCCGCTGCAGCGAGGGCACGATCAGGTCCTGCAGCATCAGCGTGCGCGAGATGCAGAAGGCGCCCTCGACGCCCTTGGGAACGATGCGCTTGTCGATGACCTGCTGGAGCCCCGCGGGCGAGCGCGTGCCGCACATCGCGAGCACGCCGAGGAAGGCGTCCTCGTCGTCCGGCCCGTCGACGTAGGAGTAGGAGACGTAGGACGGCTTGAGGAAGGCCCAGGCTCCCGTGTCCGCCTCGTCGTTGAGGTCGGCGATCGAGAAGATGTAGGCGAAGTCCGCGAGGTTGGCCTCGCACCAGGCGACGAGCGCCGCCTGGATCGAGTACATCGCCCAGGCGGGGGAGGGGAGGATCGTCTCGTCCACCCCGAAGACCTCGACGACGGGCACGCTCGGCTCGTCGCTCGTGTGCTTGACCTTGAGGTGCTTCTTCTTGCCGGTCGCGTCCGCGGCGTCGTCGAAGAAGTGCAGCCGCACCGTCATCGTGATCGAGCCGGCGGTCCAGGAAAATGGCGCGTAGCTGTCGCCGTTCGGCGCGACGCCGGTCACGGCGCTCACCGGCAGCTCGACGTTGACCCCCGAGCCGTCGCCGCCCCGCACGAGCCTCCAGTCGCCGAATGTGCCCTCGCAGGTCACCTTCGGATCGCTCGCGTCCGTGTAGGAGAACCCGGTTGGAGAGGCCTTGCGCGCCACGATCGCCGCGTTGACGTTGGCGATGCGCACCGCGAACGCCGTATCCCAGCCGAAGGTCGAGATCTCGCCTTGCGGGGTGGTGACCGGCGCGGCGCTCATTCCGTCGTCCCCGCGTTCGTGGCGCTGCCGCCGAGCAGGAAGGCGGCGCGGAAGGTGCCGCCGGTGACCTGCCAGCTCTCCACGTAGGGCCACTGGATCGCGGCGGAGAAGTTCGTGGCGAAGTCGTCGATCGTGGGCACGTTGCCCTCGGTGATCTTGTCGTTCCAGATCATCGTCATGATCTGCGGCAGGACGCCGATCGGGATGCCCAGCATGCCGCCGAGCACACCGCCCCAGACCTTGTACTTGTTGGCGAAGATGCCAGTGCGGCTGTTGCCCTGCTCGCCGCCGGACTCGATCGACTCGGTGGCGTCCTCCACCGAGCTGTCCTCGGCCGCCGAGATCTCCTCCTCGGACATCTGGCTGAACTCGTCGTCGATCGCCTCCGCGCCGGCCTCGACGACGCCCTCGCCGCCCTCCGTCGTCGCCGTGGAGACCGCGCCGCCCAGCGCCTCGCCGAGCTCGGCGCCGATGAAGCCGAACGCGATGCCGATCGCGATCGACTCGATGATCATCGCGATCTCGAAGCCCTTGTTGGGGGAGACGTCGGCGCGGATCGAGTTGGTGCCGAGCCCCGGCGAGGGAACGAGGTAGTACTTGCCGTCGGAGAGCTTCGCCGCCTCGACGTTGAAGTATTGGTCGGCGGTGAGCTTCACGTCGGCTGTGCCGTCGGGCGTCGTGAACGAGGCCTGCGAGATGCTCAGGTGGAAGTTCATCCCGTCGAGCGTCAGCTCGAAGTCGCCGGGCGCGATCGTCGGCACGACGATGCTCGTCGGGTCGTCCTTGGTGAGCTGGAAGTTGCCCCACTGGAGGGTGTTCTTGTTGGCCACCGTGATGCCGTCGTTGACGATGTGGAAGTCGTCGTCGGTGGCGCCCATGACGCACTGCTTGGCGGCCTGCAGGACGATGTTCTGCATCGCCAGCGGCGCGGAGACCGCGAAGACGGAGTTCGTCGCCGTGGCGGTCTTGGAGAAGACGTCGAACATGCGGATGTCGAAGTTCTGCTGCGGCAGCGGCCCGGAGGGCTGGCTGGTCAGGCTGAGCAGCGCGAACGAGGCCTGGCTCGGGTCGCCCGGCACCGAGGCCATGCCGTAGAGCGAGGCGACGGGCTTGAGCCATTGCTTGCCCGCCTCGATTGCCTCCTCCTCGAGCCGCACCGCGGCGAAGACCGCGTCGAAGGCGGCGAGATTGTTCTCGTAGTAGGCGTTGAACGCGGCCTCGGCCGCATAGACGTCGCCGCCCGAGAGCCCCGGCGCGGTCACCGACTGCACGCGCGGGCGCTCGAATTCCTCGGTCGTCTGGTTCGCCTTGAAGTGGTGCGTCGTGCCCGTGTCCGGCTTGGCGGTCGGATCGGAGATCTCCTGCGACGCCTCGTCGGAGGCGAGCGTGATAATCACCTCGACGTTGCCGCCGTCGAGCGTGACCGGGGCGCTGCCCGGCAGGGTCAGGGCGCCGGTCTTGATCGGGCACTCCATGATGATGCCGTTGCCCTCGCCGCCCTTGACGGACCAGTCGCTCCAGGCGCCGGCGACGTGCGCGCCGCCCGCGGTATCGGTGCCGTCGAAGTCGGCGGGCGTCGTCTTCTGCGCCTTGATCGAGGCGTTGAGCGCCTCGAGGCGCAGGGCGAAGACCGTGTCCCAGCCCATCAGGTCGATGTTGCCGGTGTCGTTGCCGTTGGAGCCGTTCGCCATGGGGGTTACCTCGAGCAGGGAGAGGCGCGCCCGGATCGGGGCGCGCGAGGTCGTCGTGCCGGCGCGGGACGGCGCTCGGCGGCTCAGGACGCGCCGGAGGCGCGGATCACGAACGCATCGGACAATTCCGCGCTCGACGCCTCGAACTTGTCGAGGCCCGACCAGACCGCGGTCGCGACCGGGATCGAGTCGATGGAGAACTGGCCGGAACTCTTGAGGGCGTTGGTCACCGCGTCCTCGATGGTCGCGACGACGACGTCCATCACCACGTTGACGATCAGGCCGATCACCGGAATGATCAGGTGATCTCCTTCTCGTACCAGGGGATGTGCTCGTGCGTGGACGGGCTCGACTTGCTGACGACGTTGAACGTGACCTGGTTGGTCTTGGGGTCGTAGCCGACCTCGGTGACGACGCTGAGGTTGTCGAACGTGACGTAGGCGTCGTGCAGGCCGGTGATGTCGAAGCGGCCGCTCGCCGTGGTGATGATCTGCTTGCCGCTGATCTTCACCGCGTAGCTGGTCAGCTCCGGATAGTAGTCGATCGCCCCGCTGTGCACCTTGCCCATGGGGATGTTGGCCGCGTTGCTGATCGAGCACGCTGTCGGCTGCGCGGGGTTCGGCGGCGGGTTGAAGCGCAGCGACGAGGCGGGCACGCCGAGCGCCTTCACCACGGACGGCATCAGCAGGTTCTTCAGGAACACCGCCGGCGCCATGGCGAAGAAGTAGTCGTCGCCCGCCACGAGGAGGCTCGGATCCACCGCCGTCGCGAGCCCGCCCGCGCCCCAGGGGGCCTGCGTGAGCGACTGGATGCCGAGCGCCTGGATCTTCTTGTCCATCGACTCGAAGTAGGTCACCGAAATGGCCTTCGGTGCGAGCCAGGGCTCGCCCTGCGGGTTCATGATGACGGTGGCGAAGACGACGGAGATCTTCTCCTTGTTCTCGACGAAGATCTGCCCGAACCAGTCGTTGAAGATCTGCGCCGCCTGGCCCGTCGGGTCGCGCGTCTGCAGGACGTGGCCCGGGCTCGCGTCGGGATTGGCGACGTAGACGTCGCCGTCCCTCGTCGCCGGGCGCGGCGAGTTCGTCTCGATCGAGAAGGTGAGCGACTGCGTGCCGTTGCTCGGGGCCGCGACGAGCACCAGCGCGAGGTTGAGGATGGGCTGGACGCCCGCCAGGTCGATCGGCGCGCGGAACTGCGGCGCCTTGAGCGTGCCCGACGTGATCGGCACCATCAGGTTGATGCGGTTGGCGGAGCCGCCGGGCTGGATGGTCCAGGGGCCGAAGTCGCCGCTCATCTCGATGGCGAGGCTGGTGTTCTTGAAGGAGAACGTCGGCAGCGTCGTCGAGGTCGAGCTGGCGAGAACCTTGTTCACCGCCACGACATTGCTCGCGGTCACTACGTCCCAACCCTGGAGATCCATGGCCGCGCCCCCGTGCCGTTGCGAATCACTTATCAGTTGTTTTCTGGACGATATGGGATTGTGTGACCCGGTCAAGGAAATTGCGATTTATGCGTGCTCTTGAGGACGAACAGTCGCGCCATGGTTTCCTCAGATGGAAGCGGCCCCGCGCAATGCGCGTCGAATACGTCGGAACGCGACCGCCTGCGACATCCCGTCCCCGCGGCCGAACGGGGCCATTGATCACGATCAACGCGGCCGGACGACCGGCGCGGCAGGGTGATCGCGCAAGACGGATCAGCGAGTTCCCCCGCCATGGCCGACACGGCACTACCGAACAAGCCCCGCGACGCCGACGCGTCGGACGTGGAGGAGACCCTCATAGAGGGGCCGCTCTACGCCAAGCGCGCGCAGCTCTACGTCCAGAAGGTCGACGGCACCTTCCGCCGCATCAAGTGGGCCGTTCTGGTTCTGACGCTCGGCGTCTACTATCTGCTGCCGTTCGTGCGCTGGGACCGCGGGCCGAACGCGCCCGACCAGGCGGTCCTGATCGACTTCCCCGCCCGGCGCTTCTACTTCTTCTTCATCGAGATCTGGCCGCAGGAGATCGTCTACCTCTCGGGGCTCCTGATCCTCGCGGCCTTCATCCTCTTCCTGATGAACGCCGTCGCGGGCCGCGTCTGGTGCGGCTATCTCTGCCCGCAGACGGTGTGGACGGACCTGTTCCTCGCGGTGGAGCGCTTCTTCGAGGGCGACCGGCGCGAGCGCATCAAGCTCTACAACGGCGGCTGGACGCCGAGCCGCGTGGCCCGCTCGTCGGGCAAGCACGTCGTCTGGCTGATGATCGCCTGGTGGACCGGCGGCGCCTGGGTGCTCTACTTCTCCGACGCGCCGACGCTGGTCTGGGAGCTCGCGACGCTGCAGGCGCCCGTCGTCGCCTATGTCTGGATCGGCATCCTCACCTTCACCACCTACACGCTCGCGGGCTTCATGCGCGAGCAGGTCTGCACCTACATGTGCCCCTGGCCGCGCATCCAGGCGGCTCTCACGGACGAGCACGCGCTCAACGTCACCTACAAGTTCGACCGCGGCGAGCCGCGCGGCTCGATGAAGAAGAACAAGGCGCTCGTCGAGAGGGGCGAGAAGGCCGGCGACTGCATCGACTGCAACCAGTGCGTCGCCGTCTGCCCGACCGGGGTGGACATCCGCGACGGCATGCAGCTCGGCTGCGTGCAGTGCGGCCTGTGCATCGACGCCTGCGACGGCGTGATGGAGAAGATCGGCCGTCCGAAGGGGCTGATCGCCTACGACTCGGAGTACAACCTCGAGCGCCGCCAGCAGAACCTGCCCGAGGAGAAGCCCAAGATCGTGCGTGCCCGCACCGTCCTCTATGCGGTCCTCATCGTCGGCATCGCGCTGTTCATGGCCTATCACCTCGCCGTGCGCGCCTCGCTCGACGTCTCGGCGTTGCACGACCGCAACCCGGTCTACGTGCTGCTCTCGGACGGCTCGATCCGCAACGCCTACACGGTGCGCGTCGCCAACAAGGCGCTCGAGGAGCGCGCCTTCACCCTCTCGCTCGAGGGGCTCGACGATGCGCTGGTGGAGGCGATCGGAGCGCCCAACCTCGATCCGGACACGCTGTCGGTCACCATCGGCCCGGCGCGGACCCGCGAGCTGCGTGTGCTCGTCACCGAGACCCCCGTCGCAGGCACGCCGGAGAGCCGCGCGATCTCCTTCGTGCTCGAGGCGCCGGACGGCGCCGAGAGCGCGGTCGCCCGGGACCATTTCATTCAGCCGGCCCGCTGAGCGGGCCACACCACAGGAGCGAGAGAGCGATGACTTCCCCCGATCGGCTCGTCAGCGACTACGTCCCCGGCGGCCGGCCCGTGACCGGCCGCAAGGTCCTCCTCATCCTGGTCGCGTTCTTCGGCGTGATCTTCCTCATGAACGTCTTCCTGCTGAAGATGGCGTCGTCCACCTTCCGCGGGCTCGAGGTGGAGAGCGCCTACCGCGCGAGCCAGGAGTTCAACGACACGCTGGCGGCGAGCGCGGCCCAGCGTGCGCGCGGCTGGGGCGTCGATGTGCGCGTCGCCCGCCGGCCGGACGGGCTCGTCGCCGCCGCCTTCGCGGTGTCCGACAAGGACGGCGTCCCGCTCGCCGGGCTCGCCGGCACGGCGCGCCTCGCGGCGCCGGCGGACATGAGCCTCGACGCCACGGGCCCGATCGTCGAGATCGCGCCCGGCCGCTACGAGGCCGTCTTCGTCGACAGCCCCGATCCGGGCCGCTGGACGCTGGTGACCGAGCTCGTGCGCGACGACGAGGTCCTGTTCCGCTCCCGCAACCGCATCCTGGTGGATTGAAGCCCGTGAGCGTCTCCCCCGCGCTCGCGGCCGGCACCCCGCGGGCCGACCGCGTCGACTACTCGGCCTTCGTCACCCCCGCCGAGGAGGGCGCCTGCCGGCTCGACCTCGTGATCGACGGCGTCACCTGTGCCGCCTGCATCCGCGAGATCGAGGACGGCGTGTCCGATGCGCCGGGCCTGCGCGCGGCCCGGCTGAACTACACGACGCGACGGCTGACGCTGACCCTCGACGCGGGCGGCGATCCCGCCGACGCCGTCGCGCGGCTCGAGCGCCTGGGCTACCGCGCCTATCCCTTCACGCAGTCGCGCGAGGAGGCGCTGGAGAGCGCCGAGACCAAGGACCTGCTCACCCGGCTCGGCGTCGCCGCCTTCGCGACGATGAACATCATGCTGCTCTCGGTCTCGGTGTGGTCGGGCAACGCCTCCGACATCGATCCCGTGACCCGTGACCTGTTCCACTGGATCTCGGCGCTGATCGCGATCCCCGCCGTCGCCTATTCCGGCCAGCCCTTCTTCCGGGCCGCGATCCGCTCCCTGCGCTCCCGGCGGCTGGGCATGGACGTGCCGATCTCGCTCGGCGTGCTGCTGGCGGTGGGCGTCTCGCTGTGGGAGACGGCGCATTCGGCGACGCACGCCTACTTCGATTCCGCCGTGATGCTGCTCGCCTTCCTCCTCGCCGGCCGGGTGCTCGACCAGGCGATGCGCAAGCGCACCCGCGCCGTCGCCGGCAACCTGATCGCTCTGCGCGGCGACACGGCCCGGCGGATCGACGCGGACGGCCGCGTGACGGAGGTGCCGGTCCTCGCCGTCAAGGCGGGCGAGCGCCTCGCCGTGCGGCCGGGCGATCGCATCGCGGTGGACGGCGTGGTGGAGGAGGGCACCTCGGAGATCGATGCGAGCCTCGTCACCGGCGAGACCGCGCACGAGCCGGTGGCGCCGGGCGCCACCGTCCATTCCGGAACGCTCAACGTCTCGGGCGCGCTCGTGGTGCGCGCCACCGCCGCCGCCGAGAGCTCGCTCGTGGCGGAGGTGAACAAGCTCCTCGACGCGGCGCTGCTCGCCAAGTCCAAGTACGTGCGCATCGCCGATCGCGCGGCGCGGCTCTACTCGCCCATCGTGCACGCCACAGCGCTGCTCACCGCGATCGGCTGGGTGCTCGCCGGCGCGGACGCGCATTTCGCCATCCTCACCGCGGTCGCGGTGCTGATCATCACCTGCCCCTGCGCGCTCGGCCTCGCCGTGCCGGCGGTGCAGGTCGTCGTCTCGGGGGCGCTGTTCAAGGCGGGCGTCCTGCTCGGGGCGGGCGACGGGGTCGAGCGCATCGCCGCCTGCGACACGGTCGTCCTCGACAAGACCGGCACGCTGACGACGCCGGAGGCGCGCCTCGCCAACCGGGCGGAGGCGCCCGACGACCTCGTCGCCATCGCCGCCCGGCTGGCGCAGTCGTCCTCGCATCCGCTGGCCAAGGCCCTGATGCTGGCGCTCTCCCGCGAGGGCCGCGACACGAGCCCGCTCGCCGGCGCCCGCGAGGAGCCCGGTCACGGCGTCGTCGCGCTCGTCGACGGGCTCGAGGCGCGGCTGGGCTCGCCCGATTTCTGCGGCGCGGCGGCGGAGGCGGCCCGCGCCCTCGCGGCCGATCCGGACGCGCCCGCGATCGCCGTCTCGCCCGGCGCGCGGCGCGCCGTCCTGACCCCGCGCCCGACCCTGCAGGAGGAGCCCGCCGCGACCGTGGCGCGGCTCCAGCGCATGGGGCTGCGGGTGCTCGTCGTCTCCGGCGATCGCGAGGGCCCGGTCTCCCGCGCCGCCGCTGCGGTCGGCGTCGCGGATTGGCACGCAGGCGCCCGGCCCGGCGACAAGACGGCGCTGATCGAGCGGCTCTCCGCGCAGGGACGGCGTGTGCTGATGGTCGGCGACGGGCTCAACGACGCGCCGGCCCTGGCCGCCGCCCACGCCTCGATCTCGCCGATCTCGGCCTCGCACCTGGCCCAGACCTGCGCCGATGCGCTCGTCATCGGAGATCGGCTCGGCCCCGTGGCGGACGCGCTCGTCCTCACCCGCCGGGCGCTCGCGGTGATGCGCCAGAACCTCTGGCTCCCCACGCCCTCCAACCCCCTCCCCGGGCCGATCGCCGTCCCCGGATTCGTGACCCCACTCGCCCCCGCGCCCCCCACATCGGGCCCCTCGATCTGCGCCCCGGTGCACGCCCCGCGCGCCCCGGGCCGCGTGCCCGTCACCGCCCGCGGGTCTGCCACGCCCGCCCGCGCCCCCGCGCCCCGCGCCCGTCTCGAGGAGGCCGCCCCGTGAACGTCATCGTCTATCTCCTGCCGATCGCGCTGGGCCTCGGCCTGCTCGGCCTCGCCGGCTTCCTCTGGTCCTTGAAGAAGGGCCAGTACGACGATCTCGAGGGCGCGGCGCTGCGGGTGCTCGACGACGACGACCTGCCGGAGGCGCAGCGGCCCAAGCGGATCGAGCGTCGCGGGGACGAGGGCTGATGACGGCTCGATACGGCTACGCGGTTACTTCGCGCCAAGCTTCGCGAAGGCGGGATGGCTGGAGGTAATCGTCGGCGAACCCCTCGAGCCGCTCCGGGGTGAGATCGCAGGCATGGATGAGGTCGTAGGGAAGTCCCGGGTCGCGCAGGGCCGTCGCCGCCGCCTGCTCGATGCGCACCCGAAGGGGCGTATCGACCGGCCCGCGAACGAGCAGATCGACGTCTGAATGCGGTCCGAAGCGGCCGCGGACGAGCGAGCCGATCACGCCCACCTCGCCAGGGGCGTCCGCGAGCGGATCGACGAGCGCCGGGACCCGCGCACGCGCGGTCCGCTCTCGCGCCGCGGCGCGTGCGGCGAGAATGCGGTCGAGCCGCGAGCTGCCGCGGCGCGCCGTCGCCCGAGATTGAGCATCGTCCATGGCGAGACCTCCGCGGCGAGCACAATGCGCCTTCGCCCAGGGCTCGATCATCCGCCATCCGGTACCCTACGCACGCGCGCGCCGGATTGCCAGGCTCCGCCGTTTCGTGCTAAGTGATTGATATCAAACGTACTTTCGAATGGCTCTAAACTGGACGCCACGATGATCGTCTGTTCCTGCAACGTCCTCTCGGACCAGCAAGTGAAGGCCTGCATGAGCCCCGGTGCGGGCGGTCCGCGCACGCCGGCGCAGGTCTATCGCTGCCTGGGCTGCGCCCCGCGCTGCGGGCGCTGCGCGACGACGATCCGCAAGATCATGAACGCCAGCTTCGCCGAGGCCTCCGCCGACGCGGTCGAGGGCTGCACCGAGAGCTGCGGCATCGCCTGCCTGCATCAGGCGAAGGTGGCCTGAGCGGCACATGCGCGCGATCCGGCGCCCGAGCCGGCCCCGATCGGCGCCTGCTCGCCGGGGATGTCTCCGGAACCCCGCCGCCTGCGACGACTCACCCGTTGCCAAAGCCCAGATTCTGTCCGATAGTCCGTTCCCTGGAATCATTCTAAATTGAGCGCGAAGGGGCGTGACGGACCATGAAGGGCGACACCAAGGTCATCGAGTACCTCAACCGCGGCCTGCGTAGCGAGCTGACGGCGGTCAGTCAGTACTGGCTGCACTATCGCCTGCTGGACGACTGGGGCTACAAGGATCTCGCCAAGTACTGGCGCAAGGAATCCATCGAGGAGATGGAGCACGCGGACAAGTTCGTCACGCGCATCATCTTCCTGGAGGGCTTCCCCAACCTGCAGGAGCTCGACCCGCTGCGCATCGGGCAGAACGTGCTCGAGGTGATCGAGGCGGACCTCGCCGCGGAGGTCGAGGCACGGGCGCTCTACCTCGAGGCGGCGTCGTACTGCGCAAGCATCAACGACCGCGTCTCGAAGAACCTGTTCGAGGAGCTCGCCACCGACGAGGAGGGGCACATCGACTTCCTCGAGACGCAGCTCGAGCTGATCAAGCAGGTCGGCCTGCAGCTCTACGCGCAGAAGCACATCGGCGGGCTCGAGGGCGACGACTGATCCGGCCCGCAAGCGGGCCGCGGGCGGGTCGCCGCGACGGGTGCCGTCGGGCGGCGATCCGCGCGGCACGCGGCTCAGTGGCGGCGGAGTGACAGGGGCGGGTGCCGCGGGGCGCCCGCCCCTTGTGCGTGCCGCTGTCGATTATCCGGAAAAAGCCACGTTTCGCCGCGCCTTTTCCTGCGCATGCGCAGTTCTGTCGCGTAATCGAGCGTGATCACTTTTTTTGCACGCGGCTATGGACGGCGCTGCGAGGAGGCGCTTTAGTGGCGCTCGTGAGAAGAAGGTCGCAACAAAGTGACCAGGGGAACGGGATGAGGGTTCCGCGCGATGCCGCGGCGCTCCATGGGACGAGGCTGTCGACTAGATGGACTATTTTCTCCAGCAGCTCATCAATGGGCTGACGCTCGGCTCGATCTATGGGCTGATCGCCATCGGCTACACGATGGTCTACGGCATCATCGGCATGATCAACTTCGCCCATGGCGACGTGTTCATGGTCAGCTCATTCTCGGCGCTGATCGCGTTCCTCGTCATACTGGCGGTCGGCGTCACCGCGGTGCCGCTGGCGCTCGTCATGGTGCTGATCTTCGCCATGCTGATCTCCTCGCTCTACGGCTGGACCGTGGAGCGGATCGCCTACCGGCCCCTGCGCGGCTCGTTCCGCCTGGCGCCGCTGATCTCGGCGATCGGCATGTCGATCGTGCTGCAGAACTACATCCAGATCGTCCAGGGCGCGCGGGTGAAGGCGATCCAGCCGGTGTTCACCGGCGGCATCACGCTGCACGAGGGCGATCTGTTCGACGTGCGGATCTCGACCATCCAGATCCTGATCATCGTCACCACCATCGTGCTGATGACGGTGTTCTCGCTCATCGTCGCCAAGACCTCGCTCGGGCGGGCGCAGCGCTCCTGCGAGCAGGACCAGAAGATGGCCGCGCTGCTCGGCATCGACGTCGACCGCACGATCTCGCTCACCTTCGTGATGGGCGCCGCGCTCGCCGCCGTCGCGGGCACGATGTTCCTGATGTACTACGGCGTCGTCGATTTCTTCATCGGCTTCATCGCCGGCGTGAAGGCCTTCACGGCCGCGGTGCTCGGCGGCATCGGCTCGCTGCCCGGCGCCATGCTGGGCGGGCTGCTCATCGGCCTGATCGAGGCCTTCTGGGCGGGCTACTTCTCGAGCGAGTACAAGGACGTGGCGGTGTTCGCGATCCTGGCGATCGTGCTCATCTTCCTGCCGACGGGTCTGCTCGGCAAGCCCGAGGTGGAGAAGGTCTGATGACGGTGATCACCAAGGAGGCGCCCGGCGAGCGTGCGCGCACGGCCGGGCCGAAGAAGCCCGTCGGCGGCATCGACGTCGCCCACGTGCTCAAGGATGCGGTCTTCTCCGCCATCATCGCGCTCGGCCTGTTCGGCGTGATCATGGGCCTCAAGACCGAGCAGGCGCCCGGCGGCCTCGTGCTCGAGCAGAACTGGGAGCGGGTGATCTGGGCCGTCGGCATCGTCTTCGTCGGCCGGCTCGTGCTCAACCTGACGATCTGGCGCCGCCCCGGCGGCAAGATCGACGACCTGATGCCCGTCGGCCTGCGGAAGTACTCGGGCTTCGTCGGCACCGCCATCGGCGCGGCGCTGATCCTGGTGGCGCTGACGCTGCCCTTCCTGCCGGGCGCCGGGCGCTATCACGTCGACCTCGGCACGCTCGTCCTCACCTACGTCATGCTCGGCTGGGGCCTCAACATCGTCGTGGGCCTCGCGGGCCTGCTCGATCTCGGCTACGTGGCGTTCTACGCGGTGGGCGCGTACTCCTACGCGCTGCTCGCCACCACCTTCGACCTCGGCTTCTGGGTCTGCCTGCCGCTCGCCTTCATCCTGGCCGGGTTCTGGGGCGTCCTCCCCGGCTTCCCGGTTTGGCGGCTGCGGGGCGACTATCTGGCCATCGTCACGCTGGCCTTCGGTGAGATCATCCGCGTGGTGCTGCT
>JBNPEA010000043.1:0-26742 GCA_051117315.1 Salinarimonas sp. | reverse complement strand
GGGTCTGCAGCAGGAGGCCCTGCGCCGCGCGCACTCGCACCAGGTGCATGATGCCCTGCACGGCGTCGGCCTCGGTGGCGTAGTGCGGGATGCCCGCCGTCTGGAAGGCGCGGCCCGCCTGCGGATCCTCGCCGAGCCAGACGGCGAAGACCGGCTTGCGGCGATACGCCGTCTGCCGGTCCCGCGTCACGGTGTCGACAACGGCCTGCGCCGCTTCGGGGGCGGAGGCGAGGGCGGTCGGCACGTTGAGGACGAGGACGGCGTCGTTCGCCGGGTCCTTCAGGAGCGCCTCGAGCGAGTTGGCGTAGCGCTGCGCGTCGGCGTCGCCGATGATGTCGACGGGGTTCGCGCCCGACCAGGTCGCCGGCAGCACGGCGTCGAGCGCCGCGCGGGTCTCCGGCGAGAGCTCGGCGAGGGTGCCGCCGCGGTCGATCAGCCGGTCGACGGCGAGCACGCCGACGCCGCCGCCGTTGGTCAGGATGGCGAGGCGCGTGCCCTGGAAGGGCTTCTGCCGGCCGAGCGTCTCGGCGGCGGCGAAGAGCTCGTCTAGGTCGTAGACCCGCAGCAGGCCGGCGCGGCGGAAGGCGGCGTCGTAGACGCCGTCCGAGCCCGCGAGCGCGCCGGTATGCGTCGCCGCCGCCTTGGCGCCCTGCGCGTGGCGGCCGGACTTGATCACGACCACCGGCTTCGAGCGCGAGGCCGCGCGGGCGGCGGACATGAACTTGCGCGCCGTGGCGATCGATTCGACATACAGCAGGATGGCGCGGGTGTGCCGGTCGGCAGCGAAGTAGTCCAGGCAGTCGCCGAAGTCGACGTCCGTCTTGTCGCCGAGCGAGACCACGGCGGAGAAGCCGACGTTGCGCTGCGCGCCCCATTCGACCAGGCCCGCGGCGATGGCGCCCGACTGCGAGATCAGCGCCAGGTCGCCCGGCAGCGGGGCGTTCGCCGCGAAGCTGGCGTCGAGCCCGGCCCGCGGCGCCATGACGCCGAGGCAGTTGGGTCCGACGATCCGCAGCCCGTGCCGCCGGGCGCGCTGGCGCGCGTCCTCGGCGAGCGAGCCGGGCCCGTGGCCGAGCCCGGCCGTGATGATGATGGCCGCACCGGCGCCGATCCGGCCCGCCGCCTCGATCACCTGGGGCACCGAGCCCGGCGGGGAGGCGACCACGACGAGATCCGGCGCCTGCGCCAGATCCTCGAGCCGGGCGATGCAGGGGCGCCCGTCGATCTCGCGGTGGCGCGGGTTGACCGGCGTGATCGGCCCCGAGAAGCCCGCCCGCGTGAGGTTGCGCAGCACGGTGCGGCCGAGCGAGCCCTCCCGGGGGCTGGCGCCGACGAGGGCGATCGAGCGGGGCGCGAACAGCTTGTCGAGATTGTAGGTGCTCATCGTCGGGCTCTCCTCGGGGGCGCGGTCTCGAAGGCGCGGCTCAAGGCGCTGACCGGCGGGCGCACGGGAACGGTCTCGGGCAAACGACGCAAGGACGAGTGACGCAAGGACAAGTGATTCTCGGGCGAGGGCGCAGGAACAGGGGAAGCGCGCGGGCGGCTTCGGGTCAAGCACCGCGATGGAGCATGGTTCGGCGACGGGCGTGCGACGCCGGCGCTCAGCCGCGCCCGAGGGAGAGGATCAGCTCGTCGTATGTCCGGCCGGCGGCCTCGAGGCGCGCCACGAGCGCCGCCTGCGAGGCGGCGAGACCGTCCTTGCGGCTCGCATGGGCGCGCTCGATCGCGAGGAGCTCGGCGTAGAGCGGCTCGATCACCGCCCGCGCCGCGGCAGGCGCCCGGCGGCGGCTCGAATGATAGCCGACCACGCGCCCCGCGGCGTCGCAGCTCGGGGTGACGTGGGCGAAGACCCAGTAGTGCGCCCCGTCCGCGGCGAGATTGTTGACGTAGGCGAAGACCTCGCGCCCCGCCTCGATCTCCCGCCACAGGTGCGCGAACACGCAGCGCGGCATGTCCGGGTGGCGGATGATCGCATGCGGCGCGCCGATCGCCTGCGCCTCGCTCAGCGCCGCGACCCGCAGGAAGGTCGCGTTGGCGTAGGTGATCCGGCCGGTGAGATCGGTCTTGGTGACGATGATCTCGCCGGGCGGGAAGTCGCGCTCGACGCCGGTGGGGGCGACGACGCGGTCGAGCCGCCTGCCATGTCCTTCTATCGTGTGTCGGCGCGCATGCACGGGGGGCGACCTTTATTGGGAGAGGCACTCCGTCACAGGTTAAGCCGGGGCGGTCACACGCCGCGCTGATCTGGATCAAGGACGGGGCGCGGGGTCCGCGGGCCGCGAAGCCTCAGCCGCCGCGGCGGGCGGGGGGCGGCAGCGGCACGGTCTTGCCCGCCTCGCCGACGATTGCGGCGAGAACGGGAGGCCCGTCCCGAGGCGCCGACGCGGCCTCGGCCTCCTCGCCCGCATCGGGGGCGAGCCGGGCATAGACCGCGCTGCCGTGCTCGAGCAGGCGCGCCAGGCGGCGGGCGCGGGCGGATTCGGAGCGCGCGTCGATGGAGACGTAGCGGTCGATCCGCGTGCCGATCATCGACGCGAAGCGCCGATCGACCTCGGCGAAGCTGAGCGGGCGGCGGCGGTCGCCGCCGTCGTAGAAGATCGCCCGGTTCGCCCGTGCGGCGGCGGCGAACGCCTCCGCGGCGGCGCCCTCGGGGTCCGCGTCCTTGAGCGCGAGGAACTGCTGTGCGCCCGCCGGCCCGAGGAAGTGCGCGAAATAGATCTCGTGCGGCGCGAGGCCGCGCCCGAGCGCCGCCTCGATCCGGGCGCGGTCGCGCGCCAGCATCTCCCCGGCCATCAGCCCGGCGACGAGCGGATCGCGTCGCAGCCCCATGATCGCCTCGCGCGTTTCCTCGTCGGCCACGACGTAACGCCCGTCCGCCCGCTGCTCGATCGCCGCCGCCTCGTCGGCGAGGCCGTGATCCGCGCCGAAGGCGTGGACGACCTGCAACCAGGTCTGGTCGATGAACTGGAAGAGGCCCTGCGCCGAGGAGGTGCTGGCGCCGACGCCCGGGCGCAGGCTCGATTCCTTGTCGGCGAGGGCCAGCATGAAGACGGGGTCCGCGCCGGTGCGGGCCGCGGCCGCGCGCACGGCGGTGACGATCCAGCGCTCGACGCGCATGGCGCCGAAGCGCACGGGCCGCGTCTCCCGGACGACGGCGTGCTCGACACCGGCGATCCGCGCCGCCACGGCCCCGGGCACCCGGCGCAGCGCCTGCATCGCGGCCCGCGCGGAGGCGGGCCGGGCCGTCGCGTCGGCGAGCGTCTCGCGCAGCACCTCGAAGCCGGCACCCGCCAGCGCGAGCGGGGCGAGGCCCGCGGCGCAGCAGGGCGCCGGGCTCGCCACCACGGGGGCGAGGCCGGCGGCCGGCGCACGCGCGCCGTCCACCACGAGGAGATTGGCCGCGAGCCCCAGGCTCAGCGCCGCGGCGAGACGGCGCGCCGAGCGGGCCGGAGCCGCCGCGTCGAAGGGCCTGGAACCCGCCTGCTCGTGGTCGCGTTGCACAGGTCCCCTCTGCGAGGATGCGCTCGTCGCGGAGCCTCCGGCCATGCCTGGCCGCGCCGTGATCGCCTGCGTCATTCCACCCCTCGACGAATGCGCGCCGCGATTCGGGCGCTCCTGGTCGCGACGAGGCATCGCCGGGCAATCCGGCGGCAATGGGTCAGCGTGGCCGTTGGTCTCCCGCGGCCGTCTGTCGCGTCATCGAAAAGCCGCGGATCGCCAGTAGGCCTCAGGCGTGGCACGATCCGGGCGGGCTTCCGATCTGGTTCGGCGCCTGTCGCATTGCGCGTCGTCGCACCGGACATATCGGAGAAGCACGCCATGATGGCCGACACCGTCGACCCTGCGCCCTCCGCCCCCGCCGCACGCATGGCGGCGCGTTTCAACGTCTTCATGCGGCTCGACTCGCGGGAGCTGCGCTGCGCCGTGCCGGAGGATCGCGCCGTGCCGGCCTTCATCGATGCGCGCGGCTGGGCCTTCGTCGGGCGCGTCGACGGCGTGACGCCTCCGCCGCGCGGCTTCGACACCCGCGCCGCCGATCTCGTCGCGCGCTGGAACGGCTTCTATCTCTTCGAGAGCTGGGTCCGCGACGAGACCCGCTGAGCCGCGCGCCGCGGCCCTTCGTCGGCGTCGTCAGGAATAGGTCCGCGCCTCGATCGGCGTGCGCTCGATCGCCTCGACGAGCCGCCCGCGGAACGAGCGCTCGGCCCGGTTCATCCGCGTGCCGGGGTTCCACAGCGCGTGCACGTCGATGGCCGGCACGGCCTCGTAGGGCGGCAGCCGCCAGAGCAGGCCGTCGGCCACGTCGCGCGCCGCGACGTGCAGCGGCAGCGGCCCGACGCCGAGCCCCGCGATGATCATGCGGCGTACCTCCTCGAGATTGCTCGACATCCCCACCACGCGCTCGTCGAGCCCCGCCTGCGCGCGCATCAGCGTCACCGTGCGCAGCACGTCGCCGAGCCGGTCGGTCTCGAAGCTCACCGACTTCTCGCCTGCGAGGTCGCGCACGTCGAGCCGCGCGCGCCCGAACAGGGGATGGCGCGGCCCGCAGAACAGGCCGAAGAACTCGCGGTAGAGGCGCCGGTACTCGAGCCGCGGGCTGCGCTCGCGGATCAGGCAGATGGCGAGCGAGGCGCTGCGGTCCGCCACCCGCGCCACCGCCTCCGCGCTCGACAGGACGTCGATGGAGAGCGTGGCCTTCGGGTGCGAGGCGTGGAACTCCGCGAGCACCGCGTCGAGCAGCGGGCAGACCACGTGGCTCGCCATGGCGAGACGGACGTGGCCGGTGACCTCGTCGGTGACCTCGCGCATCAGGGTGGAGATGCGCAGGATCGCGCCTTGTATCTCGACCGCCTCGCCCAGCAGCCGCTCCCCCGCCTCGGTGAGCCGGAACAGGCCGGGACCGCGGTCGATCAGGCGCTTGCCGAGCCGGTCCTCCAGTCGTTTCAGCGCCGCCGAGACCGAGGGCTGCGCGAGCCGCAACCTTCGGGCGGCGTCCGTCACCGAGCGCGAATCGGCGAGCACGACGAAGGTGCGCAGCAGGTTCCAGTCCAGCTCGCGCATGGTGCGCTCGGGCGCGCGGTGGTCCGGCAGGTCAGCCATAGGCGGCGTCGATGATCGCAATTCGCATTATCTATTTTGTTCTATGCCCCGGACCGTGGGTCAATACCGCCTCGTTGGGAAAAGGCTCCATCGCAGAGGAAGGCAGCGCGCATGTCCGTCGAGGCCCGCGAGGCGCGGCAGCCCTGGATCCTGCTGTCTCCCGCGCTCACCGCAGTGGTGCTGCTCCTGTTCGCGCCGCTCGTCTTCATCGCGGTCTATTCGTTCTGGCTGAGCAGCGCGACGGGCCGGGACATCGTCACCTTCTCGCTCGCGAACTGGCACGAGGCGCTCACCGACGTCTTCTACCGCGACATCCTGCTCAACACGTTGAAGATCGCCGCGATCACGACGCTGATCTGCGCCCTGATGGGCTATCCGGCGGCGTACTTCATCGCGCGCTCCGGCGGCAACAAGGCGATCCTGCTGCTCCTTCTGATCCTGCCCTTCTGGATCAGCTACATCATCCGCACGATGAGCTGGATCAGCATCCTCGGCTCCTCGGGCGCGCTCAACACGGCGCTCCTGTCGCTCGGCATCCTCGAGGAGCCGCTGCGGCTGCTCTACAACGAGGCCACCGTCATCCTCGGCCTCGTGCATTTCCTGCTGCCGTTCATGGTGCTCAACGTCTTCGTCAGCCTGGAGGGTATCGACCGCAACCTCGAGGCCGCGGCCAACTCGCTGGGCGCGACACGCTGGCAGGCCTTCCTGCAGGTGACGCTGCCGCTGTCGCTGCCCGGCCTCGCCGCGGGATCGCTGCTCTGCTTCGTGCTGGGCGCCGGCACCTACATCACGCCCGCCGTGCTCGGCGGGCCGCGCGACGCGATGTTCGCGAACCTCGTCTACGAGGCGATCATCACCCAGCTGAACTGGCCGCTGGGGAGCGCGCTCAGCCTGCTGCTGCTCGCCGTGCTCGGCGTGCTGGTGCTGATCTACAATCACTACCTGGGCATGGCCCGGCTGATGAAGGGGCTCGGGTGATGCGCGGCGCGGGCTGGCAGATGATCCGGGCCTGGACCGTCGTCGTCTACGGCTTCATGTTCCTGCCCGTGATCGTGGTGGTGCTGCTCAGCTTCAACGCCTCGCAGTTCGGCAGCTTCCCGATGACCGGCCTGTCCTTGCGCTGGTTCGTCGAGCTCGGCCAGAACGACGCCATCCTGCGCGCCTTCCGGACCTCGCTCGTGCTGGGGCTCCTCACCGCGCTGATCTCGACCACGCTCGGCGTGCTCGCGAGCCTGGCGCTGGTGCGCTACCGGGTGCCGGGCGCCAACACGATCTCGACGCTGCTGATCGCGCCGATCCTGGTGCCGGAGGTGGTGCTGGCGGTGGCGCTGCTCCTGTTCCTGAACTTTCTCCAGCTCGGCAAGAGCTTCGGCCTGCTGCTCCTCGGGCACGTCATCTTCACGCTGCCCTTCGTCATCCTGGTGGTGCAGGCGCGGCTCGTCTCGATCCGGCGGGACGTGGAGGAGGCGGCGCTGTCCCTCGGCGCCTCGCCGGTGCAGACCTTCCTCTCCGTGACGCTGCCCTTGATGCTGCCCGCGGTGCTGGCCGGCGCGCTCTTCGCCTTCACCATCAGCTTCGACGACATCACCGGCACGCTGTTCTGGAAGCCGGGCGGCGTCGAGACGGTGCCCACCCAGATCTTTTCGATGCTGCGCAACTCGATCTCGCCGGAAATCAACGCGCTCGCGACCGTGATGATCGCGATCACGGTCGGCCTGCCCCTCATCGGGCTGGCGCTCGCCCGGGCGCTCGCAATCAGAAGTGGGGGCTAGGGCACCCCGCCGCCGAACCTCGAACAACGAAGGAGAACCAGATGGGAATGGACGACACGAAACGTTACGAGCGGCTGCTCGAGCGCTATCGCAACGGCGGCATCGAGCGCCGCGGCTTCCTCGGGCTGATCGGCGCCGCCGGCCTCGCCTACGGCATGCAGACGCCGTTCGCCCGCTACGCGCGCGCCCAGGACGTCGGCCAGGTGCGCTTCGACGGCTGGGGCGGCGTGGTCTCGGAAGCCTTCCGCGAGCACGCCTTCGACCCCTACACCGCGAAGACCGGCATCACGGTCGTCGACGGCACATTCGCCGGCGGCGACGAGTACCTCGCCCAGGTGCGCGCCAGCCGCCCGGGCGAGTACAACATCGCCCACCTCTCCGGCGTGTTCGACTACGCGCGCTACAAGAACTTCGACCTGACCACCCAGCTGAACCTCGACAACATCCCCAACATCCAGCTCGTCATGGACCGGCTGATCGCGCCCTACCGCGCCATCACGCCCGACGCGCTCTCCGCCGTGCCCTACAACTACGGCACGACGGGGCTGGCCTACAATCGCAAGTTCATCTCCGACGAGGAGATGCGGGAGAAGGGCGCGCGAATCCTCATCGACGCCGCCCACGAAGGCAAGATCGGCGGCTGGTCCGACTGGCGCACGCGGATCTGGTACGGCGCGCTCCAGACGGGGCAGGACCCCAACAATATCGAGGACATGGAGGCGGTCTGGGACGCCATCCGCCAGCATCGCGACCTCGCGCTGAAGTACTGGACCTCGGGCGCCGAGCTGATGAGCCTGCTCGCCGAGGAGGAGATCCATGTCACGGAAGGGTGGTCGGGCCGCATCGCCGCGTTGCAGGAGGAGGGCCACGACATCGGCTACTACGACCCGCCGAGCGGCTTCGGCTGGCAGGAGTGCCTGTTCGTCATCGCCGGCAGCCCGGTGGCGGCCTGCGAGGAGCTCTTGAACTTCATGCTCGCGCCCGAGACCTCGATCGCGGTGGCCGAGGGCCAGAACTACCCGCCGGCGCTCGACGGCACCAAGGTCGACCTCGGCGACAAGATCCCGACGCTCCCGGCCTACGACCCGACGGGCACGCTGGACGGCCTCACCTTCGCCGATCCGGAATACTGGAACGGCAACGAGGCCGACTGGTCGAAGACCTTCGGTCGCGTCGCCCGCGGCTACTGACGCGCAGCAGGAAAGGCGGCCTCGTTCCGTGACGAGGCCGCCCGCCGGAGCGGAAGGCGATCGCAATGTCCACGAGCTGGTTCGCCAGAGCAGGCAAGGGCTCCTTCCCTGTAGGGAAAGGTGGATCGGCGCGAAGCGCCGAGACGGGTGGGGCACGCCGACAGGCGTGTTCGGCGAAGCCGAAGCGGGCCACGCGGGGTTATCCGGAGAGGATGCGCCCGTCGCCGTTTCCGCTTCGCGGAACGCGCGTCCCGCGCGCCCCATCCGTCTCGGCTTCGCCGAGCCAACTTCTCCTCCTGGGAAGGAAAGCGGCCGTCGCGCCAACCGAGCACGCTCCCACAGGGAACGCGCTCTGCATCGAGGGCGTCGCGAGCCGCCGGATACGATCGCATCGGCGCCAGAGCGGAGGCCGATCGTGAGCTCGGTTCAGCTGAAGAACATCGTCAAGCGCTTCGGCGGGTTCACCGCGGTGCATCCCTCCTCGCTCGAGATCCCGGCCGGCGCCTTCGTCACGCTGCTGGGCCCGTCCGGCTGCGGCAAGACCACGACGCTGCGCATGATCGCGGGCCTGCTCGACCCGAGCGAGGGCGAGATCGTCATCGGCGATCGCCGGGTCAACGACGTGCCGATCCACAAGCGCAATCTCGGCCTCGTCTTCCAGAACTACGCCCTGTTCCCGCACAAGACCGTGGCGGAGAACGTCGCCTTCGGGCTCAGGTATCGCCACGTGCCCAAGGCCGAGATCGCGCAGCGCGTGGCGGACGCGCTGGAGCTCGTGCAGCTCCCGCATCTGGGTGCGCGCTACCCCAAGGAGCTCTCCGGCGGCCAGCAGCAGCGCATCGCGCTCGCCCGGGCGGTGGTGGTCCAGCCCGACGGGCTTCGCCTCGACGGGCCGCTGTCGGCGCTCGACGCCAACCTGCGCGAGGACATGCGCGTCGAGCTCAAGCGCATCCAGGACCGCATCGGCGTCACGACCGTCTTCGTCACCCACGACCAGTCCGAGGCGCTCGCCCTGTCCGACCGGGTCGTGGTGATGTCGGACGGGCGGGTGGAGCAGGTCGGAACGCCCCAGGAGGTCTACGATAGGCCGGCGAGCGCCTTCGTGGCGCGCTTCCTCGGCGCCTCGAACATCCTGCCCGCCATCGTCGCGGGGCGCGAGGGCGGGGCGGTGGTGCTGGAGAGCCCGCTCCTCGGCCGCATCCCGGTGCCCGCGGCGAAGGCCGCACGGCTCGACGGCGCCGGGCCGGCGCAGCTCGTCGTTCGCGCCGAGAAGCTCCAGCTGCGCCCGCGCGGTACCGCGGCCGAGGGCGTCGCGACGCTCGACGCCCGGGTCGAGACGGTGGACTACCAGGGCCAGGCGGTGCGCTACTTCGTCCGCGCCGGGGACGTCCAGCTCCAGGCCATCAACATGATCGACGAGCGCCCCTTCGAAGAGGGCGCCGAGGTGACGCTGCACCTGCGTCCGCGCGACTGCGCGGCGCTGCCGGAGACCTGAGGCCATGACCGAGCGCGCGAGCGAGCGCCCGCCCTCCCACCTGTTCTACCAGGGCCGCCGACGCCGCCCCGTGCTCGACCAGGCGCGCGGCATCCACATGTGGGACGAGGACGGGCGGCGCTGGATCGACGGCTCCTCGGGCGCGATGGTCTGCAACATCGGCCATGCGAACCCCCGCGTGCTGGAGGCCATGCGCCGGCAGATGGCGCGCGCCACCTTCGGCTACCGCCTGCATTTCGAGACCGAGGCCTCCGAGCGGCTCGCGGCCAAGACCGCGGCGCTCCTGCCGGGCGATCTCGACCGGATCTTCTTCGTCTCCGGCGGCTCGGAAGCGGTGGAATCGGCGCTCAAGCTCGCCCGGCAATGGGCGCTCGCGACGGGGCAGGGGACGCGCTGGAAGGTGATCTCGCGCACGCCGTCCTACCACGGCTCCACCTTCGGCGCGCTCGCCGTCACGGGGTACGACCCGCTGACCGAGCCCTTCGCGCCGATGATGCGCATGATGCCCCGCGTACCGGCCCCGCGCGCCTATCTCGACGGGCGCGACGTCGACGACCCGGCGACGGGGCGCCACTACGCCGACATGCTGGCCGCCGAGATCGAGGCGCAGGGACCCGAAACGGTGCTCGCCTTCATCGTCGAGCCGGTGGGCGGCGCCTCCACCGGCGCGCTAGTGCCGCCGGCAGGCTACATGGAGCGGATCGCGGAGATCTGCGCCCATTACGGCATCCTCCTCATCTACGACGAGGTGATGACCGGGGCCGGCCGCACCGGCCGCTTCACCGCCGCCGAGCATTGGGACGTCGTGCCCGACATCATGGTGCTCTCGAAGGGCTTCGCCGCCGGCTACGTGCCGCTCGGCGCGATGGCGGCGAGCCCGCGGCTGGTCGAGCCCGTGCTCGACGCGGGCGGCTTCCTGCACGGCTACACCTTTGCCGGCAACCCGCTCGCCTGCGCGGCGGGCCTCGCGGTGATCGAGGAGATCGAGACCCATCGCCTCGTCGCCAACGCCGAGGCGATGGGGGCGGTGCTGATGGAACGGCTGCGCGGGCTCATGCGGCGCTGGCCGCTCATCGGTGACGTGCGCGGCAAGGGGCTGCTGACCGCCTTCGAGCTGGTCGCCGAGCGGGCCCGCATGAGCCCGCTGCCTGCGCGGCTGAACGCGCACCAGCGCCTCGTCGACATCGCCTACGAGGCGGGGCTGATCGTCTATTCCCGCCGCACCCGCGGCGGGCATGAGGGCGATCACGTCATCGTCGCGCCGCCGCTGATCGTCACCGAGCCCCAGCTCGAGGAGATCGTCGCCATCCTCGACGGCGCGATGGCGCGGCTCTCCGACGAGATCGCCGCCACGCTCCGCGAGCCCGCCTCATGAGCGCGATCCTGATCACCTGCGCCGTCACCGGCTCGATCCACACGCCCTCGATGTCGCCCCATCTGCCGGTGACGCCCGACGCCATCGCCGCGCAGGCGATCGCGGCGGCGCAGGCCGGCGCGGCGATCCTGCACCTGCACGCCCGCGATCCCGCGACCGGCCGCCCGTCCGCGGATCCGGAGCACTTCATGGCCTTCCTGCCGGCGATCCGCGCGGGCTGCGACGCGGTGATCAACCTCACCACGGGCGGCAGCGCGGTGATGACGCTCGACCAGCGCCTCGCCGGCGCGACGCGCGCGGCGCCGGAGATGTGCTCGCTCAACATGGGCACGATGAACTTCGCGCTCTACCCGATGGCGGCGCGCATCGAGACCTGGCTGCACGACTGGGAGAAGCCGTTCCTGGAGAGCTCCGACGACCTCGTCTTCAAGAACACGCCGCGCGACATCGTCCGCATCCTGGAGACGCTGGGCCGGGAGCGCGGCGCGCGGTTCGAGTTCGAGTGCTACGACGTCGGCCATCTCCACATGCTGCGTCACATGGCGGATCGGGGTCTCGTCGAGCCGCCCTACTTCATCCAGTTCGTGTTCGGCGTCCTCGGCGGCATCGGCGCCGACCCGGAGAACCTCGCCCATCTCAAGCGCATGGCGGACAAGCTCTTCGGCACGGATTACGCCTTCTCGGTGCTCGCCGCCGGGCGCCACCAGATGCGTTTCGCCGCCATGGCCGCGGCGATGGGCGGGCACGTGCGGGTGGGGCTCGAGGACAGCCTGACCATCGGCCCGGGCGAGCTCGCCACCAGCAACGCGCAGCAGGTGGCCAAGGTGCGCCGCATCGTCGAGGAACTCGGCCGCACGCCGGCGACGCCGGTGCAGGCGCGCGCCCTGCTCGGCCTCAAGGGCGCGGACGCGACGGCGATCCCCGTCGGCAGCGGAGCGACACGATGAGCAGGCCCGACGTCATCGTGATCGGCGGCGGCATCGCCGGCATCAGTGCCGCCGCCGAGATCGCGGCGGACGCGCGGGTGGTGGTGCTCGAGGCGGAGCCGGCGATCGGCTACCATTCCACCGGGCGCTCGGCGGCGATCTTCATCCGCAACTACGGCAATGCCACGCTGCGCGCGCTCAACGCGCTGGCGGAGCCCGTCTACGGCGCGCCCTCGGCGATCTCCGACACGCCGCTGCTCTCGCCCCGCGGCGCGCTGTCGATCGCGCCCCCCGGGGAGGAGGGCGATCTCGCCGCCTATCTCGACGGCTCGGACGGCATCGAGCGGCTGACCCCGCGCGAGGCGGCGGCGCTCGTGCCGATCCTCGACGAGCGCCGCATCGCCGATGCTGCGCTCGAGCCCGACGCCCGCGACATCGACGTCGACCGCGCGCTCCAGGGCTACGCCCGCCTGCTGCGCGCCCGCGGCGGGGAGATCGTGATGCGGGCGCCGGTGACGGGCCTTGCTCGGGCGGGCGGGGCATGGCGCATCGAGACGCCGGCGGGCACGTACGAGGCGCCGGTGGTCGTCAACGCCGCCGGCGCCTGGGCGGACGCGCTCGCGCGCCTCGCCGGCGTCGCACCCGTCGGCATCGCGCCCCTGCGCCGCTCCGCCGTGCTGCTGCCGGCGCCGGAGGGCCACGACATCGGCGCCTGGCCGCTCTTCGGCCCGGCCTCGGAGAGCTGGTACGCCAAGCCCGACGCCGGCCGGCTCCTGGTCTCGCCCGCCGACGAGGACCCGGTCGACCCGCACGACGCCTGGCCCGAGGACATGGTGATCGCCGAGGGCCTGCATCGCTTCGAGCAGGCGGTCACCGTCGGCGTGACGCGGGTCGAGGCCAGCTGGGCCGGCCTGCGCTCGTTCGCCCCGGACCGCACGCCCGTCGTCGGCTTCGCGCCGCAGGCGGAGGGCTTCCTCTGGCTCGCGGGGCAGGGCGGCTACGGCGTGCAGACCGCCCCGGCGCTGGCGACGATCGCCGCGGCGCTGGTCCGCAGCGATCCGGCACGCGTCGCCCCGGCCCTGCGCGCGGCGCTGTCGCCCGCCCGCTTCGACGCGCAGCGCGCATCTCCATAGGCCGGCGACGCGGGCGGCTTGTTCCGCGGCGCCGGCGCGCCTATGGTCCGCCCGCCGCCGGACGAGACGGAGTGATGCGCGCGTGGCCATTGCCAGCATGACGGGATTCGCCCGAGAGGCGGGCACGACGGGAGCCACCGCCTGGGCGCTCGAGGCGAAATCGGTGAACGGGCGGGGCCTCGACGTGCGCCCGCGCACGCCGCCGGGCTTCGACGCCATCGGCGAGGAGGCGCGCCGCGTGCTCTCGCAGGCGCTGGCGCGGGGCCAGGTGCAGCTCTCCCTCACCCTCCAGCGCGCCGCCGGCGCGCCGAAGGTGCGGGTCAATCGCGAGGTGCTCCAGGGCCTCCTCGACGCCCTCGCCGACGTGCACGTGCCCGACGGCGTCGCGCCCGCCTCGCTGGACGGGCTCCTCGCCGTGCGCGGCGTGATCGAGCTCGAGGAGGGGGACGCGGCCGAGGACCCCGCCGGGCTCGCCGCAGACCTGCGCGCCGCGCTGCCGCGTCTCGCCGCGGCGCTCGCCGCCGCGCGCCGGGAGGAGGGCGCGGCGCTCGAAGCCGTGATCGGGGGCCAGCTCGCCGCCATCTCCGACCTCGTCGCGCAGGCCGAGGCGCATCCCGGGCGCAGCGCCGAGGCGGTCCGCGCCCGGCTGGTGAGCCAGGTCGCGCCGCTGGTGGAGGCGCATGGCGGGCTCGACCCGGCCCGGCTCCACCAGGAGGCGGCGCTCATCGCCACCCGCGCCGACATCCGCGAGGAGCTCGACCGCCTCGCCGCCCACGTCGCCCAGGCCCGCGCGTTGCTGGCGGAGGGCGGCGCGGTGGGGCGCCGGCTCGACTTCCTCGCCCAGGAATTCGGCCGCGAGTCCAACACCCTGTGCGCCAAGGCGGGCGACGTCGCGCTCTCGCGGATCGGCCTCGCGCTGCAGCACGTGGTCGATCAGCTGCGCGAGCAGGTGCAGAACGTGGAGTGACGAGATGGCGCAAGAGAGCCGCCCCGGCCAGACCCGCCCCGGCGAGACCGAATCCCGCGAGACACGCCCCAGCGAGACTCGTCCCGGCGAGACTCGTGCCAGCGAGACCTTGCGCACGCGCCGCGGCGTGATGCTGATCATCGCCTCCCCCTCCGGGGCGGGAAAGTCGACGCTCTCGCGGCTCCTGCTGCAGACCGACAAGGACATCACCATGTCGGTCTCGGTGACGACGCGCCCCCGCCGCGCCTCCGAGGTCGACGGCGTGCACTACCGCTTCATCTCCGAGCGCGACTTCCTCCTGATGCGCGAGCGCAGCGAGCTGCTCGAGCACGCCGAGGTGCACGGCAACTATTACGGCACGCCGCGCGCGCCGGTGGAGGCGGCGCTGGAGGACGGGCGCGACATCCTGTTCGACATCGACGTCCAGGGCACGCTGCAGCTCTACGAGGCCATGCGGCCCGACGTGGCGAGCGTGTTCATCCTGCCGCCCTCCATCGCCGAGCTGGAGAGGCGCCTCGCGCGCCGCGCCGAGGACGACCACGCCACCATACGCCGGCGGCTGCGCACCGCGCTCGGCGAGATCGAGCGCTGGCGGGACTACGACTACGTGCTCGTCAACGACGACCTCGAGCGCACCTTCCACGACCTCGAGGCGATCCTGAAGGCCGAGCGCGTCCGCCTGACGCGACGCGAGAACCTGGAGCCGCTGGTGGAGACGCTGACGCGGGATCTCGGAGAGGTGCTGGCGGGGGAGGGGTGAAGGCTGGCGCGGCGGGCGGCACGACCCCTCGCCCCCACCGGGCCGCTGCGCGGCCCACCTCCCCTGCGGGGAGGTCTCCGCCGCTCACATGTTCGGATACACCGGCCCGCCGCCGCCCTCCGGCGTCACCCACTGGATGTTCTGCGTCGGATCCTTGATGTCGCAGGTCTTGCAGTGGACGCAGTTCTGGGCGTTGATGACGAACTTCGGGTCCGTCTTCGCGTCGGGATCGGCGTAGACGATCTCGTAGACGCCCGCCGGGCAGTAGAGCCGCGCCGGCTCGCCGTATTTCGGCAGGTTGTGCTCCACCGGCACCTTCGGGTCGAGCAGCACGAGGTGGCTCGGCTGGTCCTCCTCGTGGTTGGTGTTCGACAGGAACACCGAGGAGAGCTTGTCGAAGGTGAGCACGCCGTCGGGCCTCGGGTAGACCTTCGGCTTCACCTCGGAGAGCGGCTTCAGGCACGCGTGGTCCGGCTTGCCGTGGGGGAGCGTGCCGAAGAAGGACGAGCCCATGATCTGGTGCGTCCACATGTCGAGGCCGCCCAGCGCGACGCCGAGTGCGGTCCCGTACTTCGACCACATCGGCTTGACGTTGCGCACGCGGTAGAGGTCCTCGCCCACCGCGGAGGCGCGCCAGGCCTCCTCGTAGCTCGCCACCTCGTCGTGGGCGCGCCCCGCCTGCACCGCCTCGAAGACGTGGTCGGCGCACAGCATGCCCGAGAGCATGGCGTTGTGCGATCCCTTGATGCGCGGCACGTTGACGAAGCCGCCGGCGTCGCCGACGAGGCAGCCGCCCGGGAAGGACAGCTTGGGCACCGACTGCCAGCCGCCCTCGACGATGGCGCGCGCGCCGTAGGCGATGCGCTTGGCGCCCTCGAAGGTCTCCGCGATGATCGGGTGCGTCTTGAAGCGCTGCATCTCGTCGAAGGGCGAGAGCGTCGGGTTCTCGTAGTTGAGATGCACGACGAAGCCGACGGAGACCAGGTTCTCGCCGTAGTGGTACAGCCAGGAGCCGCCGCCGGTGCGGTTGTCGAGCGGCCAGCCGAAGGAGTGCTGCACCAGGCCGGGGCGGTGCTTCTCGGGCTGGAGCTCCCACAGCTCCTTGACGCCGATGCCGTATTTCTGCGGCTCGCGGCCCTCCATCAGGCCGTAGCGGTTGATCATCTGCTTGGCGAGGTTGCCGCGCGCGCCCTCCGCGAAGATCGTGTACTTGGCGCGCAGCTCCATGCCGCGGGTATAGTTCGGGCCCGGCTCGCCCTCCCGAGTGATGCCGAGATCGCCGGTGGCGACGCCGACCACCTTGCCGTCCTCGACCAGCACCTCGGAGGCCGCGAAGCCGGGATAGATCTCCACGCCCAGCGCCTCGGCGCGCGGCGCCAGCCAGCGGCAGACGCGGCCGAGCGAGCCGATGTAGTTGCCGTGGTTCGACATCAGGCCGGGCATGAACATGTTCGGCAGCCGCACGCCGCCCGCGGGGCCGAGGAAGAGGAACTCGTCCTTGGTCACCTCGGTGTCGAGCGGTCGCTCCGGGTCCTCGCGCCAGCCGGGCACCAGCGCGTCGAGCCCCGACGGGTCGATGACGGCGCCGGAGAGCACGTGCGCGCCGACCTCGGCGCCCTTCTCGACCACGACGACGGAGACCTCCGTGCCGGCCTCGGCCGCGCGCTGCTTCAGCCGCATGGCGGTGGCGAGCCCGGCCGGCCCGGCGCCGACGACGACGACGTCGAAGTCCATCGCTTCGCGCGGGGGCAGGCTCTCCGCCGTCGTCTCGGCTGCGGTCTTCGGGGCGTCGTTGTCGCTCACGCGTTCACTCCCTCGGCTGGAGCATCATCCCGGCACGCCGGTGCCGGCTGCCGGAGGCGATGATGCGAAGCATGGCTTGGCCGGAGAGAACGGTTTTCCGGCGGGCAGGGTTCAGATACGAACCTTTCGAGCCCGGAGCAAGGTTCGCGCGCGCGAACGCGACCTCATGCCCGCCGCTGCGCCCTAGCCCCCCGCCGGGGCCCCGTCCCGCAGCCGGATCGGCCCCTCGCCGGTGAGCACGATCGCCTCGGGGTCGAAGGCGTCGAGGGCGAAGGCGAAGGTGGTGTCGTGCACCACCGGCGCGCCGTCGGCGTCGGTGACGACGACGAAGCCGAGGTCGCGCCCGTCTGCGATCCGCGCCGTATCGAGCGCCGAGGCCTTGCCGGGACGCCAGGCGAAGGTGAGCCCTTCGTGCGCGACGACCCCGTGCTCCGCCACGTGCGCCAGCGCCACCGCCGCATCGCCGTCGGGCCCGCGGGCGACGACGACGTGCGCCATCGCCGGCAGCCCGTCCGGCGGCTGGCCGAGAAACAGGCCGTAGGGCACGGCCCGGCCGTCGTAGCCGACGTACGGGTTGCGGCCGTAGGGCTTCGCCGGCGGGTCGCGGGGGACGAGGACGGACCCGTCCGGGTGCTCCGTGAGGAACTCGGCGAAGGGCGCCACCCGCGAGGGCAGCATGGCGAGCTCTTGGCCGGCGAGCGCGCCCGCGATCGCCTCGCCGGTGAACTGCTGCCACCAGCTCTCGGTCTCGCGGTCGTACATCACGAGGTCCGAGTGGCGCAGCTTGCCCGTGGTGCCGAACTCGAGGGTGCGCCCGTCGACCCTGCGATCGAAGACGATCGCCGCGTTGCACAGCGGGCAATAGGTCACCGCCACCGGCATGCCGTCGACGACGTCGTTGGCGATCTCGTGCCACATCAGGACGCGCAGCGGATAGGCCCGCGCGTCCTCGCCGAGGGGGAAGACGATGACGGGCTCGCGGCCGGGGAGGTCGACGTCACCCGCGGGGGCGAACAGCGGGTCGTCGATCGAGGGGATGCCGTCCCGCGGCGGCCCGCCGGAGACGATCTCGTCGAGCGGGACGGTCGCCTGCGAGAAGTCGGTGCGCCAGCCCTCCCGCGCCCATTGCCGCGGATCCGCCGCGGCCGGCGTGGCGAGGAGAAGCGTGACGAGCAGGAGCGGACCGACGCACCCGGCGATCGGCGCGGGGCGGACGCGGGGCGAGGGGATGCGGAGCGAGAGGAAGCTGGACATGGGCGAGCCTTCCCGAGCGCGAGCGTGCCTTATCCCGGTTCGCGCGCGGGGACCCGACCGTTACCTCAGCCCGCGACCGGCTCGATGCTCACCGCCTTCTTCCAGAAGCCCCACATCATCCAGAGCCCGAGCACGCTGAACAGGGCCATGAGCACGTAGCTCACCGTGTCGCCGAGCTCGAACAGCCCCGCGATCGCCCAGCCGGCGGCGAGCGCGACGCCGAACACCTCGACGCCGACGAGGATCATCACCGACACGACGGTGAGCAGGTTGCGCGAGTTCGACTTCTTGGCCAAGGCGGGATCTCCGGAGGGCGCGGCGCGTGTCGCCCGTGTGTGGCGCAATCCGCCCCGGCGCGCAAGACGGCCGACGCGCGCCGGCTCAGGAGCGGTAGTCGCCGTTGATCTCGATATAGGCCTTGGTCAGGTCGCAGGTCCAAACCCGCGCCGTGCCGGAGCCGAGGCCGAGGTCCACGTCGATCTCGATCTCGGGGCGGCGCATCGCTTCGGAGGCGGCCTCCTCGGAATAGTCCGGGTCGCGGGCGCCCGCGTGCGCCACGCGCAGGCCGTTGAAGGAGATGGAGAGCCGGTCGCGGTCGGCGGGCTCGCCGGCCTTGCCGACCGCCATCACCACGCGCCCCCAGTTCGCGTCCTCGCCGGCGATCGCCGTCTTGACGAGGGGCGAGTTGGCGATGGCGAAGGCGACGCGTCGTGCCGAGGCGTCGTCGACGGCGCCGGCGACGCGCACGGTCACGAACTTGCGCGCGCCCTCGCCGTCCTTGGCGACGAGCTGGGCCAGCTCGACGAGCAGGTCCTCGAGCGCGGCACCGATGGCGGCGGCGCGCGGGTCGTCGGCGCCGGCGATCGGGGTCATCGGCGCCCCGTTCGCGGCCGCCTTGCCGGTGGCGAAGGCGAGCAGCGTGTCCGAGGTCGAGGTATCGCCGTCCACGGTCACGCAGTTGAACGAACGTTCGTTGGTCGCTGCGAGCAGCGCCTGCAGGACGGGGGCCGCGATGGCGCAGTCGGTGAAGACGAAGGCGAGCATGGTCGCCATGTCGGGCTGGATCATGCCCGCGCCCTTGGCGATGCCGTTGATGGTGACGGGGACGCCGTCGAGGTCGATGGTTCGGGTCGCGAGCTTGGGGAAGGTGTCCGTGGTCATGATCGCCCGGGCCGCCGCCTCCCAGGCGGCCGAGCCGCCCTCGGCCCGCGCCGCGCACTCCGGCAGCACGCCCTCGAAGCGGGTCGCGTCGAGCGGCTCGCCGATGACGCCGGTCGAGGCGACGAAGACCTCCGCCGGCAGGCAGCCCGCCGCGCGCGCGGCGATGTCGGCGGACAGCGTCACCGCGTCCGCGCCGCGGCGGCCGGTGAAGGCGTTGGCGTTGCCGGAATTGACGAGCAGGACCCGCGCCGATCCGCCGGCGAGGTTCGCCCGGCACCAGTCGACCGGCGCCGAGGGGCACTTCGAGCGGGTGAACACGCCCGCGACCGCGGTGCCGGCGTCGAGCCCGACGTAGAGCACGTCCGTGCGGCCGCGATAGCGGATGCCCGCAGCGGCGGTGGCGAGGCGGACGCCGGCGATCGGCGGGAGCGTCGGGAGCGTCGCGGGGGCGAGGGGCGAGACGGTCGTGGGCGAGACGGGCGTGGCCATGGCGCGGGTCCGGTCGTGTCGATGAGGGGCGGCGCGCTTCTACCGCACCCGCCGGCGCCGCGCGAGGGGAAACGGAGCGCCGCCCTCCTTCGTGCCCGGCCGCTCTCCCGATACGCCCGACGCGCGGCGGGGAACGCCTGGCGCGGCCGTGCGTTGTCCGCCACCAAGCGTGACGGGAGAGACGCGATGGTGCCGGCGGAGATGCGCGCCGGCCGCCCGGAGGTCGCCGCCGCCTGCGGTGCCGCCCTCGGGGAGGGGCCGGTCTGGGACCATCGTACCGGTGCGGTGCTGTGGGTCGACATCGCGGCCCCCGCGATCTGGCGTCTCGACGTCGAGGCCGGGGCGGCGCACGCGATCGCGCTGCCCGAAGGCCCCGGCTCCGAGACCGTCGGCTTCGTGGCGCTGACGGCCGATCCCGACGTCGTCGTCGCCGGCCTGCGGGGGCGGCTCGTCCTGTGCGACCTGATCGACCGGAGGCTGGAGGATCTCGCCCCCGTCGAGGCGGCGCTGCCCAAGAACCGCTGCAACGACGGCTGGGTCGGACCGGACGGGACGCTGTGGTTCTCCACCATGGACACGGACGAGGAGGCCGCGACCGGCGCCTTCCACGTCTACGACGGCCGCGCCGTCGGCACGATCGCGGACGGCTTCGTGGTGACGAACGGCCCGGCGCTGTCGCCGGACGGCGGCACGCTCTATACGGTCGACACGACGGGAAAGCGCATCGACGCGCGCCCCGTGCTCGGCGCCGGCACGGGTCCGACGGGCGCGCCGCGTACCGGCGCGCCGCGCCGCCTGCTCGATCTCGGCGAGGAGGAGGGCGTGCCCGACGGGGTCGCGATCGACGCGGAGGGCGACCTGTGGATCGCCATGCACGGCGCCGGCCGCATCCTGCGCATCGCCCCCGACGGGACCCGCCGCGGCGTCGTCACCCTGCCGACGCCGGACGTGACGAAGGCGGCGTTCGGCGGGCCGGACCTCTCGACCCTCTACGTCGCGACCGCCGCCCGCGCCCGCCCGCACGACCCGATGGCCGGCCATCTCTTCCGCGTCGAGACCGACGCGCGGGGGCTGCCGGCGCAGCTGTTCGCGCCGGCGGCGTGAGCCTCAGGCCCGCAGCACCGCGCCGGTCTTCTTGGCCACCTCGGAGACGATCTTCTGCGAGATCGCCTCGATCTCCGCGTCGGTGAGCGTCTTCTCCCGCGGCTGGAGCGTCACGGCGACGGCGATCGACTTCTTGCCCGCCTCGACCCGCTCGCCCTCGTACACGTCGAAGACAGAGACGTCGGTGACGAGCCCCTTCTCCGCGCCCTGCGCCGCGCGCACGATCACCGCCGCCTCGACGCCGGCGTCGACCACGAAGGCGAAGTCGCGCGACAGCGGCTGGAAGCCCGACAGGACGAGCGGCGGCCGGGTCTTGGTCGGCTTGGCCTTCGGCGCCGGCAGCGCCTCGAGGTCGATCTCGAAGGCGACGAGCGGGCCCTTGGCGTCGAGCGCCTTCAGGATCGAGGGGTGCACCTCGCCGAAATGCCCGAACACGGCCTTCGGCCCGAGCTGGATGCGCCCGCTGCGGCCGGGGTGCAGCCAGTCCGGCCCGCCGGCGACGATCTGCAGCGAGCCGACGGGCATGCCGAGCGCCGCCAGCAGCGCCAGCGCGTCGGCCTTGGCGTCGAACACGTCGACGGCGCGCGCCGCCCCGTCCCAGTGCCGGCCCGCGCCCTCGAAGCGGGCGGTGCCGCGCCGCACGGCGGCCGCGTGCATCCTCTGCCCGTCGGGCTCGTCGGAGCGGAAGCACTGACCGACCTCGAACAGCGCCACGTCCGCATAGCCGCGGTCGGCGTTGCGCTGCGCCGCCCGGATCAGCCCCGGCAGCAGCGAGGGACGCATGTCGGAGAGGTCCGACGCGATGGGGTTCGCCACTTCCAGCGAGGGATCGCCGCCGCCGAAGAGCAGCGCCTGCTCCTTGGCGATGAAGGACCAGGTCACGGCCTCGAGCAGGCCGCGGGAGGCGAGCGTGCGCTTGGCCGAGCGGGTGCGCTTCTGCACGAGGGTGAGCACGGGCTTGGCGATGCCGCGGTCCCGGGCGAGGGGGCGCGACTCGATGCGGTCGATGCCGGCGATGCGCACGATCTCCTCGACGAGGTCGGCCTTGCCTTCGATGTCCGGCCGCCAGGACGGCGGCAGCACCTTCACCGCGTCGCCCGAGCCCGAGATGTGGAAGCCGAGCTCCTGGAGGATCACCTTCGCCTCGGCCTGCATCACCTCGAGGCCCGAGAGCCGCTTCGTCTCGCTCCAGGGGAAGCTGATGATGCGGCTCGTGTCCGGGATCGCGCCGGCGAGTGTGTGCGTCGACGGCTCGCCGCCGCACAGCCGCATCACGAGCCGCGTCGCCAGGTCGAGGCCCGGGAGCGTCTCGTTGGGGTCGACGCCGCGCTCGAAACGGTAGCGCGCGTCGGTGACGATGCCGAGCCTGCGGCCGGTGCGGGCGATGTCGAGCGGGTCCCACAGGGCGGATTCGATCAGCACGTCGGTCGTGCCCTCGTCGCAGCCGGTGTGCTCGCCGCCCATGATGCCGCCGATCGACTCGGGGCCGTTCTCGTCGGCGATGACGACCATGCTCTCGTCGAGCGCGTAGGTCCGCCCGTCGAGGGCGACCAGGCTCTCGCCGGCGCGCGCCTTGCGGACCACGAGGTCGCCCTTCACCTTGTCCGCGTCGAAGACGTGGAGCGGTCGGCCGCGATCGAAGGTGACGTAGTTGGTGATGTCCACGAGCGCGTTGATCGGGCGCAGGCCGATCGCCTGGAGCCGGCGCTGCATCCAGGCGGGCGAGGGGCCGTTGCGCACGCCGCGCACGAGCCGCAGCCCGAAGGCCGGGCACAGGTGCTCCTCGCCGGGAAGCTCGCGCGTCACCCGGGACGGCAGGTCGAAGGCGCCCTCGAGCGCCGGCTCGGGTGCGTGCTTCAGGGCGCCGAGGCCGACCGCGGCGAGGTCGCGGGCGATGCCGCGCACGGAGGCGCAGTCGGGGCGGTTGGGCGTCAGGCCGATCTCGATCACCGGGTCGTCGAGACCGGCATGGACCGCGAAGGGCTGGCCGGTGGGCGCGTCCTGCGGCAGGTCGATGATGCCGTCGTGATCCTCCGAGAGGCCGAGCTCGGCCTCCGAGCAGAGCATGCCGGCGCTCTCGACCCCGCGGATCACGCCGACCCCGAGGGTGATGTCCTTGCCGGGGATGTAGGTGCCCGGGGGCGCGAACACGCTCTTCATGCCCGCCCGCGCGTTCGGCGCTCCGCAGACGACCTGGATCGGCGGCGCGCCGTCCCCGAGATCGACGGTGCACACCCGCAGCCGGTCGGCGTTGGGGTGCTGCTCGGCGGTGAGCACGGCCGCGATCCGGTAGGGCGCGAGCGCCGCCGCCTTGTCCTCGACGGCCTCCACCTCGAGACCGATGCGGGTGAGCGTCTCGGCGATCTCGTCGAGGGAGGCCGCGGTCTCGAGATGCTCCTTGAGCCAGGAGAGGGTGAACTTCATCGGTCGGGTCCGTTCGTGTCGCGGGCGGCGCCGGTCAGGGCCGGGGCTTGAAGAGGAGGCGGGCGGCGAGATCGAGGCGGATGGCGGCGGGCACGGTGGCGAGCGCGGCGATGCCGCTCGCGGCATCGTCGACCGCGCCGCGCGCCTCGGCCAGCGTAAAGGAGCTGCGCGGATCGTAGTCCGCGCGGTGCCTCAGCTCCTGGAGATCGGTGAACACGTCGGCGAAGCTCGCGATGCCGGCATGGAGCGCCTGCACGTCCCGGCGGCGCAGGACGTCCTTGGCGAAGCCGTGCTGGACGGCCCTGTAGGTCAGCGACCAGGCTTCCGTCGCCGCCTTCGTGCGGCCGACCAGCGCATCCGCCGCGAGCCGCGAGGCCGCGTGGAAGGCGGCATAGTAGGCCGTGCTGACGGCGCGCTTGAGGACCACCTGCTTGGGTGTCCCCCGCCGTGCGCTAAGCGAGAGCCCGGCGGCCGCGATGAGATCAGCGGGAGTCATCCGCCGGGTTCCGTCTCGGGGAAGCGGTGCCTCACGTATGCGATCCGCTCCTCGCCGTGCTCCCAAAGCGCCTCCCGCAGCGCCCGCCCGGCGTCGAGCCTGACGCCGCGCGCGCGCTCGGGCTCCGCGGTCGCGTACTTCGCCGAAACGAAGATCGCCGGGTCGCCGTCGTGGTCGACGCCGGAGGCGACCTCCGCCGTCTCGAAGCCGAACGGCCCGAGATGCTTGCGCAGGATCGGCTCGACGACGCGCCTGATCTCCTCGTCGGTCATCCGCTCCTCCCTCGGCGCCTCACCCGCTCAGGCCGCCGGCGAGCGTCGGCAGGTCGAGGGGGCGGAAGCCGTAGTGCTCGATCCACCGCTTGTCGGCCTCGAACATGTCGCGCAGGTCCGGGATGCCGTACTTGAGCATGGCGATGCGGTCGATGCCCATGCCCCAGGCGAAGCCCTGGTAGACGTCCGGGTCGAGCCCGCACTTGCGCAGCACGTTGGGATGCACCATGCCGCAGCCCAGGATCTCGAGCCAGTCCTTGCCCTCGCCGAAGCGGATCTCCCCGCCGGAGCGGTCGCACTGGATGTCGACCTCGGCCGAGACCTCGGTGAAGGGGAAGAACGACGGGCGCAGGCGCATCTTCACGTTCTCGATTTCGAAGAACGCCTTGCAGAACTCCTCGATGACCCACTTCAGGTTCGCCAGCGTCGCGCCCTTGTCGATGACGAGGCCCTCGACCTGGTGGAACATCGGCGTGTGGGTCTGGTCCGAGTCGTGGCGATAGGTGCGCCCGGGGATGATCACGCGGATCGGCGGCTCCGTGGTCTCCATGGTGCGGATCTGCACCGGCGAGGTGTGGGTGCGCAGGAGCTTGCGCCGCCCCTGCGCGTCCTCGCGCATGAAGAACGTGTCGTGCATCTCCCGCGCCGGGTGGCCCTCGGGGAAGTTCAGGGCGGTGAAGTTGTAGTAGTCCGTCTCCACGTCCGGGCCCTCGGCGATGGAGAAGCCCATGTCGGAGAAGATGGCGACGAGCTCGTCGATCACCTGGCTGACGGGGTGGATGCGCCCGCGCGCCTCGGGGCTCTCGCGCACCGGCAGCGTGACGTCGACGCGCTCCGCGAGAAGGCGCTCGGCGAGGGCCGCTTCCTCGAGCGTCGTCCGGCGCGCGGCGATCGCGCCCTGCACGGCGTCGCGCAGGCCGTTGATCTGCGGGCCCATGGTCTTGCGCTCGTCGGGCGTCATCGCGCCGAGCGACTTCAGGCGCTCGGAGACGACGCCCTTCTTGCCGAGCGCGAAGACGCGCACGGCCTCGAGCGCGGCTTCGTCGGGCGCGGACTCGATCCGGGCGAGGATGTCGCGTTCGAGCTCGGTCAGGTCGGTCATCGGTCCCTCGGCGGTTTCGGGCGTCGCGCAGATCAAGCGCCTGGCGGGCGGGGCGTCAAGTGTCGGATGCGCCCGCGCGGGCGTTGACCCGCGCGGCGGTTCCGGGTATTGCCCCCTCCAACGTCACGCGGGCGCCGCGTGCGAGTGGTTCTCGCGTCCTCGACGTCGCCGGCGGCGACACGGGCGTTCGAGACCCGCGGCAGCGGCGTCGGGCGCTTCGCGCCGAGGAGAGAGAGCCATGAAGATCCGCAATTCGCTGAAGTCCCTGCGCACGCGCCACCGCGACAACCGCATCGTGCGCCGCAAGGGCCGCGTCTACATCATCAACAAGACCCAGAAGCGCTTCAAGGCCCGCCAGGGCTGAGGCGCGAGCCGGGACCCCGCCGCTTTCCGTCGCAGGCGGACGGCGGCCCGTCGTGATTGACGGCGCATGCCGGATGAGGCGATCATCCGGCATGCGCCGTTTTCATGCCATGCTCCTCGTCGGTGGCCTCGCCGTCGCGCTCGTCGCGGCGGGACCGGCCGTCGTGCGCGCCCAGGGGGCCGCGCCGGGCGCCCCCCCACGGGCGGAGGCCCCGCAGGACGAGCGGATCGAGCAGCTCTTCGGCCGTCTCGCGCAAACCGACAGCGCCGCGGAGGCGCGCGGGGTCGCGCTCCTGATCCAACGGCGCTGGCTCGACTCGGGCTCGCCCACGGCCGACCTGCTGATGGACCGCGCCCGCGAGGCGATGCGCGGCCGCGACCCGGCGCTCGCCATCGAGCTGATCGATCGCATCGTGGCGATCGAGCCGGGCTGGGCCGAGGCCTGGAATCGTCGCGCCATCGCCTTCACCATGCTGCAGGACCCGGTCTCCGCGATCGCCGACATCTATCGGGTGGTCTCGCTCGAGCCGCGCCACTTCGCCGCCTGGGCCGGGCTCGGCAACCTCCTGATGCAGGCCGGCGACGAGCGTGGCGCGCTCGAGAGCTTCGAGCGCGCGCTCGCCATCCACCCGCACCTCCCACGTATCGAGACGATCGTGAACCGGCTCGCGCGCGAGGTCGACGGGGTGGATCTCTAGGGGATCTCGAGCCTGCGCTCACCCGCGCCCGACCTCCCGCGGCCCGATCGCGTCGATGAGCTCGTCGCGGGCGGCGCGGCGGCGGGCGATGTCGGCGCGCAGGGTCTCGCGGGTGGAGCGGTTCGAGCCGTAGAGCACGATGCCGATCAGCACCGCCGAGACGGCGAGGACGAAGGCGAGCCCGCCGATCCGCACGAGCCCGAGGAGCACGGCGCCGAGCACGACGATGCCGGCGACGATCGCCACGCGGCTCACGAGCATGACCTTGCCGCAGCGCTCGGCGCTCTCCTCGAGCGCCTCGATCTCGACCTCGAGCCGCTCGATCCGTCCGCGCGGGTCCTCGATCGTCCGCATGCCGCGCTCCCCTCGTCCACCTGGCCTCCCTGATAGACCAGCGGGCGCGGAGGGTCGAGATGCCGGCGTTCGGGTGCGCCGGTCAGGATCGCTCAAGCTTCGCGGGCGAGGATCGACGTCGGACGCGGGATGGAAGCGACGATGCTGACCTGTGGGATGATGAAGGCGGGGCGCGACCTGGTCGGCTGGACACAGGCGGATCTCGCCCTGCGCGCGGGCCTGTCGCTGCCCACGATCCAGCGCATGGAGGATCCCACGCGCGGGCCGCTGCGATCCAGCGCGGCCAATGTCGAGCGCGTCCGCGGCGCCTTCGCGCAGGGGGGCATCTCGTTCGCCCTGGAGGACGCGCGCATCGTCATCGCGCTCGCTGTTCCGCGCTAGAGCAGATCGCTTCCTGATGGAATCGCGAGGTGGATTCCCTTCGCGGCCGGTTTGTGATTCACGGTAGAGGCTGGCGGAGGAGGCCGGCCTCCATGACGAAGCCCCTCTCAATGGATCTGAGGC
>JBNPEA010000125.1:0-26903 GCA_051117315.1 Salinarimonas sp. | reverse complement strand
CCTCCTACGACTACACGGCCTACTTCCAGCGCGTCGCCAAGGAGCACCTGCCCGTGATGATGGGCTTCGAGGCCGACCGGATGGCGAACCTGCGGCTCTCCGACGAGGTGGTGGCGCCCGAGCGCGACGTCGTGCTCGAGGAGCGGCGCATGCGCGTCGAGACCGACCCGGCGGCGCAGCTCTCGGAGGCGATGGCGGCCTCGCTCTTCGTCCACCACCCCTACGGCATCCCGATCATCGGCTGGATGCACGAGATCGAGGCGCTCGATCGCGGCCATGCGCTCGCCTATTACGGGCGCTTCTACACGCCCGAGAACGCCATCCTCGTCGTCGCCGGCGACGTCGTGCCCGACGAGGTGCTGCGCCAGGCGGACGCGACCTACGGGCGCGTGGCGCCCCGCGGCGCCCGGCCGGTGCGGGTGCGTCCGCGCGAGCCGGAGCCCCGCGCCATGCGGCGCGTGGCGGTGGCCGATCCGCGGGTGGAGCAGCCGACGCTGCAGCGGCTCTACCTCGCCCCCTCCGCGCTCACCGGCACGGCGCGCGAGAGCGCCGCGCTCGAGGTGCTGGCCGAGCTCCTCGGCGGCGGGCCGACCTCCTACCTCTACCGCACGCTGGTGCTCGACAAGGCGATCGCGGTGAACGCCGGGTCCTGGTACATGGCCTCGGCCATCGACGACACGCGCTTCGCGCTCTACCTCGTTCCCGCCCACGGCGTCGCGCTCGAGGCGGCGGAGGAGGCGCTCGACGCCGCCATCCGCGCGATCCCGGACGCGGCCCTGCAGGAGGCGGCGATCGCCCGGGCCAAGACCCGGCTCGTCGCGGAGACGGTCTACGCCGCCGACAGCCAGACCTCGCTCGCGCGCATCTTCGGCTCGGCGCTCGCCATCGGCGAGACCCTCGAGGACGGCAAGCGCTGGCCGTCCGCCGTCGGGGCCGTCACCCGCGAGGACCTCGCCGGGGCGGCGGCCCGGGTGCTGGCCCCGCACCGCTCCGTCACCGGCCAGCTCCGCAAGGCGGGCTGAGGCGACACGAGAATTCGGGGGACACCCGAGGAAGGATCAGCCATGTCCGTCGCCGTCACGCCGGTCACCGCCCCGCCCGCCAAGGTCGGGCGCGTGATCACCCCCGCCGGGATCGAGGTCTGGCACGTCGAATCGCACGTCGTGCCCCTCGTCGCCGTGTCGTTCCTGTTCGAGGGCGGCTCCGCGCAGGACCCCGAGGGCAAGGCCGGGCTCGCCCAGACGACGGCCCGCCTCCTCGACGAGGGCGCCGGGCCGTATCCCTCCGCCGCCTTCCACGAGCGCCTGGCGGACCGGGCCATCGAGCTCTCCTTCAACGCCGGCCCCGATTCGCTCGGCGGCTCGCTGAAGACGCTCACCCGCCACGCGGACGAGGCCTTCGACCTCCTGCGCCTCGCCCTGGCCGAGCCGCGCTTCGAGGAGCCGGATCTCGAACGCGTGCGGGCGCAGACGATGGCGGGGCTGCGCTACCAGATGAAGGACCCGGGCGCCGTCGCCTCGCGCCGCTTCTTCGCGGAGGCCTTCCCCGGCCATCCCTACGGCACGCCGACGTCGGGCACGCTCGAGAGCCTGCCCGCCATCGGCCGCGACGACGTCGTCGCGCTGCATCGCGCCCAGGCGGCGCGCGGGCGGCTGAAGGTCGCGGTCGTCGGTGCCATCGCCGCGGACGAGGTGGCGCGCCGCATCGACCACGCCTTCGGTGCCCTGCCCGAGACGCCGACGCTCGCGCCCGTCGCGACGACGACGCTGTCGGGTGCCGGCGACCGCCACGTCGTCGAGATCGACGTGCCGCAATCGGTCATCCGCTTCGCCATGAACGGACTGCCCTGGACCGATCCCGACTTCGTGCCGGCCTACGTGCTCAACCACGTGCTCGGCGGCGGCGCCTTCACATCGCGCCTGTTCCAGGAGGTGCGCGAGAAGCGCGGCCTCGCCTATTCGGTGGGCACCTCGCTCGCCACCTTCCGAGCCGCGGCGATGACCTGGGGCTACACGGCGACGAAGAACGAGCGGGTGCCCGAGGCGCTCTCGGTCATCGGCGGCGAGATCGACCGGTTGCGGGAGGAGGGGCCCACCGCGGAGGAGCTGGAGAAGGCCAAGGCCTATCTCACCGGCTCCTACGCGCTCGGCTTCGACACCTCGACGAAGATCGCGAGCCAGCTCGTGCAGATCGCCTTCAACGACCTGGGCATCGACTACGTGGCGCGCCGCAACGCCCTGGTCTCGGCGGTGACCGCCGAGGACGTCCGCCGCGCCGGCACGCGCATGCTCGGCGACGGGCGCCTGTTGACGGTGATCGCGGGCAAGCCGGCGCTCTGACGACGGGCAGGTGGATAGGGGCGCGGATCGCCCCGATCCGCCTGCACCCCGATGCCCGCCTCGCGCGTTGACCCCGGAGATCCGCGCGCGACATCGCCCGGCGGGGCTGGTACGCGGCGTGCAACCGGCGTATCTGTCGGCGCACAGCGAACAGGGAGACGGCAATGGCTTTCAAGCACGCGATCGACCTCGCGCTCGGCCGGCGCATCGGCGGAGCCGGCGTCCCGGAGACGGCGATCGAGGCGGGCACGACGCTGGCGCGGACCGGGATGAAGCGCCTGCGCGCGGAGGCCGCCTCCGGCGCGCTGCCGCTCTTGGGCATCCCGGCCGAGACCGGTGACCTCGACGAGATCCGCGACGCGGCCGCGCGCATCCGCGAGGGCGCGAGCGACGTGGTCTTCCTCGGCACCGGCGGCTCCTCGCTCGGCGCGCAGACCCTGGCGCAGCTGAAGGACTACGCCGTGCCGGGCGTCGGTCGCCTGGCCGAGGGGCCGCGCGCGCACTTCATGGACAACCTCGACCCCGTCACCTTCGCGCGCCTGCTCGAGGCGCTGCCGCTCGAGACGACGCGCTTCGTCGCCATCTCCAAGTCGGGCGGCACCGGCGAGACGCTGATGCAGACGATGGCCGTGCTCGCCGCCCTCGAGGCCGCGGGGCTCGATGCGGGCGAGCGCTTCACCGGCATCTCCGAGCCGCGGCCCGCGGGCGGCAAGAACGCGCTGCGCGACCTGCTCGAGCCCACCGGCGCGCCGATCCTGGCGCACCACACCGGCATCGGCGGGCGCTACTCGGTGCTCACCAACGTCGGCCTCCTGCCGGCGGCGGTGATGGGGCTCGACATCGCCGCGATCCGCGCCGGTGCGGCCGATGCGCTCGCGCCGGTGCTCGACGCGGACGCCGGGGACGACAGCCCGATCGCCCAGGGCACGGCCTTCGCCGTCGCCTTCGCGCTGGAGGGCACGCCGATCTCGGTCGTCATGGCCTATGCCGACCGGCTGGAGCGCTTCACCCGCTGGTGGGTGCAGCTCTGGGCCGAGAGCCTGGGCAAGGACGGCAAGGGCTCGCAGCCGGTGGCGGCGATCGGCCCGGTCGACCAGCACAGCCAGCTGCAGCTCTATCTCGGCGGACCCAACGACAAGGTCTTCACCGTGATCACCACGGGCACCGCCGGGCAGGGGCCGCGGATCGACGCGGGCCTCGCCGAGCGCGGCGGCCAGCCGGGCTTCGCCGGCAAGACGATCGGCGACCTCGTCGCCGCGCAGGGACGGGCCACGGCGGATACGCTGGCGGCCAACCACCGCCCGGTGCGCACCATCCACCTCGACACGATCGACGAGCGGACGATGGGCCACCTGCTGATGCACTTCATGCTCGAGACGATCCTCACCGGCTACGCGCTCGGCGTCGACCCGTTCGACCAGCCGGCGGTCGAGGAGGGCAAGGTTCTGGCCAAGCGCTACCTCGCCGAGGGCTGACCGGGAGCCGCGACACCAGCGACGGGCGATCGGGAACTCCCTTCTCCCTCTCCGCCAGGGAGAGGGGAGACCGTCGGCGGCGAGACATGTGCATCGACGCGGTTTCGCGTGCGCGGGGCGTCGACAAGCGCGGCGTTTACGGCTCAAATGCGACGACCTGTCGCGTTCCCGACGGGGTGCCGAACGATCGCCGGACACACCGCCATGAAGCCCGCCTCGCGCCGCCCGCTCCTCGTCTCGTCGGCGGCGCTCGTCCTCGCCAACCTGGTGCCGCTTCTCGGCGTCGTGGCGGGCGGCTGGCGGGTGTTCGACGTGCTGCTGCTGTTCTGGGCCGAGAATGTCGTCATCGGCCTGCTCAACTTGGCGCGGATGACGCTGGTGTCGCTGCGCGGGGAGCGGGGCGGGCTCGCCATGGCGGGCTTCTTCGCGGTCCATTACGGCATCTTCACACTGGTGCACGGCATCTTCCTGGTGACCCTGTTCGGGCCGCCGGGCGCCTCGCCGCTCGCGGGCTTCGCGCTCCTGGCGGCGCCCGGGCTGGCGTGGCCGCTCGCCGCGCTGGCGGCGAGCCACGGCGTCTCCTTCCTCGTCAACTTCGTCGCGGGCGGCGAGATGGACCGCACCAGCCTCGGCGCCCTGATGTCGGCGCCCTACGGACGGGTGGTGGTGCTGCACGTGACGATCATCTTCGGCGGCTTCGCGGTGCAGGCCTCCGGCGCGCCGCTCCTGGCGCTGGCGCTGCTGGTCGCGCTGAAGATCCTCGTGGACCTCGCCGCGCACGTCGCCGAGCATCGGCGTCTCGGTGCGGAGCCGGCGCGCCCGTGAGGTGCAAATAACCGTCCCCCGACGGGGAACTCGTTGCAGGAAAGACACGTTGCCCGTCGATTGGTTCGCGCGTCGCTCCGGCCTACCGGGCGCCACAATCGCGCCGCAGGTTGGGACGGCTCGCACGCCAGAGAGCAGCGGCAGGCCCCTTCGCCGCGCAACAGAACGGACCGATCATGCCCGACCAAGCCGAACCCCAGCCTCGTCCCGCCGCGCCCGTGCCGGCACCGGGGCAAGTCTTCAAGCCCATCGCCCTGCCGGCCCTGAAGGGCGTCCTGCTGACCAAGCAGGCCTGCGAGACCAAGGCTGCGGCGAAGCGGACGCTTCCGGAGGACCTCGACCGGTTCGGCCGCAGCTTCACGGCCTGACGGGTCGGTCCGGAGCCGGGGTGCTGCGCGGAAACGCGCGGCCGCGCGCCGGCCGGGTCTTCCCGGCGGCGCCCGGGTGATCGCGCGTCCGGCGCTTGATTGCGCGCACGGCGTCCTTCGGGGGATGGACAGGCTCGGGAGCGGCTGCGACGATGCGCGCGAGAAGAGCCGAACAGGCCGTTCGCCCGAGGAAAGCGCCGCCCATGCCGACCCTCTACCTGTGCCATCCCGCCGCCCTCGACCACGAGACGCCGCTCGGCCATCCCGAGCGGCCGGATCGGATCCGCGTGGTCGAGCGCGCGCTCGAGGACGAGCGCTTCATGGCTCTCGTCCGCGAGCAGGCGCCCTGCGCCGAGCACGACACCATCGCCCTCGTCCATCCGCGCCGCTACATCGAGGCGCTCGTGCAGGCCTCCCCGCGCGAGGGCCTCGTCTCGATCGACTCCGACACGGTGCTCTCCCCCGGCACGCTGGAGGCGGCCCTGCGCGGCGCCGGCGCCGCGGTACAGGCGGTGGACGAGGTGATGACCGGCAAGGTCTCGAACGCCTTCGCCGCCATGCGTCCCCCCGGTCACCACGCCGAGCGCGCCCAGGCGATGGGCTTCTGCTTCTTCAACAACGCCGCCATCGCGGCGCGCTTCGCGCAGGCGAAGCACGGGGCCGAGCGCATCGCCATCGTCGACTGGGACGTCCACCACGGCAACGGCACGCAGGACATCTTCTGGGAGGACGGCTCGGTCCTCTACGCCTCGACCCACGAGATGCCGCTCTATCCCGGCACCGGCGCCCTCTCCGAGCGGGGCGAGCACGATACGATCGTCAACGCGCCGCTCTGTGCCGGCGACGGCTCCGACGTCTTCCGCGAGGCGCTGGAGACCCGCGTGCTGCCGCGCATCGACGCCTTCCAGCCCGATCTCGTGGTGATCTCGGCGGGCTTCGACGCGCATTGGCGCGATCCGCTGGGCAACGTCATGCTCACCGAGGCGGACTTCCAGTGGGCGACGCTCAAGCTCATGGATATCGCCGAGCGCCACGCGAAGGGCCGCGTCGTCTCCCTGCTCGAGGGCGGCTACGATCTCGACGGGCTCTCGCGGTCGGTGGCCGCTCACGTGCAGGCGCTGATGGGCCAGTCCTGAGGCGTCAGGCCCGGACGTCCGCGCCAAACCCCGCCCGGAACCCCCATGTGCGGCCGTCGTTCCCCGTCGCAAACAGCGAAGGAGAGCGACATGGCCGGCAGCAGCGTCACGGGTCCCCGCGGGGACGTGCCCAAGAACGAGACCGAGCGGCTGATCGCCTCCGACAAGGTCGAGGGCACCGCGGTCTACAACAAGGCCGGCGAGCATCTCGGCTCGGTCTTCAACTTCATGGTGGACAAGTACACCGGCAAGGTCGCCTACGCGGTGATGTCCTTCGGCGGCTTCCTCGGCATCGGCGAGCGCTACCACCCGCTGCCCTGGAGCAAGCTCGATTACGACGCGGGGCTCGGCGGCTACGTCGTCGACCTCAACGCCAGGGAGCTCGAGGCCGCCCCCAGCTACGGCCGCGACGAGACGCCGTGGGCGGACCCGGAATACGGCCGCAACGTGTATGGGTATTACGGCGTGCCGTACTGGTTCTGAGCCGGAGGCTGAGACCGGGCGTGCGCGGCTCACCCGATCGCGAGGTCCAGCCGCCCGCACTCGCGCATATCACCCGACCTCGCCACCGTGATGGTGACGTCCTCGCCGAGAAGGCGGACGAGACGCAGCAGACGCTCGATCGTGTATCCGCCGGTTCGGCCCCTGAGCAGGCGCGAGACGTCCGGCTGTCGCAGTCCGAGCAGCTCGCCGGCTGCCGCCTGCGTCAGGCCGCGCTCCTCCAGCAGCGTGCGCAGGTGCGCCACGATACGAGCCTTGAGCAGCTCCTCCTCAGGGTTCTCAAACCCGAGATCGGCGAAGACGCTGCCGCTCCCGCGTTCGACCGCGATCTCCGCGCTCTCACTTGCTACCCGGTCCTTCATGGACGATCTCCGCCATAGTGCCGCTGATGATGCAGGTGCGCGGCCTTGAGCCGTGCACGTACAACGTCAAGCTCGTGCTTCGGCGTTGCGATCCCGCTGCGTGACTTCTTCTGGAAGACGTGGAGCACGTACACGGCGTGGGCGTAGCAAATCGTATAGATCGCCCGATACGTGTCACCGCGCTCGTCCTCGACGATCTCCATCACCTGCGCGCCGCCGTAGCCCGACAGAGCCTTGGCGGAGCGGGGCGTCACCCCACCCTGAACGAGCCAGAGGGCATGGCCGAACTCGCGCCGAACCTCGTCCGGAAGGCCCATCAGATCCTTTCGCGACGAGCCGACCCACTCGATGACCCGCATCGGCCCACACCCCGAGAATAGCAAATCTCCTATAGCCTCGTCCACGCACGCCCAAGAAGAAAGTTGTATCTTCATGCCCGCGAAGCGTGTTTCGACGACCTCCATTGCTCCCGGCCGTCGTCCTCCCTAATCTCCCCCGAAATGACAGCGCCCCGGGAGGCCGCCCATGCATTTCGCTCTCACGGACGAGGAAGAGATGATTCGCGAGGCCGCGCGGCGGATCGCGATGGAGCGGCTTGCGCCGAACGCCGAGGCGCTCGATCGCGGGCAGGGGCGCGAGGCGCTGCTCGCCAACCTGAAGCTCCTCGCCGACAACGGCTTCTCGGCGCTCAACGTCTCGGCCGAGCACGGCGGCAGCGAGGCGGGGACGATCGCTTTCGCGCTGGCGATCGAGGAGCTCGGCTATGCCTGCGCGTCGACTGCGGTCTCGACCTCGGTCACCAACATGGTGGGTGAGGTGATCCAGGCGGTGGGGTCGCCCGAGCAGAAGGCGCTGCACCTGCCGCGGCTCGCCGACGGCACCTACCCGGCGGGCGCGTTCTGCCTCACGGAGGCGCAGGCGGGCTCCGACCCGTCGGCCATGCGCACCCGCGCCCGGCGGGACGGCGACGGCTGGGTCATCGACGGGCAGAAGATCTACATCACCTCGGCCGAGTACGCCGGCATCTTCGTCGTCTGGGCCGTCACCGATCCGGAGGCGCGGCCGGGCAAGGGCATCTCCTGCTTCCTGGTGGAGGCGGGCACGCCCGGGCTCGTGATCGGGCGGGCCGAGGAGAAGATGGGCCAGCACGGCTCGCCGACCAACGTCGTGCATTTCGAGGGTTGCCGCGTGCCGGCTTCCGCGCTGATGGGACGGGAGAACGACGGCTTTCGCGTGGCGGTCGGCGAGCTCGCGGGCGGGCGCATCGGCGTCGCGGCGCTGTCGCTCGGCATCGCCCGCGCGGCGATGGACGCGGCCAAGGCCTATTGCCTCGAGCGCAGCCAGTTCGGCCAGCGCGTCGCCGACATGCAGGGTCCGCAATGGATGATCGCCGATCGCGAGGTCGACCTCGCCGCGGCGCGGCTGCTGATCCTCGAGGCGGCGCACCTGAAGGATGCGGGCCGGCCGTTCTCGAAGGAGGCGTCCATGGCCAAGCTGTTCGCCTCGGAGGCGGCGCACCGCTGTACCGACACCGCGATTCAGCTCCACGGCGGCGCCGGCTATTGCCGGGACTATCCCGTGGAGCGCCATGCCCGCGACGCACGCATCACCCGCATCTACGAGGGCACGAGCGAGATCCAGCGCCTGATCATCGCCCGCGAGACCCTGAGGCAGATGACATGACCGAGATCTTCAGCCACGTCATGGTGGGCGCGAACGACGTCGCGCGTCTCGTCGCCTTCTACGACGCCGTGCTCGCGCCGCTCGGGCTGGCGCGCGGGCACACCGAACCGGACGGCTCGGACACGGATCGCGCCGGCGCCTGCTGGACGCGCCCGGAGACCGGATGGCCGCAATTCTGGGTGCAGGCCCCCTTCGATCGGCGGCCGGCGAGCGTCGGAAACGGCGTCCAGGTCTCGTTCATGGCGCCGAGCCGCGCGGCGGTGGACGCCACCCACGCGGCGGCCATGGCCGCCGGCGGCACCGACGAGGGGTCTCCCGGCGAGCGACCGCACTACGGCGCCGGCTACTACGGTGCTTATTGCCGCGATCCCGAGGGCAACAAGATCCACTTCGTGCACACCCCGGACTTCGACGCGGCGTGAGCCTCAGAGCCGGCACTCCTGCGGCTCGACGAGCTCGAGTGCCGAGAGCGCGCCGCGGAGCGTGAACCCGTCGAACTCGAGGCTGAGGTCGCTGGAGACGCCGTTCTCGAAGAGCGTGAAGCCGACGATGTAGTCCGGCGTGCGCTCGCCGGGCCCCGGTTCGTAGTAGGACAGCCGCACCGGCCAGCGGTCGAGCCCGGCGAGCGCGTCCGCCGGCGCCTGCGCCTCCTCGTTCGGCGCGAGCGCGGGCAGGCGCGGGCCGATCACGGCGAGCGTGTCGTAGACGGTGCGCCCGTCGCCGGTCCCGTCGAAGACCCGGGCGGCGAAGAGCGGCGCGCCGCTCACGGCCTCGCCGATCAGCCGGGCGATGTGCTGCGTCGGGAACAGCGGCGTGCCCGGGACGACGAGCGTCTCCGGCTCGGGCGTCTCCAGGACGATGCGCGTGTCGCCGTCGACCCGGGTGGCCGTGCCGTCCACCGCCTCGATCGTCTCGCCGTCGGCCCGCGACTCGGAGCGGAAGCGCAGCAGCGTGCCGTCCGGCTCCTCGAAGGTGGCGCTGTTCGAATCGAGCGTGCGGGTGCCGCCGTCGCCGAGATCGAGCGCGGTCACCTGGCGCACGCGGGTGGTCCAGCCCTCGCAGGGCGAGCCGAAGAACTCGATGGCGATGCGCCCCCGCGCCGCCTCGACCCCGTCCGCGCCGGGCGCCAGCGCCAGGTCGTAGACCGCGCGATGCGGCACGAGCGGGCCGGCGGCGGCCGCCCCGGCCGCCATCGCGAGACACAGACCCAGGACGCAACCGACGCTTCGCATGCCCAATCCTCTCGGTGAGCCCCGCACTCTGTGTAGAAGCCGCAGGCGCGCCGCGCAATGCGCGCCCTTGCGCGCTCCCGCGCGATCGTGAGACTGGGGAGCGGCTAGGTGCGCGGGAGCCCGCGCGCGCATGGAAAGAAGGCCGCGCGGGAGCCCGCGCGTGCGCGGAAGGAGACCCGCATGAGCCGGATCGAGGATCGTCTCACCGAGAAGGGGCTGTCGCTGCCGCAGGCGGCGGCACCGGTCGCCAACTACGTGCCCTACGTCCGCACCGGCGATCTCGTCATCGTCTCCGGGCAGATCTGCCTCGGCCTCGACGGCAAGCTCGCGCCCGAGCACCTCGGCAAGCTCGGCGGCGAGGTCTCGCTGGAGGCGGGGCAGGCGGCGGCGCGGCTGTGCGCGCTGAACCTCATCGCCCAGCTCAAGGCGGCGGTCGGGGATCTCGACGAGGTCGTGCGCTGCGTGCGGCTGGGCGGCTTCATCAACGCGCGACCCGACTTCGCCGCCATCGCGCAGGTGATGAACGGCGCCTCCGACCTGATGGTCGAGGCCATGGGCGAGGCCGGGCGCCACGCCCGCTCGACGATCGGCGTCGCAGAGCTGCCGCTGGACGCGGCCGTCGAGGTCGAGGGCATGTTCGAGGTCAGGTCGCACGGATGAGCCCCGCTCCCGTCGATTCCGCGCCGGGCTGGCTCGTCGCGCGCCCCATCGCCCATCGCGGCCTGCACGACCGCGCCGCGGGCGTGCTCGAGAACTCGCTCTCCGCCGCGCGCGCGGCCGTGGCGCGCGGCTATGCCATCGAGCTCGACGTGCAGCTCACGGCCGACGGCGAGGCGATGGTCTTCCACGACCACGATCTCTCCCGCCTGGTAGGGCACACCGGCAGCGTGCACGAGACGATGGCGCGGGCTCTCGCCGCGATGCCGCTCGTCGGCGCGGCCGACGGGGAGGGGCCACCGTCGCTCGCCGATTTCCTTGCGCTCGTCGCGGGACGCGTCGGGCTCGTGGTCGAGATCAAGAGCCGCTTCGATGCCGACATGCGGCTGACGCATCGCACGCTGGAGGTGCTGTCGGGCTACGACGGGCCCTACGTGGTGGAGAGCTTCGACCCGGACGTGGTGGCCGAGGTGCGCCGCATCGCCCCGTACGTTCCCCGCGGCATCGTCGCGGAGACGCGCTGGGCGCATCCGGACTGGGCATTCCTGTCGCCCGAGCGCAAGCACGCGCTCGGCAACCTGCTCCACTTCGACGCGACGCGCCCGCACTTCCTGTCCTGGCAGGTGGCCGATCTCGTCAACGGCCCGCCCTTCCTGCTGCGCCGGCTCGGGATCCCGGTGACCGCCTGGACGGTGCGCGACGAAACGGCCCGGGCGCTCGCCCGCGAGCACGCCGACCAGATCGTGTTCGAGGGCTTCCTGGCCTGAGGGATACGTCACTGCCCCTCCCCGTCACCGCCCCTCGGGGCGGTCGGCGAGCGCAGCGAGACGGGCAGCGAGACGGGTGGGGCGCGTCGGCTGCGGCAGATCACGAACACTCGCACCGTCCGGCGGCGGCGCGGCCGACGAGGGCGGGGGAAGCGCTCCAACACTCGCCCCCACCCGGCCGCGGCGCCCTCCTACCTCCCCGGTGGGGAGGTAGGAGGGCGCCCGCGTGTGTTCAGCCTCGATCGACAGGCTCCCACCGCGCGTCCCCCTGCGAAGAGCGGACCGCGGCCTCGATGAAGGCGACGCCGCGCACGCCGTCGTCGACGGTGGGGACGTCGAGGGCCTCGGGCGCGGGGTCGCGGCCGGCGAGGCGCGCCTCGATCTGGTCGGCGATGTCGGCGTAGAGGTTGGCGAAGCCCTCGAGATAGCCCTCGGGGTGACCCGCCGGAATGCGGCTCACCCGCTGCGACACGGCGCTCGCGCCGGCGCCGTTGCGGCGGATCAGCCGCGGTGGCTCGCCGAGGGGCGTGTGGACGAGGACGTTGGGGTTCTCCTGCGCCCAGGCGAGCGACCCGGTCTCGCCGTAGACGCGCAGCGTCAGGGCGTTCTCCTCCCCGACCGCCACTTGCGAGCACCACAGCGCGCCGCGCGCGCCGCCCTCGAAGCGCAGCATCATGTGGGCGTTGTCGTCGAGCCGGCGGCCGGGCGCGAAGGCGGTGAGGTCGGCCGCCAGCCGCTCGACCCTCACGCCGGCCACGAACTCGGCCAGGTTGAAGGCGTGCGAGCCGATGTCGCCGACGGAGCCGGCGGGGCCGGACTGCGCCGGGTCGGTGCGCCAGGCCGCCTGCTTCTGCCCCTCCTCCTCGATGCGGGTGGCGAGCCAGTCCTGTGCGTACTCAACCTGCACGACCCGGATCGCACCGAGCGCGCCCGCGTGCACCAGCGCGCGGGCCTCGCGCACCATCGGATAGCCGGTGTAGTTGTGGGTGACGGCGAAGATCACGCCCTTGGCGCTGGCGAGGCCGGCGAGCCGGCGCGCCTCGTCGAGCGACGTCGTCAGCGGCTTGTCGCAGATCACGTGGATGCCGGCCTCGAGGAAGAGACGCGCCGGCTCGAAATGCGCGTGATTCGGCGTGACGATCGCCACCGCGTCGATGCGGTCCGCGCGCGCCGCCTCGGCCTGCGCCATCGCCGCCGCGTCGTCGTAGACGCGGTCGGGCTCGAGCAGCAGGTCGGCGCCGGACGCCCGCGCCCTTTCGGGATCCGAGGACAGCGCCCCGGCGACGAGCGTCCAGCGGTCGTCGAGCCGCGCGGCCATGCGGTGCACGCCGCCGATGAAGGCGCCGCGCCCGCCGCCGACCATGCCGAGCCGCAGCCTGCGGGAGCGGGCACTGGCCGAGCCGGCTTGTCCGAAAGCTTCGATGGTCATCTCACGCCCCCCTGTCCAGGCCGAGCATGCGGCGGTTGGCGGCCTGGTCGGTCCCCGAGCCGGCGAAATCGTCGAACGCCTTCTCGGTGACGCGGATGATGTGCGCCTCGATGAACTGCGCGCCCTCGCGCGCACCGTCCTCGGGATGCTTGAGCACGCATTCCCATTCCAGAACCGCCCAGCTGTCGTAGTCGTATTGCGCCAGCTTGGAGAAGATCTGGCCGAAGTCGATCTGCCCGTCACCCAGCGAGCGGAAGCGCCCGGCGCGGTCGGTCCAGCCGGCATAGCCGCCCCAGACGCCCTGGCGGCCGGTCGGGTTCAGCTCCGCGTCCTTGGCGTGGAAGGCCTTGATGCGCTCGTGGTAGAGATCGATGAAGGCGACGTAGTCGAGCCCCTGGAGCAGGAAATGGCTCGGGTCGTAGTTGATGCAGGCGCGGGCGTGGCCGCCCACCGCCTCGACGAAGCGCTCGAAGCTCGTGCCGTCGTGCAGGTCCTCGCCCGGGTGGAGCTCGAAGCAGACGTCGCAGCCGGCGTCCTCGTAGGCGTCGAGGATCGGGCGCCAGCGCCGGGCCAGCTCCTCGAAGGCGGTCTCGATCAGGCCGGCGGGACGCTGCGGCCACGGGTAGACGTAGGGCCAGGCCAGAGCGCCGGAGAAGCTGACCGACGCGGTGAGCCCGAGGCGCTTCGAGGCCTCGGCCGCGAGCGTCATCTGGCGGGTCGCCCATTCGGTGCGCGCCGTCGGGTTCCCGCGCACCTGCGCCGGCGCGAAGCCGTCGAAGGCCTCGTCGTAGGCCGGGTGCACGGCCACGAGCTGGCCCTGCATGTGGGTGGAGAGCTCCGTGATCGAAAGCCCGTGCGCCGCGACGATGCCCTTGATCTCGTCGACATAGGCCTGCGAGGTCGCGGCCTTCTCGAGGTCGAAAAGGCGCCCATCGAAGGTGGGGATCTGCACGCCCTTGTAGCCGAGCGAGGCCGCCCAGCGGCAGATCGCGTCGAGCGAGTCGAACGGCGCCTCGTCGCCCGCGAACTGGGCGAGGAAGAGGCCGGGGCCCTTCATGGTCTTCATGTCGTGTCCTCCCTGTCGTCGCTTCCGGACGGACGCTCGCGCGATCGTCTCGACCGCATGTCGGCATCCGCGTCGCGCTTCATCCTGCACGCCCCAGTCCCCGGCCCTTCTCCAGCGGGAGGGGAGCAGGTCGGCGGCTCCAGCTTACCCCCGGAGCGGCGATTTCTCGAAGGACAACCGCCGCGCCCCGACAGTGCATCGAAACGGCTTCTCGATGCGTTGGGCTGGCACGGCGCCGCAGCCGAGGCGCTTGGAGACAGGAGGTCCGTCCGATGCAATCCGCCGACACCGACCGCAATGCGCCACAGCGCTTCCGGCTCTCCGTGCAGACCCGGATGTTGCACGCGCTCGTCGCCTTCGCCACGATCATGACCGGTGCCGCGGTGGCGCTGGCTCAGACCGTCACGCCCGACGACCCGGGCATCGCCGAGCCGGGGCCGACGGCGAGCGGGCTCGAGGCCTGGTGGTGGATCATCGTCATCGTGGTGCTCGCCGCGATCGCGATCTGGTATGCTCAGCGCCGGCGCGCGGGCAGCCGCGGGCCGCGATGAGGGCGCCGGACCGCTGCCGACGGCGGTGTGGACGCGTTTTCGTCGCGGGGGGCGCGACTTGACGGGTTCGCGGCGGCGCACCACGTGCGCATGAATGGTTCAGGAACACGGATCGCCCCACGACCCACTCGAATGCCGTCCTCCCCCGGCGGCGGGCCCGGAAACGAAAGCAGCATGATCACACCGACGATCCCCGGCGGACGCAGCGTCATCGCCCTCCTCGCCGCCGTGCTCCTCGCGACGGCGCTCGCGCTCGCGCCCAGGCCCGCGGCTGCGGCCGAGGTCTCCTATTCGGAGTTCATCTCGGCCGTGCAGGGCGGGGAGGTGACCTCCGTGCGCATCCGCGGCCAGGAGGTCCAGGCGGTGACGCTGTCGGGGCGCCAGCTCGAGTCCTTCGTGCCGGAGGGCGCGAACATCGTCTCGACCCTGCGCGAGAACGGCGTCGAGATCGTCGCCGAGCCGCCGCCGAGCGACGGCGCCGGCTCGCTGATCGGCGCGCTCCTGCCGATCTTGCTGCTCGTCTTCCTGTTCTTCTTCCTGCTGCGCCGGATGCGCGGGGGCGGCGCCGGCGGGGCCGGCGGGCTGACCTCCGTCGGCAAGTCGAAGGCCAAGCTCCTCACGGAGGCGCACGGCAAGGTGACGTTCGACGACGTCGCCGGCATCGACGAGGCCAAGGAGGACCTGCAGGAGATCGTCGAGTTCCTCAAGGACCCGCAGAAGTTCCAGCGGCTGGGAGGACGCATCCCTCGCGGCGTGCTGCTCGTCGGCTCGCCCGGCACCGGCAAGACGCTCACCGCCCGCGCCGTGGCGGGCGAGGCGAACGTGCCGTTCTTCACGATCTCCGGCTCCGACTTCGTCGAGATGTTCGTCGGCGTCGGCGCGAGCCGTGTGCGCGACATGTTCGAGCAGGCCAAGAAGAACTCGCCCTGCATCATCTTCATCGACGAGATCGACGCGGTGGGCCGCCATCGTGGCGCCGGCCTCGGCGGCGGCAACGACGAGCGCGAGCAGACGCTGAACCAGCTGCTGGTCGAGATGGACGGCTTCGAGGCGAACGAGGGCGTGATCATCATCGCCGCCACCAACCGGCCGGACGTGCTCGACCCGGCGCTGCTGCGCCCCGGCCGCTTCGACCGGCAGATCGTGGTGCCGGCGCCCGACGTGCTCGGCCGCGAGAAGATCCTCAACGTGCATTGCCGCAAGGTGCCGCTCGCGCCGGACGTCGACATCAAGACGGTGGCCCGCGGCACGCCCGGGTTCTCCGGCGCGGACCTGATGAACCTCGTCAACGAGGCGGCGCTTCTGGCGGCGCGGCGCGGCAAGCGCATCGTCACCATGCAGGAGTTCGAGGACGCCAAGGACAAGGTGATGATGGGCGCCGAGCGGCGCACCCTCGTCATGACCGAGGACGAGAAGAAGCTCACCGCCTACCACGAGGCCGGCCACGCGGTGGTGGCGCTCAACGTCCCGGCGACGGACCCGGTGCACAAGGCCACGATCATCCCGCGCGGGCGCGCGCTCGGCATGGTCATGCAGCTGCCCGAGCACGACAAGCTGTCGATGTCCTTCGAGCAGATGACCTCGCGGCTCGCCATCATGATGGGCGGGCGTGTCGCCGAGGAGATGATCTTCGGGCGCGAGAAGGTGACGTCCGGCGCCCAGTCCGACATCGACCAGGCGACGCGGCTCGCGAAGATGATGGTCACCCGCTGGGGCTTCTCCGAGGAGCTCGGCACCGTCGCCTACGGTGAAAACCAGGACGAGGTCTTCCTCGGCATGCAGATGGGCCGCCAGCAGCACGTCTCGGAGGCGACGGCGCGCAAGATCGACACCGAGGTGCGCCGCTTCGTCGAGAAGGGGCTCTCCGAGGCGCGGCGCATCCTCACCGAGAAGCGCGACCAGCTCGAGACCATGGCCCGCGCGCTGATCGAGTACGAGACGCTCACCGGCCAGGAGATCCGCGATCTCCTGGAGGGCAAGAAGCCGGTGCGCGAGGAGGCGGGCGCCACCCGCCGCGGCCTGCCCTCGATCACGAAGCCGGGCTGACGGACCCTCGGCCCGGCCGGCGCGTGCCCGCGGCGAGGAGCGCGTCGACCGTATCGCCGGAGATGCCGCGCGACAGCGGCGCGAAGCTGCCCGCCGGGCCGAGCATCGCCTCGGCCACGTCCTTGACGAGCCGGTGCGTCGCGCGGGCGAGCGCCGAGCCGAGCGAGATCCGCGCCACGCCCGCGGCGGCGAACTCCGCCCGGGAATGCGCGGTGAAGCCGCCTGCGGCGAGCGCGTTGACCGGCCGGTCGACGCTCGCGCAGATGCGTGCCAGGTCCGCCATCGAGGCCGGCGCCGGCAGGTAGAGCCCGTCCGCCCCCGCCTCCGCGAAGGCCCGCAGGCGGCGGATGCCCTCGTCCAGATCGTAGGCCCCCGTCATCACACCGTCGGCGCGCGCCAGCAGCACGAGGTCGCGTGGGCACGCCCGCGCCGCCGCCGCGGCCGCGCGGATGCGCTCCACCGCGAGATCGAACGGGTAGGCGGCGCCCGCGGGCGGCATCACGTCCTCGATGGAGAGCCCGGCGAGCCCCGCCTCGCAGGCGAGGCGCACGGTCTCGGCAACCGCCTCCGGCGCGTCGCCGTAGCCGTTCTCGAGATCGGCCGAGACAGGCAGCGGCGTGGCGGCGACGAGCGCCTCGGCATGCGCCAGCATCTCGTCGCGGCTCACGTGCCCCATGTCCGGCCGCCCGAGAGTGAAGGCGTAGGCCGCCGACGACGTGCCGAGCGCCTGCGCGCCCAGCGCCGCGAGCATCCGCGCGGAGCCGAGGTCCCAGGCGTTGGCGAGCACGAACGGGTCGCCCGGGCGATGCAGGGCGCGGAACGCGGGGCCGGGGTCGTGGGGCATCTCTGGGCATCCTCTCTCGGGCGTGCGGCGCCGGGGAGAGGATCGCAGGTGACGCGTGGAGTGGGAAGAGCGTGCGGGAAGAGCGCGCGAGACGCGTCCGCGCTCAGATGTCGCGGCCCTGCACCGCGCCGCGCACCTCGGCCTGGGCGCGCGTTCCCTCGTCGATCAGGTCGCGACCCTCGGACACGAGACGCTCGCCCTCGCGGATGCGGGCGCGCCCGCGCGCGACGAGCGCCTCGCCGCGCTCCACCGCGCGCTCGCCCTCGACGGCACGCTGCCCCAGCGCCGCGGTCTCCTCACCGCTCGCGAGCAGGCGCTCGCCGAAGGTCGGCGCGGAGGCGCAGGCGGCGAGGAGGGCGGGGATCGCCAGGACGAGGGCGAGGCTGCGGGCGACGCCGCGAGCGGTTCGCGCGTCTACCGGGCGCGCGGTGATCGGACGCGCAGGGTTGGGCCGCGCTGTCATGGGCTGTCTCCGACGGTTGGGGAGGTGGCGGGCGGCCGCGTCGGCGGCGCGCACTGGGAAACCGTGCGCGCGTGGGCACGTTCCCGGCGCGAGCCGCTCAGCTCGCGACGACGACGCCCTTCGGCTTCAGGACGCACGAGGACCAGCAGCTCGTCGGGCTCGCGATGTGGACGCCGGACATGGTCCTGATGCTGGCGAACGCGCTCCTCGCCTTCGCCCTGATGCTGCGCCGCCTCGGCGCGCGGCGCAGCCGGGTGACAGGCTCTCAGCGGGCCGCCTGCTCGATCAGCGGCGTGATCCGCCGGATCGCGACGCGGCGGTTGCGTTCCTCCGCGGTTTCCGTGGGCACCTTGAGGAATTCCTCGCCGTAGCCCTGCGTCACCAGGTTCTCCGGCGGGATGCCGTAGGCCTCCGACAGGACGAAGGCGACGCTCTCCGCGCGCCGGTCGGAGAGCGACAGGTTGTCGATCTCCTGCCCGACGGCGTCGGTGTGACCCTCGACGAGGAAGATCTCGTTCATGTCCTCGGCGAGCACCTGGCGCATCGCCCGCGCAACGGGGGCGAGCGCCGCGACCTGGCTCTGCGACAGGCGCCACGCGCCGGTCTCGAACGTGACCACGTCGAGATCGACCCGGCGCATGTAGTCGCGCAGGTTCGCGTTGTAGCGCACCTCGTCGAGGCTGTAGGCCCGCGGCGGCGGGGCGACCGGGGGCGCGGTGAAGGCGGTGATCACCTGCGGCGGCGGCCCGGCGCGGCGGGCATCCACCTCCTGCAGCGTGACGACGTACTCGTCCTGCGGAATCGAGACCCGCGGCGGCGGCAGCGCCAGCGACCAGTCGTCCTCGAGATAGGAACCCTCGGCAAGCCGACCGTCCGCGCGCCGCCGGTCGGTGCGCCGCCGATCGTCGCGCAGCCACAGCTCGTCGTCGACGAAGCGCTCGGGCGTGTTGTCGATCAGTACGGTCTCCGTGCCGTCGGGCGCGCGGCGGATGCGACGCAGCAGGTTGCCGTAGCGGTCGGTCTCGGTGATGACCTGCCAGCCGCCGGGACGATCTGCGATGAGGATGCGCCGTTCGCCGCGCTCGATCACCCGCACGTCGTCGTAGTAGCGGCCGAGCCGCTCCTGCTCGTTGTTGAGGATGATGATGCGGTCGCCCTCGCGCACGATGGTCCGCGCGCCGGGCTCGAGGATGACGGTGCGGCCGTCGATGACGCGCTCCTCGCGCTGGCGACGGACGTCGGCGAGCCCGCGCGCGCCCTGCTCGAGGATTCCGAACAGCGCGCCGAGCCCGTCGGCGCTCGGCGCCGCCGGCTCCGCGGGCAGGACGGGAGCCGGCCCTGCGGCGGGAGCGGGAGCCGCCGGCGGGGCGGGAGCCGCCGCCGCGGCGGGGTCCTCTGCCGCAGCGGGGTCCTCTGCCGCAGCGGGGTCCTCTGCCGCAGCGGGGTCCTCTGCCGCAGCGGGGGCCGTGGCCGTCGGCTCCTCCACGGGCGTGGCCGCGCCGGCAGCCGCCGGCTCCTCGGCGGGGGGCTGCTCCGGCAGGGGCTCGTCGGTGACGGGTTCCTGGGTGACGGGTTCCTCCGGGACGGGCTCGTCGGTGACGGGCTCGTCCGTGACGGACTCCTCGGCGACGGGCTCCTCGGCCATCGGCTCCTCGACGACCGGCTCCTCCGGGACGGGCTCGTCCACGACGGGCTGGTCCGCGGCGGGCTCCTCGGCCACCGGCTCCTCGACGATCGACGTCGCGGCGGCGGGCTCGTCGGGTGCGGCATCGGGGGCCGGCTCCTCGAGCGCGTCCGGTTCATCGACCGCTGTCGGCTCCTCCACCGGCGGCGGATCCTCGACCGGCGGGGGCTCCTCCACGGCAGGCGGCTCTTCCGCCGGGGGCGGCTCCTCTGCCGGAGGCGGCTCTTCCGCCGGGGGCTCCTCGGCCGGAGGCGCCTCCGCAGGGGCCTCCTCGACGACGTTGCCGTCCTCGTCGACGAGCGTGCCGTCGGGCAGGCGTCGCAGCAGCGGCGTCTCGCCCGAGGTGTCCGTGGGCTCCGCCTGGGCGAGCAGGATCGCCGCCGGGGCGGGGCCGCGCTCGGTGGCGTGCGGGCTCGTGGCCAGCGCGAGCGGAAGCGCGGTCGAGGCGAGGAGCGCGAGAAGGCGGGGCATGGCTGTGTTCCGATCTGTCGTGGCGTCGCGTCGCAGCGGTGACGCGGCCCGGTGCCGCGGGGTTCCCGCCGTGCGGCGGTTCCGCCGGGGCGCGGGCGGTGCTAGGAGGGGCCTGAACGGCCCGCAGCGGCCCGTTCCGATGCACCCGCGCGCCTGAACCCGCCCTGAACCGAGATCACCCCCTGCCATGCCCGCCCCCGCCGCGACGACCGCTCCGAGGCCGCCGACGCACCGCCGGTTCGCCGTGTCGCTCGCGCTGGCGATCTTCCTCGCCGACCAGGCGACGAAGCTGTTCTTCCTGTTCGTCCACGACCTGCGCCTCCACGCGCCGCTGGTGCTGGCGCCCTTCGCCGAGCTGATCGTGGTGTGGAACCGCGGCATCTCCTACGGGCTGCTGCAGCAGGAGACGGAGCTCGGCCGCTGGCTGCTCGTCGTCGGCTCGCTCGTCGCCGCCGTCGGGCTCGGCGTCTGGATGCTGCGCACGAGCGGGCGCCTGCTGGCGGCCTCGCTGGCGCTCGTCGTGGGCGGGGCGCTGGGCAACGTCGTCGACCGGATCGCCTACGGCGCCGTGTTCGACTTCGTGCACCTGCACTGGGGGAGCTTCTCGTGGTATGTCTTCAACGTCGCGGATGCGGCCATCGTTGCGGGGGTCGTCGGTCTGCTCTATGACTCCTTCGTCCTCGAGCCGCGCCGCGCGCGTCGGGGGGGGCCGCCACACGAAAGCCGCGATGGCGGGTGAGGCAGGCGGACCGTCGGCGCCCGGCGCCGGTGGACCGACGACAGCGAGCCGAGGGATCGAGACGAGATGAAGCGTATCGCAATCGTGCGCGCCGCCTTCGCGGGCGTGGCCCTCGGGCTCCTCGCCGCACCGGCCGCGCAGGCGCAGGAGGGCAGCTTCTTCCGCGAGGTGCTGGGCGCGATCGGCCTCACCGACCCGGATCAGCCGGACATCGCCTATCGGGAGCGTGCGCCGCTCGTGGTTCCGCCGAACCTGGGTGCGCTGCCGCCGCCGGTCGACGGGAACGCCGCGAGCGCGAACCCGCAATGGCCGATCGATCCCGACGTGGCCGCCGCGCGGGCCCGCGCCATCGAGGCGAACACCCCCGCCCCGGAGCGCGAGGGTGCCTTCGAGGGCATCGGCCGGCGCATGACGGCGGACGAGCAGCGCGCCGGGCGGGTTCTCGGTGCCGCCCGCGCCGGCGGCGGACCCGCCGAATGGGCGCCCGCGGAGCGCGGCCTCGGCGGCGCCAACGCCAACCCGGCCTGGATTCCGCCGCAGACGCTGCGCCAGCTCGACGAGCAGCGCCGGGCCGCCGCGCCGGAGACGCGCCTGCAGCGTCGCTTCCTCACCGATCCGCCGCAGGCCTACCTCGCGCCGGACCCGGACGCGCCGTTCCCGGAGCGGGTGCAGACCTTCTCGGGCCCGCGGCCGGAGCCGCAGTCGGCCACGGACTTCGTGCGCGAGCAGAACACCCGCTGACGACGGACGGGCCGCGACCCGCGTGGCCCGTCGTCACGACGGCGGCTGCGCGCGTGCCCCACGCCGCAATGCCGCCGCGGCGGCGAGCCCGTCCTCGAGTTCCGCCGGCGTGAGCGTGCGCACGAGCGGACCCGCGGTCCAGACGAGGCGTGCCTCCACGCGCCGGCCGGGGAAGGCGCGGGCGAGCAACGCCGCGTAGAGGCCCATCTGCACGAGCGTTTCCCGCGGCACCGCCGCATCCGCTGCCGGCGGGTGCGCTGCCGTCTTGAAGTCGGCGAAGACGATCGCGTCGGCGCCGACCGCCAGCCGATCGAGCTGCCCCGCCACCGCGATCTCCTCCCCGTCCGGCAGGACGACCCGTCCCGCGATCGGCGTCTCGGCCAGCGCCTCGGGTGCGAACAATGCGGCGAGCGCCGGGTCCGCGATGACGGCGCAGGCATCGGCGACGATGCCGGCACGGATCTCGGCCTCGAGCCCCGCGGCGCGGGCGGCCACGAAGGCCGCCGCTGCCGTCTCGCGCTGCGCCGACGGCAGAGCCGGAAGGCGCTCGATCAGCGCATGGATCAGGGTTCCCCGCAGCCGCGCCGCGGCCACGAAGGGCTTGTCCGCCGCCCGCGGCCGCCGGTCGGCGGCGGCGAGGGCGTTGGACGGGCGCAGCGGCGGGGCGGCCTCGCTCTCGGGCATGACGGCGACGAACAGCCAGGCGGGCGCCTGCGCCGCGTCGGCCGGCTCTGCTGGGGCGTGGGGCTCGATGAGCCGCGTGGTGGCAGCTGGCGCCACGGCGGCGGCCGCGTGGTTCTCGCGCCAGACGAGCGCGCCGGTCACGTAGGGCAGGTCGGTCTCGACCGGGCCGGGCGTGCCGGCCAGCGCCGCGTGCGCCATGGCGGACCAGGCGGTCTCCGGCGCGTCGCGATCCGCGCGGTTGATGTAGGGCGCGACGACGAGGTGGCTCTCGGCGCGGGTCAGCGCCACGTAGAGCAGCCGGTTCGCCTCCTCCGCCGCCCGCGCCTTCGCCGCCTCGCGGGCCTCGCCGAGCGCATCGCAATCGTGTTCCTTGGCCGGCGACCAGACCGGCAGCGTCTCGTCGCGACCGACGGTGAGCGCGACCAGCGGCGAGAGCCGCCCGGCCTGCGCCCCGGCATCGTCCAGGAGCACGACGGCGGGTGCCTCGAGCCCCTTGGCGCCGTGCACCGTCATGACCCGGACCTCGTCGGCGCCGCTCTCGAGGTCGCGCTTGATCTCGCGCTCGGCGCCCTCGAAGCCGGCGAGGAAGCGCGCCAGGGACGGCGCCTCCGGCGCCTCCGCCTCGCGGGCGAGGGAGAGGAAGGCGTCGATCGCGTCGCCGGCCTCCGAGCCGAGCCGGGCGACGAGGGCGCGCCGCCCGCCCCGCGGGCCGAGCAGGGACGCGTAGAAGCCGAAGGGGCCGTGCGCGGCCGCGAGCCCGCGCCAGGCGTCGAGCGCCTCGGCGGCGCGCACCGCCGCGGCGTCGCCCTCCCGTGCTCGCTCGGCGAGCGCCTCGGCGAGGCTGCGCGGGAGGGGGCGGCGCGCAGCCAGGCGCACGAGGTCGTCGTCGTCGAGCCCGACGAGGGGGGATTTCAGGGCTGTGGCGAGGGTCAGGTCGTCCTGCGGCAGGAGCGCCGCGCGCCCTGCCGCGATCAGGTCCTCCACCGCGATGTGGCGGGTGAGCGAGAGCCGGTCGGCGCCGGCCACGGGCAGCCCCGCGTCCTTGAGCGCCTTGATCACGGCGTGGAAGGCGGCGTTGCGCTTGCGCACGAGGACGAGCACGTCGCCGGCGCGGCGCACGCGCCCGCAGGCGTCCCCCGTCGTGGTCCAGGTGCGGATCGCGCGGGCGACGCGCCGGGCGGCGAGGATCGCGGGCGCGCTCTCGTCCGGCGTGTCGAGGGGATGCGTCCAGGCATCGGGCTCCGCGCGCGGGCTCGGGCGCTCGATCGGCCACAGCTCGACCAGGCCGGGCGCGTCCGGCCGCACGCTCTCGTGCACCGTGCCCTGCGCCTCGTCGGACGGGTCGAGGCCCTGGTAGTGCGCGGGCAGGGCGAAGACGCGATCGACGGCGGCGAGCACCGTCGGCGCCGAGCGGAAGGAGACGGTGAGCGGCACCTCCTCGAACGGATAGCCGGCGGCGCGCGCCAGGCCGCGCCAGTGCCGCCGGCTCTCCTCGAAGCGACGCGGGTCGGCGCCCTGGAAGGAGTAGATCGACTGCTTCGGGTCGCCGACGGCGAAGATGGTGCGCGGGCGCCCCCCGGCCGCGCGGGCGCCGGCGGCGCCCTCGCCGGCGTGGAACTCCGCGGTGATGTGGCGCAGCACCTCCCATTGCTCGGGATTGGTGTCCTGCGCCTCGTCGACGAGGACGTGGTCGATCCCGCGGTCGAGCTTGTACAGGAGCCACGCCGCCTCGCCCCGGCGCAGCAGCGCGAGCGTACGGCGGACGAGGTCGTCGAAGTCGAGGGCGCCGAGGCGGCGCTTCTGTGCCTCGACCAGCTCCAGGATCGCGCCGGCGAGCGTGTACAGCGCCCGGGTGCGGGCGAGGGCCGCGGCGGCGCGGCGGCGCTCGCACAGGCCCACCAGCCGCTCCCGCTCGGCCGCGAGCCGCTCCTTCACGGCCGCCCCCATCGCCCTGGTGGCGAGCGAGGTATCGGCCTTCGGCGCGCCGTCCTTGCGCAGGAACAGGCCGAGATAGGCCTCGAGCCGGGCGGCGTCGTCGCCGGCCTCCGCCATGCGCGCGAGGCAGGCGGCCTGCTTGCCGTCGTTGGCGCTCCCGGTGGCGAGGAAGGCCCGTGCCAGCTCGATGCGCTCGCCCTGGGGGAGCGCATCGTCGAGCATGGCGGCGTCGATCGCCGCCTCGTCCTCGTGCGGCTCGAGGCCGAGGATCTCCGCGATGCGCGCGAGCGCCGCCTCCCGGGCGGGGGCGTCCGCGAGGGCGTCCTTGCAGGCGAGCGCCGCCCGCAGGAGCGCGTCGAGCCGCTCGCCGGAGGCGTGCGCGTCGACGGCGGCGAAGGCATCGGCGAGCACCGCGTCGCCGCGATGCGCCGCGGCCAGGATGCCGGCCTTGGCGGCGCGCATCAGCTCGTCGGCCTTGGCGTCGTCGAGCACGACGAAGCTCGCCGGCACGTTGGCCTCGAACGGCGCGATGTGCAGCAGGCGCTCGCAGAACGCGTGGATCGTCTCGATCTTGAGCCCGCCCGGCGTCTCCACCGCGCGGGCGAACAGGCGGCGCGCCGCGACGAGGCGCTCGGGCGCCGGGCGCGCCCCGTCCAGCGCCTCGAGCCTGACCGCCAGCGCCGCGTCGTCGAGGCCGACCCAGGCGGAGAGCGTGTCGAAGATGCGGATCGACATGTTGGCCGCCGCCGCCTTGGTGAAGGTGAGGCAGAGGATCCGCCCCGGCGGCGTGCCGGCGAGCATGAGCCGCATCACCCGGTCCGTGAGCACCTTGGTCTTGCCCGCCCCGGCATTGGCCGAGACCCAGGCCGAGAGGGCGGGGTCGGCGGCGCGGCGCTGGCGCTCGGTCACCTGCGGCGGGACGCGCATGGGGGTGTCGTGCCGGCTCACGTCTCCTCCTCCGCCTCGGCGGCGCCGGCGGCCGACCATTCCTTCACCCGCGCGAGGTGGTCGTAGGCCGAGTAGCGCAGGGCGTACTGCGCGTAGGGGCGCGAGACGTAGCCGTATTCGCCCGCGACGAAGCGCGCGACGAGGCCGGTCAGCCGGGCGAGGTGCTCGCCGACGAGGTCTTCGACGCTGCGCTCCTCGTCCTTCGGCGGCGTGATCGGGCAGGGCTTGAACGGGTCCTTGCCGCCCGAGGCGTGGACGTAGAGGAGCTCGGTCTCCCCGCGCGGCGGCGCCACGCCCTCGAAGGCGCCCGCCCGCAGCATGGCGGCTTCCAGCGTGAGCTGCGGCGAGAAGCCGGCGAACACCATCTTCGCCGTCGGCGGCGTGCCGGTCTTGTAGTCGACCAGGATCGCGCCGCCGTCGGCGCGGGTCTCGATCCGGTCGGCGCGGGCGGTGAGCACGAAGCGCTCGGCGCCGATGGGGATCTCGAGACGCCCGCCGCGCTCCACCGCGAGGCCCGCCAGCAGCGACCGGCGGGCCACCTCCCAGTCGAGATAGCCGTCGATCACCCGCTCGAACCGGGGCCACCACTCGGCCTGGACCTCGGGATAGGCGTCGCCGATCGGCGCGAACAGGTCGAGCCCGATCTGGCGCAGGTGCTGGGCCGCGACGGCGCGCGGGGGCAGCGCGTTGGGATGCGCCTCGACGAAGCGCGCGAAGGTCTCGTGGATCAGGCTGCCGCGCTCGGCCGCGCCGGGCGCGACCGCGATCGCGTCGAGCGCATCGAGGCCGAGCACCCGGCGTGCGAAGATCGCGTAGGGGTCGCGCACCAGCGTCTCGATCTCGGTGACGGAGAGCCGGCGCGGGAACAGCGCCGGGTCCGGACGCGGTGCCGGGCGCGGGAGCGGCGGGGCCGGCTCGGCGGCGTCGAGCCGCGCGGCCAGCGCCGCCTGCCGGGCGCCGCGCGCGCGCATCGCCTCCCACGGCGCGGGGCCGACGAAGGCCTTGATGCGCTGGAGGAAACGCGAGGGCACGGTCGGCGCGCCCTCGCGCTTGGCGGCGCGGGTGATCACGACGTCTTGCGCGCCGAGCGCCTGGACGAAGTCGTGGGCGGTCTGGCCGAGGCGACGCTCGGGCGGGGCGAGGCCGATCTCCTCGCGCATCGGTCGATTGAGGAACGCGTCCGTGCGCGCCCGCGGCGGCCAGACCCCCTCGTCCAGCCCGGCGAGCACGACCCGGTCGGCGCGAATCAGGCGGGCCTCGAGCAGGCCGAGCACCTTGAGGCGCGGATGCGCCCGGTCCGCGCGCCCGGGCGCGCGGCGGTCGCGGGCGAGATTGGCGAAGAAGCCGGGATAGTCGAGGAAGACGCCGCGCAGGGCCGCGTCCGCGTCGACCATGGCGAGATCGTCGAACAAACCCGCCAGCGTCTCGTCCGAGCCGTCGACGAAGGGCGCGGGCTCGGGCTCCTCGCCGTCCGCGCCCTCTTCCCCCAGGCCGGCGACGAGGGCGTCGCAGGCGGCGCGGTGGGCGGCGGCGAGGGCGGGGAGCGCGATCTCGTCCGGCGAGGCGTCGGGCCCGAAGCCGGCGAAGGCGGCGGCGAGGCGCTCGAGCAGCGTCGCGGCGCTCTCCCAGTCCGTCTCGTCGAGGCGCGCACGGGGCCGCGGCGCCCGGCTTCCCTCGGCGGCGGTCTCCGCCCGGCGTAGCCGCAGCGCGGCGGCGAGGCCGGCGATGCCGGGAGCGGGCTCGGGCCCCCTGAGCGCGCCGATCTCGAGCGCCGCGCGCGCCCGCTCCAGGTCCTCCGGCGGAAATCCGAGCCGCCCGGCGGGATGATGCAAGAGCGCCAGCGTCGCCAGCGGGGCGAAGCGTTCGGCCGCGGCTTCCGCGGCGAGGCGCGCCAGCCGGCCGGCCTCGGCCCCCGCCCGGCTGGTACCGGCCGAATCGTCCACGACGACGCCCCCGC
>JBNPEA010000090.1:0-26997 GCA_051117315.1 Salinarimonas sp. | reverse complement strand
GGTCGTTGGAGCCGACGACGATGACCTTCTGGCACATGTCGCGGGCGATCGGCAGGCCGAAGCCGCCGCAGACCACGTCGCCGAGGAAGTCGAGCAGGACGTAGTCGAAGCCCCAGTCGTGGAAGCCGAGCTTCTCGAGCAGCTCGAAGCCGTGGATGATGCCGCGCCCGCCGCAGCCGCGGCCGACCTCGGGTCCGCCGAGCTCCATGGCGAAGACGCCGTCGCGCTTGAAGCAGACGTCGGAGACCGCGATGTCCTCGCCGGCGAGCTTCTTCTTGGAGGAGGTCTCGATGATCGTCGGGCAGGCCTTGCCGCCGAAGAGCAGCGAGGTCGTGTCGCTCTTGGGGTCGCAGCCGATCAGCAGCACCCGCTTGCCCTGCTGGGCCATCATGTAGCTGAGGTTGGCCAGCGTGAAGCTCTTGCCGATGCCGCCCTTGCCGTAGATCGCGATGATCTGCGTCTCCTTCTTCTCGGGCGGGCTCTGCTCGATGGGGGTGACGGCATTCATCGGGTGTGCCTCCAGTCCAGGATCATCTTCAGGCACGAGGCGTCCTCGAAGGCGGTGCGGTAGGCCCGCGCAGCGTCCGAGGCGTCCTCGCGGTGGGTGATCAGGCCGTCGAGGGAGAGCGCTCCCGAAGCCACGGCGGAGACCGTGGCGTCGAGATCCGCACGCTGCCATTCGGCAGCGACCCGGATGCGCGCCTCCTTCATGAAGGCCGGGGGAAACGAGAAGGAGAGCCGCTCGGCGTAGAAGCCGGCGAGCACGACCTCGCCACGGGGGGCGAGGCGCGAGATCAGCGTGTCGAGGAGGTTCGCGTCGCCCGAGACGTCGACGATCGAGCGGTAGCCGCGCGTCTCGTCGTCGGCGGGGTGGCCGACGGTGTAGCCGACGGCGCCCTCGGCCCGGGCGGGGTTGGTCTCCCACACGATGGGCGCGTGGCCCTTCATCACCGCGATGCGGGCGATCAGCCGCCCGAGCGCGCCGTGGCCGACGATCAGGTCCGGCAGCGCGTCGGCGATGACGACGGCGTGCCAGGCGGTGGCGGCGAGCGCCAGCAGCGTGCCCTGGGCGAGCCCGTCGGGACGATCGAGGAAGGCGTCGGGAAGCGGCGTGAGGCGTGCGCCGGGGCTGACCAGCCGCGCGGCGGCCCCGCCGAACAGGCCGCGAATCGCGCCGTAGCAGCGCGCACCGGGGACGTAGACACCCTGCCCCACCGAAAGGCCGCTGTGCGGCCCGGCCTCGACCACCCGGCCGACCGATTCGTAGCCGGGCACCAGCGGGTATCCCATGCCGGGGAAGGCGGGCATGCGGCCGGTGTAGAGCAGGCGCTCCGTGCCCGTGGAAATACCGGAATAGGCCACCTCGACGACCGCGTCCTCGGGCCCAGCCGGATCCAGCGCGACGGTCTCCAGGCTCAGGCGCTCGGGCTCGTGCAGGACGACGGCGTGGGTGAGTGTCATGACGCGGCCCTCCCTGATCACGAGCCTGTTCGTTGTGTATGTCAATCTAGACTTACACGACATGATGTCAATCTAAACCAACACCCGATGCGGTAACTGCGGACCCTCGCCACGCGTCTTCGGATGCGCCCCGGCATCTCATGCGGTCGCGACGAGGAGGCTCGCCACGAGCGGCATGCGCGTCTTCAGGAAGCGGGTCCTGGAGAAGCCGGCGCGGCTCGCGAGGGCGGCGTTTTCCGCCGGCGTGCGCGGGCGTCCGGAGCCCATCGCGTAGAGGTAGAGCCCGAAATACGCCTCCGTGACCGCCCGCGCCCCGGGCGTCCCGGACATGGGCTCGCCCACGAGGAGCGTGCCGCCGTCGGGCAGCGCGGCGCGCACGGCCTCGAGGATGGCGAGGGCCTCGTCGTCGTCGTGGTCGTGCAGGATGCGCACGAGGGAGATCGCGTCCGCCCCCGCCGGCAGCGGATCGGTGAAGACGTCCCCGCCGATCGTCTCGATTCGCCCTTCCAGGCCACAGGCGGCGAATCGGGCGGCGGCGGCGCGGGCGACCAGGGGCAGGTCGAACAGGACGAGCTCGGTCTTCGGTGCGCGGGCGGCGGCCGCGCGCAGGAAGGCGCCGGCGCCGCCGCCGACGTCCATCAGGCGGCGATGGCGAGAGATGTCGTAGGCGTCGAGGATCTGGCGGGCGACCATCGGCTGGGAGGCCGCCATCAGGTCGGTGTAGGCACCCACCGCCTCGTCGGCGAGGGCGCCCGGCTCGGCGTTGCGGGCGTAGGCCCAGTAGCGGGCGAGCGCGCCGCCGCCCGGTCCGCGCGCGAGGCAGGCGACGGGGTCGGCGAGGTCCTCGTAGAGCAGCGGATGGTGCAGCGCCATCGGCGCGACGGCGGGATTGCCGAGTACCGCGGCACCGTGCGGCCCGAGCCCGACGCGCCCGCCGGAGCGCGCCTGCAGCAGGCCGATGGCGCAGGCGGCGTCGAGGAGGCGGCGCGCCCCCTCCTCCGGAAGCCCCGTGCGCGCGGCGACGGCATCGGGCGCCAGCGGCTCGGTGCGCAGCATCTCGAACAGGTCGAGCCGCAGGCAGGCGAGCAGCGTCTGCGTGTAGACGAAGCCGGAGACGATATCGAACAGCGCCGCCGCCCGGCGTCGGGCGATCGGGCGCGTCAGGGGAAAGCGCTCGGCGAAGGCCTGGAAGCGCTCGCTCGAGACGAGCCTGTCGCGCCAGGAGAGGACGAAGTCGGGCAGGCGCATGGCCCCGGTCCGGATCTGCGCGGTCCCGCCCGCCTCAGGCCGCCACGCGGGCGAGGCTCTTGGGCACGAAGCGCTTGGCGGCGAAGTTGATCACCGCCTTCAGCTCGGCCGCACCGTCGCAGGGCGGGATCGAGGCGATCGCGTCGGCGACGAGGGTCTCGAGCCGGTCGATCGCGCCCTCGACGCCGAGCAGCGCCGGCGCGCTGGCGCGACCGTGGGCCGCGTCCTGCCCCGTCGGCTTGCCGATCTCCTCGGCGTCGGACGCGATGTCGTGCAGGTCGTCGGCAACCTGGTAGGCCTCGCCCAGGAGCTCGCCGAGCGGGCGCCAGGCCTCCGGATCGCCGCCGGCGGCGAGGGCCCCGGCGCGGGTCGCGGCGGAGAACAGCGCGCCGGTCTTGGCGCGGTGGTAGAGCGAGAGGTCGATCGCCGGCTCGCTCTCCCAGGCCTGCCCGGCGACGATGCCGTGGGGCATGCCGGTGGAGGCGGCGATGGTCGAGATCAGCGGCGCGAGGCGCCGCGGCACGGCGGCGCCGGCATGCGCCAGCACCTCGAAGGCGAGCACGATCAGCCCGTCGCCGGCGAGCACCGCCAGCGGCTCGCCGAAGGCGCAATGGACCGCGATCTTGCCGCGCCGGGTCGAGGCGTCGTCGAAGCAGGGCAGGTCGTCGTGGACGAGGGAGGCGCAGTGCATCAGCTCGATCGAGATCGCCGCCGCCTCCGAGAGCTCGCCCGCGCCGCCGCCGCAGGCGGCCGCGACGCCGAGCGCCAGCCGCGGGCGGATCCGCGCGCCGCCGGGGAACACGGCATAGCGCATGGCAGAGGCCAGGAGCGGCGGGGCGTCGGGTCCGCCCGCACGGGCGAGCGCGGCCTCCAGCGCTCTCTCGATCCGGGTTCCGGCGTCGATGCGGACTTCCATGCGGGGCCTCCCCAGGCGATCTCTCCGACGACCGATGTCAATCGGACTTGTCTGTATGGACTGTCAACTCAGACTGACATAGCTTTCCCGCGTGTCAACGGCCAGGATGCTTCGGTGAACTTCGGACCCGCCCCCGAGCCCGTATCCTCCAAGGAGGGAACGATCGTCATCGGCGCCGGCATCGCCGGCCTGGTCTGTGCCGTGCTCGTCGCGTCCTCGGGCCGGCCGGTGATGCTGCTCGAGCGCGCGGCGACGCCGGGCGGCAAGATGCGCGAGGTCCCGGTCAACGGGATGCCGGTCGATTCGGGTCCCACCGTGCTGACGCTGCGCGGCGTGTTCGACGCGATCTTCGAGGCCGCCGGCGCGCGGCTCGACGAGCGCGTGCGGCTGAGCAAGGCCGAGATCCTCGCCCGCCACGCGTGGGAGGACGACGGACGACGAGACCACGCGCGGCTCGACCTCTTCGCCGACGTGGAGCGCTCGGCGGACGCGATCGGCGCCTTCGCCGGCGCGCGGGAGGCGAAGGGCTTCCGTGAGTTCTGCACGGCCTCCGCGGACGTCTTCGCCATGCTCGACGAGCCGTTCATCCGGGCGCCGGAGCCGTCGCTGCCCAAGCTGATGGCGAGCCGGGGCGTGCTCGGCGCCCACCAGCTCCTGGCGATCCGCCCCTTCACCACGCTGATGCCGGCGCTCGCCGGCTACTTCCGCGACCCGCGGCTCGCTCAGCTCTTCGGCCGCTACGCCACCTATACCGGCTCCTCGCCCTATCTCGCCCCGGCGACGCTGATGCTGATCGCCCATGTCGAGCAGGCGGGCGTCTGGCTCGTCGAGGGCGGCATGCAGCGCCTCGCCGACGCGCTGCACGCGCTCGCGGTGGAGAAGGGCGCAGTGGTGCGCTTCGGCTGCGCGGCGCGGGAGATCCTCGTCGAGGGCGGGCGCGTGGCGGGCGTCCTCACCATGGAAGGCGAACGCATCCCCGCATCCACCGTGGTCGCCAACGCCGACGCGGGGGCGATCGCGGCGGGCATCCTCGGCCACGAGGCGGCCCGCGCGGTGCCCGCGGCGAGCCCCGCCCAGCGCTCGCTCTCGGCCATGACCCTGTCGCTCCACGCCCGCACGGCGGGCTTCCCGGTCACCCGTCACAGCGTCTTCTTCTCGCGCGACTACCCGGCCGAGTTCGAGGCGATCTTCCGGCACGGGCGGCTGCCGGCGGAGCCGACCGTCTACGTCTGCGCGCAGGATCGCGACGACGCCGGCGTGCGCATCGACGGCGCGCCCGAGGACGCGCCGGAGCGGCTGTTCATGATCGTCAACGCGCCGGCCACCGGCGACACCAGACCCTTCAGCGAAGAGGAGATCGCCACATGCGAGACGGCGACCTTTCGGCATCTGGACCGCCTCGGCCTGTCGGTGGAGCGCACCCCGGAGGGGACGCGCATCACGACGCCGAGCGACTTCGAGCGGCTGTTCCCGGGGACGGGGGGCGCGCTCTACGGGCGGGCGAGCCACGGCTGGAACGCGAGCTTCGAGCGCCCGAGCGCCCGCACGAAGCTGCCGGGGCTCTACCTGGCGGGGGGGAGCGTGCATCCGGGAGCGGGGGTGCCGATGGCGGCCCTGTCGGGCTGGACGGCCGCGCATCTGATATCCCGCGATTCCGCTTCGACCGCACGGTCGCGGACGACGGGTATTGCTGGTGGTACGTCGACGTCCTGAGCGATGACGGCAGCTTAGGTCTCACCATCATCGCCTTCATCGGCAACGTGTTTTCGCCCTACTATGCGTGGGCGCGGCGCAAGGGCGCGCGGCAGGGGCGGCCCGCCGACCCGCACGACTTCCCGGCGATGAACGTCGTGCTCTATGGCCGCGGCCACAAGCGCTGGGCGCTCACCGAGCGCCGCCGCGCCGCCCTCTCGCGGGACACGACCACGCTCAAGATCGGCCCCTCGCAGATGCGCTGGGAGGGGGACGCGCTGGTGGTCGAGTTCGACGAGCGCACCATGCCGGTGCCGGGGCGGATCAAGGGCAGTGTGCGCCTCTCGCCGTCCGGGATCACGCCGCAGATCTTCGGCCTCGACGCCGGCGGCCAGCACATGTGGTGGCCGATCGCGCCGGCCTCGCGGGCTGAGGTGACGCTGGAGCGTCCGGCGGTAAGCTTCTCCGGCGACGCGTATTTCGACATGAACTTCGGCGAGCGGCCGCTCGAGGCGGACTTCGACTGGTGGAACTGGTCGCGCGCGCCCACCGCGCGCGGCGCCTGCGTGCTCTACGACGTCGTGCGCCTCGACGGCACGCGCCAGGTGCTGGCGCTCGACATCGGCCGCGACGGGACGGTGCGCGACGTCGAGACCCCGCCGCTGGCCGCGCTGCCGCCGGGCGCCATCTGGCGCATGCCCCGCGAGACCCGCACCGACGGCGCGCCGAAGCTACTCAAGACCTTCGAGGACACGCCGTTCTACACCCGCTCGGAGATCGCCACGCGGCTGATGGGCGAGGACGTGCGCGCGATGCACGAGAGCCTGTCGATGCCGCGATTCACCAAGGGCTGGGTGCAGATGCTGCTGCCGTTCCGGATGCCGCGAAAGATCTGGTGACGGCTGTCATCCCGGATGCCGAAGGCAGTTCGGGACCCAGAACCACAGGTGCCCATCGAGCGGCGTGCCAACGCCGCGGCGGGGACGGCCTCCGGCGGCGTCAGTGGACGCACGCCCTCCGCGCACGCTGAGAGAACCCGCAGCGGCTCAGGCCCCCCGGCCCGCTTCGCGACCCGGGGATGGCACCCCCGCTCACCGATGCCGGGCGAGGATCTCGCGCACCGCGTCGACCATCGTGGCCTCCGGGACGGAGACCTGGGCCGGGCGGGCGGCTTTCCATTCGGCGTTGGTCTCGATTTCGGCGGAGGCCTTGGCGCCCTCGATCAGGTCCTTGATCTGCACCTCGCCGCGGGCCTGCTCGTCCGAGCCCTGGATGATCACGCAGGGGCTGCGGCGGCGGTCGGCGTACTTCATCTGCGCCTTCATGCCGGCCGACCCGAGATACATCTCGGCGCGGATGCCGGCGCCACGCAGCGTCGTGACGAGGCGCTGGTAGTCGGCGACGCGATCGCGGTCCATCACCAGCACGACGACGGGCGCCTGCGGCTCGGCGCCGGCGACGATCGGGCTGCCGACGAGCCGCAGGGCCGCGAGCAGCCGAGAGACGCCGATGGAGAAGCCCGTCGCCGGCACCGGCTCCGCCCGGAAGCGGCCGACGAGCCCGTCGTAACGCCCGCCCCCGCCGATCGAGCCGAAGCGCACGGGCACGCCGTCCTCGTTGGTGACCGGGAAGGTCAGCTCCGCCTCGAAGACGGGGCCGGTGTAGTACTCGAGGCCGCGCACGACGGACGGGTCGACCACGACGCGATCCGCGTAGCCGGCAGCCGCCACCTGATCCGCGATGGCGCGCAGTTCCGCCACGCCCTCGCCACCCCGCTCGGAACCGGCGACGACCGCCTCCAGCGCGGCGAAGGTCTCCTCGAGCGTGGCGCGAGCGGCCTCGGTGAAGGCGACGACCCGCTCGGCCTGGCGCGCGTCGAGCCCCGCCCCCTTGGTGTAGTCCCCGCTCGGATCCATGCGCCCCTCGCCGAGCAGCGCGCGCACGCCCTCCGGGCCGACCTTGTCGAGCTTGTCGATGGCGCGGAGCACGACGAGGCGGCGCCCCGCCTCGTCCTCGCCGGAAAGCCCGATCGCCTCCATGACGCCGTCGAGGACCTTGCGGTTGTTGACCTTGACGACGTACTGGCCCGCGAGCCCCAGCCGGTCCAGCGTGTCGGCGGCCATCATGCACATCTCGGCATCCGCCGCGACGGAGGCCGCGCCGACCGTGTCGGCGTCGAACTGCATGAACTGGCGGAAGCGTCCCGGCCCCGGCTTCTCGTTGCGGAACACCCAGCCGGACCGGTAGGAGCGGTAGGGCTTCGGCAGGGCCTCGAAGTTCTCCGACACGTAGCGGGCGAGCGGGGCCGTGAGGTCGTAGCGCAGCGACAGCCACTGCTCGTCCTCGTCCTGGAACGAGAACACGCCCTCGTTCGGCCGGTCCTGGTCGGGCAGGAACTTGCCGAGCATGTCGGTGTACTCGACGAGCGGGGTCTCCACGGCCTCGAAGCCGTAGAGCTCGTAGACGGCGCGGATCTCGGCGAGCATGCGCTCGGCGGCGGCGAGCTCGCCCGGGCCGCGGTCGACGAAGCCCCGCGGCACCCGCGGCTTCAGCCGGCTCGCCTTCGCGTCGTCATTCTTGCCCGATTTGGCCATCGCTCGTGATCCGTCCTGCCCGTGCCGATCCGAGCGCCACGCGATACCGTGCGCGGGGCTCGGGGGCAACCCGCGTCACGGCAACCGGCTGGCAGCGATCACCCCATGGTCCACAGCCCCGCCGGCAGGACGCCGAGGAGCTCCGCCACCGGCGTCGCGTCGCCGAAGGTCCGGCTCCCGTCGCCGAGGGCGTCGCGCATCCGCGAGTCGACGAGGTCGTTGGGCAGGACGACCTGCGTGTCGCCCCACCACTCGGCGGGCGGCGCGAGGGCCTCGCCGCCGATCAGCGGCCCGCCCATCAGCCGGCCGGTGAGCGCGATCGCCGCCGACGAGGAGTGCCGCCGCGCGAAGGCGACGACATGGGAGGCGCGCCGACCCCGTACCGCCAGCGGCACGTACTCGCCCTCGGCGAACAGATCCGGCAGCGCCCGGCGGGCCTCGAGGCAGCGCGCGATCAGCCGCTGCTTGACGCGACCGTCGCGGAAGTGTGTCGCGAGCTCCGCGAGCGGGGCCGCATCGGCGAGCGCCGCCTCCCGGACCTCGTAGTCCACCGGGTCGCGGTTGTCGGGGTCGACGAGGGAGAAGTCCCAGAACTCGCGGCCCTGGTAGCAGTCCGGCACGCCCGGCGCGGTGCAGCGCAGGAAGGCCTGCACGAGCCCGTTCGCCGCGCCGGCGGGCGCGAGCGCGTCGGCGAAGGCGTGCACGGATTGCAGGAACGCCGGCGCGATCGCGGGATCGGTCACCGCCTCGACGAAGCGCGCGCAGGCGGCCTCGTAGTCCGCGTCCGGCTCCGTCCAGGACGAGTTGAGCTTGCCCTCGCGCAGCGCCTTCTCCTGCCAGCGGGCGAGGCGCGCACCGAGGCGCTTGACGCCCTCGGCGTCGTCCGGCGCGAGGCCGTAGGGCCAGGCGCCGAGCAGCATCTGGTAGAGGACGTACTCGTCGGCCGGATCGACCGCGTCGCGCGAATGGCGCTTGTTGAGGTCGAGCCAGGCGCCGACCCGGTCGGCCCAGGCGGCGGGGACCTCGGAGAGCGCCGCGAGACGGGCGCGCAGGTCCTCGCCGCGCTTGTGGTCATGGGTGGCGGTGGCGAGCATCGAATACGGGAACAGCTCGGCGCGCTCCAACGCCTGGGCGTGGAAGGCGTCGCGCGAGATCGCGAAGCGGCCGGGATCGGAGCCGACCTCGTTGCGGGAGACCAGCCGGCCGTAGCGGTAGAAGGCGGTGTCCTCCACGGCCTTCGCCGCGACGGGCGCGCAGAGCTGCTGCAGCGCCACCACGGCGCGGGCGCGGATCTCCTGGTCGGCGACGCCGACGCCCTGGATCCAGCCGTTGACGAGATCGACGATCGGCGCCTCGCCCGGCCCGGCCATGGCCTTGGCCGCCTCCACCGCGCGCTCCAGGATCGGCGCGTCCGCGCCGGGCGCCGCGCCGGCGGTGGCGTAGGTGCGATAGGCCGGGAAGGCGGCGATCAGCGCGACGAGGGCGCGGCGGATGGCGTGGTAGGTGACGTCGCGGGTCTCGAGATCGCGCCGCGCGAGGTCGTGGAAGGCGTGCGCCACGGCGTCGAGCTGGCCGGCGAAGTTGCGCACCAGCATCTCGTTGCGGGCGTCGAGCTCCTCGGAGGCGAAGTCCGGATAGCGGCCGGCGATCTCGCTCCACAGGTCGGTGAACATCTCCTCGCCGTCCGGGTCGTGCAGCAGGCCGCCGACGGCGTCCATGAACTCGTAGCCGGTGGTGCCGTCGACCGCCCAGTCCGTCGGCAGCGTCTCGTCGTGGGCGAGGATCTTCTCGACGAGCACCAGCGCCGGCCCCGGTGGCGCCTCGCGCGGCCGCTCGGGCGCGATCTCGCCGAGGCGCTCGCGCAGGCGCCGGCCGTAGCCCGCGGGGTCGGCGAGGCCGTCGACGTGGTCGATGCGCAGGCCGTCGATCAGGCCCTCGGCGTAGAGGCGGAAGATCTCGGCGTGCACGCCCTCGAACACGTCCTCCTCCTCGACCCTGAGCCCCGCGAGCTCGGTGATGTCGAAGAAGCGCCGCCAGTTGATCTCGTCGCCCGCCGTGCGCCACCAGGCCAGGCGCCAGTGCTGGCGTTCCAGGATGGGGTGCAACGTCGCGGGCTCGGACACGCGTGCGAGCGCGGCCTCCAGGGTCTCGCCGGCCTCCTGGGCCAGCGCGACGCGCGCCTCCTTGAAGGCCTCGGGCGTGCGCGCCGCGTCGAAACGCTCCGCCATCGGCGCCAGCGCGGGGTCGCCGGCACGCAGGATCTCGCCGTAGTCGCCGGGGTTCAGGGGGAAGCGGTGATGGTAGTAGGCGGCGCACAGCCGGCGCATGTGCGGGTCGAGCACGATCCGGATCTCGCGACTGGCCAGCGCCTGCCCGTAAGGCGCGCCGAGGAAGGGCGCGGCGACCTTCCCCTCGAGCACCGGGTCCGGAGTGGTCCAGTCGATGTCGAAGTAGTGCGCGTAGCGGCTCCCCTGCCCGTTCTCGAGCACGTCGAGCCAGAACCGGTTGTCGGCGCCGCCCACCGCCATGTGGTTGGGCACGATGTCGGCGAAGAGCCCCATTCCGTGCCGCCGCGCGGCGGCGACGAGCGCCCGCAGGCCGTCCTCGCCGCCGATCTCGGGATCGACGTGGGTGAAGTCGACGCCGTCGTAGCCGTGCACGGAGCCGCGGCGCGAGGCCAGGATCGGCGAGAGGTAGAGATGGGTGACGCCCAGCGCCGCGAGGTACGGCACGACCCGCTCCGCCGCCTCGAACGGGAACTCGCGACGCAGCTGGAGCCGGTAGGTGGCGCGCGGGACGCGCGGGGCGATCGGGGTGTCGGTCGTCATTGCTCGGGCCTCGTTGTCCTGTGCGCCGGCCCGTCACCTCCCCCGCGGGGAGGTCGGCGGCTCTTGGAGCCGACGGGTGGGGGCGAGATGCGCGACCGCTCGCCCCCACCGGTCCGCTGCGCGGCCCACCCTCCCGAAGGGGAGGTATCGCCGCCGCGTGCCGATCCTACGCCTTATCCCGCGGCCGCGCCGTCGCGAGGAGCGCCATCCGGCGGCTGGCGGCGGGATCGTCGAGACCTTCGAACGGGAGCCGTCTACGCCAATTCGGGTGCTCGTGGAGGGTTCCGGGCAGGTTCGGCTGCTCGACCAGACCGTGCAGGTCCTCCGCCGGCAGGATCGCCAGGTTCGAGGCGGTCGCGGCGACGAAGCCGAGCGCCGCATCGACCACGGGATCGGTCTCCTCCAGCGCGGGCGGCGCGCCGTCGGCGGTGCCGGCCTCGACGAGGGCCTCCCACAGCTTGGCGCGGTCGGCGTCACGCTCCTCGTGCTGGGTCCGGTGGAACTCGGCGTCGCCGTGGCCGACGCGCTCGCGCCAGTCGACGTCGTTGCCGCGCCACCAGCCGGCGACGGTGGGCAGATCGTGGGTCGTCGTCATCGAGGCGGCGTGGCGGGCGTAGCGCCGCGGGGCGGTGAAGCGCCCGTGCGCGCCGCGCTCGAACCAGAGCACCCGCATGCCCAGCACGCCCGCGCGGTCGAGCTTCGGCCGGAAGCCGGGGGGCACGGTGCCGAGATCCTCGCCGATCACCACGCCGCCGGATCGGTAGGATTCGAGCGCGACGAGGCGCAGCATGTCCTCCTCGGGATAGGAGATGTAGCAGCCGTCGTGGGGCGTCATGCCGTCGGGCACGACCCAGAGCCGGCGCAGACCCATGACGTGGTCGATGCGAACCCCGCCGGCGCAGCGCAGCGCCGCGCGCAGCGTCGCCAGGAACGGCTGGAAGCCGGTGGCGAGGAGCGCGCGTGGCGAGAAGTTGGTGAGGCCCCAGTCCTGGCCCGTAGGGCCGAGCAGGTCGGGCGGCGCGCCGATGGAGAGGCCGTCGAGCACGTCCTCGCGCCGCGACCAGACATGGCTGCCGCCGCCGTCCATGCCGACCGCGAGGTCGGCGACGAGGCCGATCGCCATCCCGGCCGCCTTCGCGCGCGCCTGCGCGTCGACGAGCGAGCGCTCGGCGAGCCATTGCAGGAAGGCGTGGAAGACGACCTCTTCGACGTTCTCGCGGCAGAAGGCCTCGACGGCGGGGCTTCCCGGATCGCGGTAGGGCTCCGGCCAGTCGTGGAAGCCGGCGCCGCCGAGATGCGCGTGCAGCGCCTCGTAGCGCGCGTGGTTCTCGAGGAGCGTGCCGCCCGCGGCGCGAAAGCCCGCGAACGCCGCCCGCAGCGGCGCGTCGCCGGACGCCTCGAAACGCTCGAACAGCGCACGCAGGCGGGCGAGCTTGATCCGCGCGCCCGCCTCCCAGTCGACGAGGTCGCCGCGCGGGGGCGCCTCGCCGGAGAGGTCGATGTCGCCGAACACCGCCGTCGGATCGGCATAGAGGACGTTGTGGAACAGGCGCGTGGAGGGCGAGTAGGGGCTGAAGCGCGAGGCGTCGGCGGAAAAGCCCGCGTGGCTCGGGCTCATCGCCACCGCATCCGCCCCGCCCCGCCCGGCGGCCTCGCAATAGGCGGCGAGCGCGCCGAAGTCGCCGAACTCCTCGCCCGGACGCGGCGGCAGGGAGTAGATCTGCGCGGCGAGACCGAAGACGTCGCGTCCCCCGGTGATGTCCTCCACCCGCACGCCGTGGCGCGGCGCCACCGCGAGGGTGAGGTGGTGATCCCCGATCTCGAGGCCGTGATAGCCGGGCTCGAGGACCGGCGGCAGCGAGAGCCCGCCGGCGGAGGGGGCGAGCCGCATCTCGCGGCGCCCGCCGTGCTCGTGGCGCAGCACAGCGACCGCGCTCTGCGCGAAGGCGGCGGGCAGCGGGGTCGGCTGCCCGACCTCGGTCGTCAGGAAGGAGAGGCCCGCGCCGGCCTCCTGGCGCAGCCGCGCGCGGCTGTCCGCGATCTCGTCCGCGCTGCCGGCCGGCAGGCCCATGGCGGCGAGGACGCGGCGGAGGGTCTCGGCGCCGACCTCGGCGGGCCGGCCCCGGAAATCCTCCCAGCGGATGTGCAGGCCCGCCTCCTCGGCGAGCGCGTGCAGCGCATCGGCCATCACGAAGCGTCCTCCAGCCAGGCGATTGTGGTGTGGGCGGGCACGCCGCCTTCGGCGAGCGGCTGCCCGACGACGACGAAGGGCTCGCACGCCGGCACGGAGATCGCGCCGAGCGGTGCGGGGGTCGCGCCGAGATTGGTCAGGAGCGTCAGCCGCGCGCCGTCGCCCATGCGCCAGCGGCCGATCACGGCCTTCTCGTCGACGACCTCGGCGCTTTCGGCGGCGGCGCCCTTCAGGCGCGGGACGATGGTCTCGGCGCGGGCGGCGAGCAGATGGCGGTAGAGCGCCGTCACGACGTCGTCCCCCCGCTCTCCGGCAATGGGGGGGCGCGAGCGCGCGAAGGTCTCGGGCGCGTTCGGGTCGGGGATGCGGGCGCGGGTCTGCGGGTCCGCGAACTCGGGGAAGGCCTTGAACTCGCGCCGGCGTCCCTCGCGGACGGTGTCGGCGAGCGCATCGTGATAGTCGGTGAAGAACAGGTAGGGCTCCCGCGCCCCGGTCTCCTCGCCCATGAAGATCATCGGCAGTTGCGGGCACAGGAGGTGCAGCGCCACCGCGGCGTCGAGCGCCGTGCGGTCGACGAGCGCGGCGAGGCGGTCGCCGAAGGCGCGGTTGCCGATCTGGTCGTGGTTCTGGATGTGGGTGACGAAGGCAGTGGGCGGCAGATGCCCGGAGGGGCCGCCGCGCGGGCCGCCCTCCCCGTTCTCCGGCGGCTCGCCCTGGTAGACGAAGCCCTCCTTCAGCGCACGCGCGAGCTTGCCGGCGGTGTCGCGGACGTAGTTGCCGTAGTAGGACTGGTCCTCGCCGGTGAGCATCACGTGGACGCAATGGTGGAAATCGTCGTTCCACTGCGCGTCGATGTCCCGCCCGAGATAGCCGGGATCGTTCTCCTCGTTCTCGAGGACGAGGTGCACGTGCCGCCCCGGCTCGATGGTGCGGCGCACCTCGGCGGCTACCTCGTCGAGCCAGTCGCGCTCGGGGATCTGGTGGACGGCGTCGAAGCGCAGGCCGTCGAGGCGGTACTCCATCAGCCACATCAGCACGTTGTCAGCGAAGAAGCGCCGGACCTCGCGGCGGCGGAAGTCGATCGCGGCGCCCCAGGGCGTGTGGATGTCGGTCCGGAAGAACGGTTCCGCATAGGCGTGGAGGTAGTTCCCCTCCGGCCCGAAGTGGTTGTAGACGACGTCGAGGAAGACCTGCAGCCCGAGCCCGTGCGCCGCGTCGACGAGGCGCTTGAGGTCGTCCGGCGTGCCGTAGGCGGCGTCCGGCGCATAGGGCAGCACGCCGTCGTAGCCCCAGTTGCGCGCGCCGGGAAACTCGCCGATCGGCATCAGCTGGATCGCCGTGACTCCGAGATCGGCGAGGCCCTCGAGGTGCGCGCGCACGCCGTCGAAGCCGCCGAGCAGCCCGACGTGCAGCTCGTAGACGACGAGCTCCTCCAGCGGCCGGCCGCGCCAGCCGTCGTGCACCCACTCATGGGCGTGCGGATCGACGACGAGCGACGGGTCGTGCACATCCGCCGCCTGCGCCTTCGACGCGGGATCGGGCACGAGCATGCCGTCGTCGAGCCGGTAGCGGTAGGGCGTGCCGGCATCGCAGTCGACCTCGACCTCGAACCAGCCTGCGTCCTGCTTGTCCATCGGCACGGGCGCGCGGCCCTCGATCACGAGATGCGGCTGCCGCTGGATCGGCGCCCAGAGGCGAAAGCGCGTGCGGCCCGGTGCGACCAGGCTCGCGCCCCAGAGGGTGGGGTGTGAATGGCGGGCCATGGATCCTGTCCTCGTCGAGAGTTCGGGTCAGCCTACATGCAAACGCCGCACCCGCCTCCTCCCCTCAGGGGAGAAGGCGGGTGCGGCGGCTTCGCGCGCTCATCCCCCGCCCTCCTCGGGCATGATCGTCGCGGCGACGAGCACCGCGGCGCGGTCGAGCACCTCGTAGGCGGGCTCGCCGAGGCTCTCCTCGGCGCGATCGGGATCGGCGGAATCGATCAACAGCCGCCAGCCGTTCGCCGGCCCCGGAAGCGTGAAGCGGATCGTCTCGTCCGAGCCGTTGAGCAGGAAGGCGACGATCTCGATGCCGCCGTCCTCGCGCCGCATCGCCCGGCGCATGACGAGGGCGCGCTTCTCGTAGTCGTTCCAGTCCTCCGGCGAGGGCGTGCCGCCGTTCTCGTCGAACCAATCGAGATCGCGGATGCCCTCGGCGATCTCCTGGCCGTAGAGGAAGCGTCGGCAGCGGATGATCGGATGCTCGCGCCGGATCGCGGCGAGCCGCCCGGTGAAGGCGGCGAGCGCCTCGCCGGCGTCCGAGCGCGCGACGCTCCAGTCCAGCCAGGAGATCTCGTTGTCCTGGGCATAGGCGTTGTTGTTGCCGCCCTGCGAGCGCCCGAACTCGTCGCCCGCGAGGATCATCGGCGTGCCGAGCGCCGCGAAGACGGTGGTGAGCAGCGAGCGCATCACCCGCGTGCGCACGGCGAGGATCTCGGGATCGTCCGTCGGCCCCTCCACGCCCCAGTTGCGCGAGTAGTTCTCGGAATGACCGTCGCGATTGTCCTCGCCATTGGCCTCGTTGTGCTTCTCCTCGTAGGAGACGATGTCGGCGAGCGTATAGCCGTCGTGCGCGGCGATGAAGTTCACCGAGGCCCAGGGCCGGCGGGCGCGCCGGTCGAACAGGTCGCCGGAGCCCGACAGCCGCGCCGCGAGGTCGGAGCGCAGGCCCCCGTCGCCGCGCCAGTAGCGCCGCACCCCGTCGCGGTAGCGGTCGTTCCACTCCGCGAAGGACGGCGGATGGTGGCCGAGCTGGTAGCCGCCGGGCCCGATGTCCCAGGGCTCCGAGATCAGCTTCTTGCGCGACAGGATCGGGTCCTGCCGCAGAGCGTCGAAGAATCCCGCGCCGGGGTCGAAGCCGTGCGGCTCGCGCCCGAGCGTGACGCCGAGGTCGAAGCGGAAGCCGTCGACGCGGTAGGACGTCGCCCAGTAGCGCAGGCTGTCCATCACCATCTGCAGGACGCGTGCGTTCGACAGGTTCACGGTGTTGCCGGTGCCCGTGTCGTTGATGCAGTGGCGCGGGTTGTCGGGCAGGAGGCGGTAGTAGCTCGCGTTGTCGAGGCCGCGCCAGGAGATGGTCGGGCCGAGCTCGCCGCCCTCGCAGGTGTGATTGTAGACGACGTCGAGGATCACCTCGATGCCCGCCGCGTGCAGGCGGCGGATGGCGATGCGCAGGTCGTTGTTGTCCCCGCCCGGCATGGTGTAGCGCGGCTCAGGGGCGAAGAACGAGAGCGTGTTGTAGCCCCAGTAGTTCGTCAGTCCCTTCTCCTGCAGGAAGCGATCCTGCAGGAAAGCGTGGATCGGCAGGAGCTCGAGCGAGGTGACGCCGAGCCGCTTGAGATGCTCGATCACGGCGGGATGGGCGAGCGCGGAATAGGTGCCGCGCTCGGGGATGCGCACGTCGTCGAGGAGCTTGGTGAGCCCCTTCACGTGTGCCTCGTAGATCACCGTCTCCGACCAGGGCACGTTCGGCGCCCGGTCGTCCCCCCACGAGAACGAGTCGTCGACGACCACCGCCTTGGGCACCGCGGGCGCGCTGTCGCGGCGATCGAAGGAGAGATCGCCGCGCGGGGAGAGGACGCGGTAGCCGAACATCGCGTCCGTCCAGCGCGTCTCGCCGTGGAGCGCCTTGGCGTAGGGGTCGACGAGCAGCTTGTTGGGGTTGAACCGATGCCCTTGCAGAGGCTCGTAGGGCCCGTGCGCGCGAAAGCCGTAGAGCATCCCCGGCTTCACGTGCGGCAGGTAGCCGTGCCAGACCTCGTCGGTCCATTCGGGCAGGTCGTAGCGCGCGACCTCCCGCCGGCCCGTGGGGTCGAACAGGCACAGCTCCATGCGCTCGGCATGCGCGGAGAACACGGCGAAGTTCACGCCGAGACCGTCCCAGGTCGCGCCGAGCGGGTAGGCGGAGCCGGGAGAGAGCCGGTCGGGGAGAAGGGGCATGGATTCCTCAGGCCTGATGGCGGAAGACGACCGCCGCGAGCGGTGGTAACGTGATGCCGACCGAATGGCTCCGCCCGTGCGCCGGAATAGCTTCCGTGCGGACCGCCCCGGCATTGCCGAGGTTGGTCCCGCCGTAGATCTGCGCGTCGGTGTTGAGGATCTCGCTCCAGGTACCGCCCTCGGGAACGCCGATGCGGTACTCGTGGCGCGGAACCGGGGTCATGTTGAGCACGACGAGCAGCGGCTTGCCGTCACCGGTCCCGCGCCGCAGGTAGGCGAAGACCGAGTTCTGCGCGTCGTCGCCGACGATCCACTCGAAGCCGGAGGGCTCGGCGTCCGTGGTGAACAGCGCCGGCTCGCGGGCGTAGAGCTTGTTGAGGTCGCGCACCAGCATCTGCAGGCCGGCATGGCTGTGGTTCTGCAGGAGCGCCCACTCGATCTCGCCGTCGTGGTTCCACTCGCGATGCTGGCCGATCTCGCAGCCCATGAAGAGCAGCTTCTTGCCGGGATGGGTCCACATGAAGCCGAAATAGGCGCGCAGGTTGGCGAGCTTCTGCCACTCGTCGCCCGGCATCTTGCCGATCAGCGAGCCCTTGCCGTGCACGACCTCGTCGTGGGAGATCGGCAGCACGAACTTCTCCGAGAAGGCGTAGACCAGCCCGAAGGTGAGCTCGTTGTGATGGAAGGAGCGATACAGCGGCTCGCGCTGGATGTAGTGCAGCGTATCGTGCATCCAGCCCATGTTCCACTTGTAGGAGAAGCCGAGCCCGCCCTGCGAAACCGGCTGCGACACGCCCGGGAAGGCGGTCGATTCCTCCGCGATCGTGATGGCGCCGGGCGCGCGCTCCTGCACGATCTGGTTCATGCGCTTGAGGAAGTCGATCGACTCGAGGTTCTCGCGCCCGCCGAAGCGGTTGGGGATCCACTGGTCGTGCTCGCGCGAATAGTCGCGGTAGAGCATCGAGGCGACCGCGTCGACGCGCAGCGCGTCGATGTGGAACGTCTCCGTCCACCACAGGGCCGAGGCGATGAGGAAGCCCTGCACCTCCTGGCGGCCCATGTTGTAGATGTAGGTGTTCCAGTCGTGGTGGTAGCCCTCGCGCGGGTCCTCGTGCTCGTAGAGCGCCGTGCCGTCGAAGCGCGCGAGGCCGTGGGGGTCGGTCGGGAAATGGGCGGGCACCCAGTCGAGGATGACGCCGAGCTCGGCGCGGTGGCAGGCGTCGACGAAGCGCGCGAAGCCTTCCGGCGTGCCGTAGCGCGCCGACGGCGCGAACAGCGACAGCGGCTGGTAACCCCAGGAGCCGCCGAACGGATGCTCCATGATCGGCATCAGCTCGATATGCGTGAAGCCGAGATCGGCGACGTAGGGGATCAGCGTGTCGATGAGCTGGTCCCAATCGAGCGTGCCCTGCGGCTCGCCCTCCGGCCGCAGCCAGGAGGCGGGATGCACCTCGTAGACGGCCATCGGCTTCGCCGGGGCCTGGCGCGCGCCGCGCTTTGCCATCCACTCCTCGTCCGTCCAGCGGAAGGCGTGGGGCGCGGCGACGATGGAGGCGGTCGCCGGCGGCGTCTCGGTGCGCCGCGCCAGCGGGTCGGCCTTGGGCGTCAGCGTCTCGCCGTGCTTGCCGACGATCTCGTACTTGTAGCGCTCGCCCGGGCCGATGCGCGGCACGAACAGCTCCCAGATCCCGGCGGAGTGGCGCAGCCGCATGGCGTGGCGCCGGCCGTCCCAGGAGTTGAAGTCGCCGATCACCGAGACGCGCCGGGCATTCGGCGCCCAGACGGAGAAGGCGACGCCGGAGACGCCCTCGTGCTCCATCGGCTGCGCGCCGAAGCGCTCGGCGAGATCCCAGTGCGCGCCCTCCGAGAACAGGTGCAGGTCGAGGTCGCCGAGCACCAGCCCGAAGGCGTACGGGTCCTCCGTCTCCTGGACCGTGCCCGGCCAGGTGATGCGCAGCGTGTAGCGCTCGCGGCGGCTCACGAGACCGGCGTAGAGGCCCTCGCGCACCTCGTTCAGGCGCCCGAGGGTCTCGCCGTTCTCGCGCGAGACGACCTCGACCGCCTCCGCGCCGGGCAGGAAGGCCCGGACCGCGGGACCCTGTCCCGTGTCGTGCATGCCGAGGAAGGCGAACGGATCGGTGAGGCGCCCGGCGAGCGCCTCCATCGCCGCGGCCTCGACGCCCTCGATCTCCGGCGCGTGCGTGGTCGCTTGGGTCATCAGGATGGCTCCTCGTTGGCGTTGAGCAGGCGCTCGGCCACGTGGGCGAACCCGTTGAGCGGGACGTCCAGCCACGCCGGCCGGTTGGCCGCCTCGTAGGTGATCTCGTAGGCCGCCTTCTCCAGCACGAAGAGGTCGAGCAGCGCCGCGTTGGCGACGGTGTCGGCGTCGACCTCGGCGTAGGCCGCGAGGAAGGATTCCTCGGCGACCTGCCGGAAGAGCGAGCGCAGCTGCGCGCCGCGCGCCTCCGTGAGCGGCCCCTGCGGGGTATGGCGGTGCTTCTTGAGGTTGGACGCCGCGTAGTCGAAGGAGCGGATCACCCCCGCGATGTCGCGCAGCGGGCTCGCCTTGGCGCGCCGCTCGGCGAGCGACTTGGCGGGCTCCCCCTCGAAGTCGATGATCATGACGTCGCTGCCCGCCACCAGCACCTGCCCGAGATGCAGGTCACCGTGGACGCGGATGCGCCGCGTGCCGGCGAGCGCGCCGGCCTTCTCGTCGACGATGGCGAGCAGCCGCGCGCGGTTGTCGAGCAGGACGCGCGCCTGCGCGGCGTCCTCCTCGTTCTCCCACTCGCCGTAGGCCTCGATGGCGGCGAAGGCCGCCTCGAGCTGGCCGCGCACGCTCGCGCGCACCCGCTCGGCCTCGGCCGCGTCCGCGGTCTCGGGCCGGAAGTCCGCATCGTCCGTGTCGCGGCCCAGCACCGCGTGCATCTCCGCGAGCCGCCGGCCCAGCGTGTGGGCGAAAGCCGCGTAGGTCTCGAAGCGGTAGCCGTTCTCGCCCGCCTCCTCCTCCTCCTCGGTGTGGGCCGAGAGCTCGTCGATGGTGCGGTCGAGATAGTTCAGCGTCCACTGCCAGCCGTCGCCCTGGTTGAGCACGAAGCCCTGGACGATGGCGAGCGTCGTCGGCGTGCCGTCGGCCGCGACGTGGACCGCCTCGCCCAGCAGCGGCGGCGCGTTGGCGAAACCGTTCTCGGTGAGATAGCGGCTCATCTCCGCCTCGGGATGGACACCCGGCGTGAGCTTGCGCAGGAGCTTGAACACGGCCTGGCGGCCGACGATCAGCGTCGAGTTCGACTGCTCGGCGGTGAGCCATTCGATCTCGGCGTCGGCCTCGGGCGCGTGCTCGGCGAAGTGCGAGGTCGCGCGGAAGCGGATCTCGCCGGTCTCGGTCTGGAGCACGGACTCCTCGGCGAGCCCCTGCGTCAGCGCCCGGGCGAAGCCCGGCATGGCGAAGCCGTCCGTCAGGTAGCCCACGCGCCGCCCCATGCGGACTCGCGCCATCGCCAGCTGCGGCGCGAAGGGCGCCGGCGGCTCGTCGTCCCACGAGATCGCGAGCGGCAACGCGTAGCGCTCGGTCGCGGCGGCGGTCGTGATCTCGACGAGCGCCATCAGGATATCCTTGCCGGCGCCCGGCAGCGGCATGGCGGTGATCAGCTCGACGCCGTCGATCGCCTGGTCCTTGCGCTGGAACCAGCGCCGCTGGGGCGCATAGCCCGGCAGCACGTCGCGTACGAGCGTGTCGCGCGCCCTGCCCTCCACCACCTCGGGAACGCCGCCGCGGACCACGAAGGTGAGGTGCTCGGGCTCGATGCCGGCGGTCGCCGTCGACCATTGCGGCGGCTCGACCGTCTCCGACAGCTGGAACCAGTAGAAGCCGTAGGGCGGCAGGGTGAGCAGGTAGGGCAATTGCCCGAGCTGCGGGAACGAGGCGCCGCCCGACAGCTCCACCGGGATGCGCCCGGCGAACTCGGCGAGGTTGAGCTCCACCGCCTGCGCCTGGCGCGAGACGTTGGCGACGCACAGGATGGTGTCGCCGTCGAGCTCGCGCAGGTAGGCCAGGATCTTGCGGTTGGCGGGGCGCAGGAAGCGGATCGCGCCGCGGCCGAAGGACGGATGCTGCTTGCGCACCGCGAGCATGCGGCGCGTCCAGTTGAGCAGCGAGGACGGGTCGCGCTCCTGGCTCTCGACGTTGACGCGGTCGTAGCCGTAGAGCGGGTCCTGGATCGGCGGCAGGGTCAGCCGCGCCGGGTCGGCGCGCGAGAAGCCGCCGTTGCGGTCCGGCGACCATTGCATCGGCGTGCGCACGCCGTCGCGGTCGCCGAGGAAGATGTTGTCGCCCATGCCGATCTCGTCGCCGTAGTAGATCACCGGCGTGCCGGGCATGGTCAGCAGGAGCGAGTTCATCAGCTCGACCCGGCGGCGGTCGCGCTGCAGCAGCGGCGCCAGGCGGCGGCGGATGCCGAGGTTGATGCGCGCGCGGGTCTCCGACGCGTAGGTGTTCCAGAGGTAGTCGCGCTCCTTGTCGGTCACCATCTCGAGGGTGAGCTCGTCATGGTTGCGCAGGAAGATCGCCCACTGGCAGTTCTCCGGGATCTCCGGCGTCTGGCGCATGATGTCGGTGATCGGGAAGCGGTCCTCCTGCGCGATCGCCATGTACATGCGCGGCATCAGCGGGAAGTGGAACGCCATGTGGCATTCGTCGCCGTCGCCGAAATAGTCCTGCGTGTCCTCCGGCCACTGGTTCGCCTCGGCGAGCAGCATCCGGTCGGGATAGGTGGCGTCGAGCTCGGCACGGATCTTCTTGAGGATGTCGTGGGTCTCGGGCAGGTTCTCGTTGTTGGTGCCCTCGCGCTCGACGAGGTAGGGCACCGCGTCGAGCCGCAGCCCGTCGACGCCCATGTCGAGCCAGAAGCGCATGATCGAGAAGACCTCCTTCAACACCCTTGGGTTGTCGAAGTTCAGGTCCGGCTGATGGCTGTAGAAGCGGTGCCAGAAATAGGCGTTGGCGACCGGGTCCCAGGTCCAGTTCGACTTCTCGGTGTCGACGAAGATGATGCGCGTGCCGGAGTACTTCTTGTCGTCGTCCGACCAGACATAGAAGTCCCGCGCCGCCGAGCCGGGCTTCGCCCGCCGCGCCTTCTGGAACCAGGGGTGCTGGTCCGAGGTGTGGTTGATGACGAGCTCGGTGACGACGCGCAGGCCCCGCGCGTGCGCCTCCTCGACGAAGCGCTTGAAGTCGCGCGCCTTGCCGTATTCCGGATGGACGTTGCGATAGTCCCCGATGTCGTAGCCGTCGTCCCGCCGTGGCGACGGGTAGAACGGCAGCAGCCAGATGCAGGTGACCCCGAGCTCGGTGATGTAGTCGAGCTTCTGCAGCAGCCCTTCGAAATCGCCGATTCCATCGTTGTTGGAATCGAAGAACGACTTCACGTGAAGCTGATAGATCACCGCATCCTTGTACCAGAGCGGATCGGTGTTCGTGATGAGCGACTTCTTGCGCGCCAAGTCAGGCCCCCTGATGCGGTCGGATACGCCAGATGACGAAGGGATACTCGAACGGGTCGAGGCGGATGTGCTGCGTCTTGCCGTGCCAGACGAAGGCGCGGTCGGCGACGAGGTCGTCGACCATGACGGCGCCGTCGTCTGGCAGGCCGAACTCCCACAGCGGGATCTCGAAGTCGCAGGCGTTCGCCACGTGCGGATTGAGGTTCACCATGACGAGGAGCATGTCGTCACCCTCGCGCGAGGGCTTGCCCCAGTACAGGATCTCGTCGTTGAAGGCGTTGTAGAAGCGCGTGTTGGTGTGCGTGTGCAGCGCCGGGTTCGCGCGCCGGATGCGGTTGAGCCGCGTGATGTCGGCGACGATGTTGCCGGGCATGGAGACGTCGCGCGCCTTGATCTCGTACTTCTCGGAGTTCTTGTACTCTTCCTTGCCGGGGATCGGCTCGCCCTCGAGCACCTCGAAGCCGGAATACACGCCCCACAGCCCGCCGAGCGTCGCCGCGAGGCAGGCCCGCACCAGGAAGCCGGCGCGGCCGCAGCTCTGGAGGTAGTAGGGGTTGATGTCCGGCGTGTTGACGAACAGGTTCGGTCGGAAGAAGTCCTTCGGCGCCTCGTTCGCCAGCTCCTCGAAATAGGACTGCAGCTCGAACTTGGTGTTGCGCCAGGTGAAGTAGGTGTAGGACTGGGTGAAGCCGAGCTTGGCCAGCCCGTACATCATCTTCGGCCGGGTGAAGGCCTCCGACAGGAAGATCGCATCCGGGTACTGCGCCTTCACGTCGGCGATCATCCATTGCCAGAACGGCAAGGGCTTGGTGTGAGGATTGTCGACGCGGAAGGTGCGCACCCCCTCCTTGCACCAGAACAGCACGACGTCGCGCAACGTCGTCCACAGGTCCGGGATCGATTCCGGCTTGTAGAAGTCGACGTTGACGATGTCCTCGTACTTCTTCGGCGGGTTCTCGGCGTACTTGATCGAGCCGTCCGGCCGGTAGTCGAACCAGCCCGGATGCTCCTTCAGCCACGGGTGGTCCGGCGAGCACTGGATGGCGAAGTCGAGGGCGATCTCGAGCCCGTGCTCCTCCGCCGCCGCGCGCAGGGCGCGGAAGTCCTCGAACGTGCCGAGCTCCGGGTGCAGCGCGTCGTGGCCGCCCTCGGGCGAGCCGATGGCGTAGGGCGAGCCCGGATCCTCGGGGCTCGGCGTGAGGGTGTTGTTCTTGCCCTTGCGGTTCTTCTTGCCGATCGGGTGGATCGGCGGGAAGTAGAGCACGTCGAACCCCATGTCGCGCACGCGCGGCAGCTCGGGAATGACGTCGCGCAGCGTGCCGTGACGCGCGGGGTCGCCACTCATCGAGCGCGGGAAGAGCTCGTACCAGCTGGCGAAATGCGCCTGCGTCCGGTCGGCCTCGATCGGCTGCACGTGGCTCCTCGCGGCGTGGGGCCGCGGGTCGGCCGTCCGCATCAGCGCCCGCGCCTGCGGCGAGAGCAGCACGTGCACCCGCTCGTCGCCCTCGGCCCGGTCGAACCGCGCGAGGATCTCCTCGAGGCCGGAGGCGAGCTCGCCCGAGCCCCCCTTGTGCGCCGCCTCGAGATGCTGGCGGCCCTCGATCAGGTCGAGCTGGTAGTCGACCTTGGCGTCGAACTTCTTCGTCAGGTCGCGGCAGAAGGTCTGGTAGACGTCGTGCCATGCCTCGACGACGTACTCGTGCCGGCCCATGCGCTCGAGGAAGAGCATGCCCTGGAAACGGTCGTTGCCGATGGGCTCCATCGGTGCGCGCCGCCAGTCCTGCTCGTCGACGGCGCGCCATTGCAGCTCGACGCCGAGCACCTCGTGCCCGTCCATCAGCGCGTCCGCCGCGACGACCATCGCGTCGCCGACGACGCGCTTGACCGCGTAGCGCCCCTCGTCGACGGACGGCGCGAGGTTGTCGACGAAGATGCGCGGCCATTTCGTCGCGGCGGTGGTGACGGCGCGCTTGCCCGGCTGGCGGCCGACCTTGACCGGCGCGGCGCGGGAGGCCTCGGCGACGAAGGCCTCGCCCGGATGCAGCGCGATCAGGTCCCCGGCAGAGGCCGTGACGTCCGAGGCCCCGGCCTCGACCGGCGCGAAGCTGCCGAAGGCGCCGCCCATCTGGCCGCGCAGCTTGGCGGCGAAGACGTCGTTCGGCTCGTAGAGGTCCGGGTTGATGGCGACGAGGAGCGCCGCCTCGGCGATGCGCGGATCGCGCGCCGTGCGCAGGAAGCCGGTGACGCGGGCCGAGGGACCCGTGAGCGGACGCAGCAGCGGCGTGTCACGCAGGAGCGGCGTCGTCTCGACGAGGCGGTTCACCCGCTCGACCATGCCCGTGAGGTCGAACGGCGCCTCCGCCGCGGCGCGGTCGTAGTCCTCCGGCGTGGAGACGACGGCGTCCATCGGGCGGCGCGCGGCGACCTCGACGCCCATCGGCGCGAGCAGCCCGCAGCCGAGCGCCGCCGCGGCGTGTAGCGCGCGGTCGTAGGCCGGGCGAAGCCCGCGATTGTCGCGCACCCGCTCGGCGAGCCGCGTCGAGAACGGCGCCTCCACGGTCGCGATCGGCGGGGCGATGGAGGCGAGCGCGTCGTGCTCCTCCAGGAACCAGGTGGCGCGGTAGTCCCACCAGGCGAGGGAATCGAGCGTGTGGTCGAAGCCGACGCCGCGCAGGCCGAACACGTCGGGCCGCGGCACGCCGGTCGTGTCGGCGATGAACCGCGTGTCTCGCTTGACGTCGCGCGCGGCCGCCATCAGCCGGCCCCAGAGCCGCGCCGTCGGCGCAGCCGGCTTGAGGGCGCGGTAGCCGGCGACGCCGAGCTCGGCGTAGGCCGCGAGCTTCGGCGCCCAGAACTGCGCCAGCCGCTCGCCGCACTCGTCCGCGATCCGCGACATCGCCGTGCCCTGCGGGCTCGCCGGATGCCGCGGGTCGACGATGCCCATCGGCGTCTCGCGGCGCACGGTGAAGCAGTCCGGCGCCGCCTCGACGAAGGGATGCTCGAGCGCGAAGCTCTGCGGCGCCATGTCGAGCATCAGCGCGAGGCCGCGCTCGCCCGCCTCGTCGACGAGCCAGCGAATCACGTCGTGGGCGCCGTAGTCCGTCTCCAGCGCGGGGTGGGCCGCCTCGTGATCGGCCGGGAAGAACACGTCGCCGGCGCGACCGGGCGCGTAGATCGGCGACAGCAGGACGTGGTCGAAGCCCAGGCGACGGACCCGGTCGAAGTGGTCGGCGAAGCGCCCGAGCGGCCCGACCAGCCGATGGTGCATGTAATAGATGCGTGGCGCCTTCAGGATGGGGGTTTCGGCCATCGTCCCTCGCGTCTGGTCACGTCGTGCGTCGGTTTCTCGAACGCGCGCGAGGACCGCGCGCGCATCAGGGAATGGGCGGCCGGTCCGCCCCGCGTCTCGCCCGTCGAGTCACGTATCGCGAGCCCGGCGGATGCGGGCTCTCCGGCGGCGGGTCAACCCGCCCGTTAGGCGCGGGTTCCCACGATGTCGGGGGAAGCTAAGCAAGAGCGCGGGGGCGGCGCAAGCCCGCAACCGGCGCCGTCGCCGCTTCTTCTCACGCCAGCCGCCGCCGCGCGAAGGCCTCGGCGACGCCGTGCGGGGAGACGTCCTGCGCCTGCGCCTCGCGCAGGATCGCCTCGATGTTGCCGACCATGGCGGAGAGCCGCTCCTCGAGCCAGCGCGCGTCCGTGCGCCCCTCGATCTCGCGGGCGACGTTGATGATGCCGCCCGCATTGAGCGCGAAGTCGGGAACGTAGAGGATGCCGCGGGCGTGCAGCGCCTCGGCGTGCTCGGCCCGGGCCAGCTGGTTGTTGGCCGCGCCGGCGACGATGCGGGCCTTCAGCCGCGGGATCGCCGCGTCGTCGAGCACCCCGCCGAGGGCGCAGGGCGCGAAGACGTCGGCCTCCACCGCGGCGATCTCTCCGGGCGCGACCGCGCGGGCATCGAAGCTGCGCTCGGCGTCCGCGAGCCGGGCGGCATCGATGTCGGAGACGACGAGGCGCGCGCCGGCGGCGTGCAGCAGCGCGCACAGGTGGCGCCCGACATGGCCGAGACCTTGCACCGCGACCGTGCGGCCGGCGAGGTCGTCGGAGCCGGTGGCGACCGCGAGCGCCCGGCGCATGCCCTCGAACACGCCCCGCGCCGTCACCGGCGAGGGATCGCCGGAGGCATGCGCCCCGCTGACGAGGCCGGCCACGTGCGGGGTCGCCTCGCGCACGATCTCCATGTCCTCGACGCTGATGCCGACATCCTCCGCCGTGGTGTAGAGGCCGCCGAGCGCATCCACCGCCCGCCCGAAGGCGCGCAGCAGCGCGGGCGTCTTCTGCGTGCGCGGGTCGGCGATGATGACCGACTTGCCGCCGCCGAGATCGAGCCCCGCGACGGCGTTCTTGTAGGTCATGCCCCGCGACAGCCGCAGGGCGTCGGCGAGCGCCTCGTCGTCGCTCGCGTAGGGCCACCTGCGGCAGCCCCCGGCGGCGACGCCGAGGCGTGTGGACTGGATGGCGATGATGGCCTTGAGGCCGCCCTCGGCAGCGTGCGCGGACAGCCCGCACTCGTGGGCAGCGGACACGGGATGGG